>NZ_JBQGWG010000006.1:75430-192451 GCF_052073805.1 Ornithinimicrobium panacihumi | reverse complement strand
TGAAGCGCCCCAGGTTTGATGCCGCTTCCTTTCGAGTCCGGAAGGATGCATGTCATGCCGAAGAAGATCGATCCCGAGCTGAAGGCTCGGGCTGTGCGGTTGGTGCTGGAGCACCGCAACGAGTACCCGACGATGACCGCGGCCGTGCTGGCGGTCTCCCGGCAGGAAGGAGTGGGCAAGGAATCGTTGCGGCGGTGGGTCGCCCAGGCCGAGATCGATGCCGGCGACCGGCCAGGGACCACCACGGCCGAGCAGGCGGAGATCAAGAAGCTGAAGGCCGAGAACCGGCGGCTGCGTGAGGACGTGGCCATCCTGAAGGCGGCCACGAGTTTCTTCGTGGGGGAGCTCGACCCCCGGAACCGATGATCATGGCGTTCATCGACGCCCAGCGCGCCCAGGGGCACGCGGTCGAGTCGATCTGCCGGGTCCTGCGCGAGCAGGGCCTGCAGGTCGCCGCGCGCACCTACCGGGCCTGGAAGAACAACTCCCGCCAGCCCTCGGCCCGCACGCACACCGATGCTCTGGTGATGGACCTGGTGCGCGACCTGGCCTGGACCACCAACACCCGCACCGGCGCCCGTCAGCTAGCCCCGGAAGGGCTGTACGGGCGACGCAAGATGACCGCGCTGGTCCGCCGCAGCGGCCTGCCCGACGCCTCGGCCGGGGCGGTCGACCGGGCGATGCGCGCCCTGGGCCTGTCCGGCCTCCGCCGCGACAAGGGCATCCGGACCACGATCCCCACCAAGGACGGGCGGCGCGCTGGCGACCTGTTGGATCGCGACTTCACCGCCACCTGCCCGAACCAGACCTGGGTGATGGACTTCACCTACGTCCGGGCCTGGACCGGGTGGGTGTACGTCGCGTTCGTCCTGGACGTCTTCGCCCAGCGGATCGTGGCCTGGCACGCTGCCACGACCAAGGAGGTCGACCTGGTGATGACCCCGCTGCGGATGGCGATCTGGCAGCGTGACCACGACGGGCACCCCGTCGCACCCGGCCTGATCTGCCACGCGGACGCCGGGTCGCAGTACACCTCGCTGCGATTCACCGAGCACCTGGCCCTGGAAGGCCTGCGACCCTCCATCGGCTCGGTCGGTGATGCGTTCGACAACGCCTTGATGGAGAGCGCCATCGGCCTGTACAAGACCGAGTGCATCCGCACCACCGTCTTCTGCGACGGGCCCTACAAGACCATCGCGGACGTCGAGTACGCCACCGCTGCCTGGGTCGACTGGTACAACCAGCGACGCCTCCACGGCAGCCTTGGCATGATGTCCCCAGTGGAGTACGAGAACGCCCACTACGCGACCCTCAACCGAGAGCCGCAACCCGTATAGGAGCGGCACAGAACCTGGGGCGCTTCACCCCTCCGTGCTGATCAGCGGCGACAACCGCCCGGCCTCCCCCGGATCGATCATCCGCGTCGGCACGCCCAGCGAGTTCTGCAGCGCCACCGCCCGCTCGAAGTCGGCCACGTCCTGGGCGTCGTCGAGCAGGAACAGATAGCCCACCCGGTGCAGGTCGATCGCCTGCCCATACAGTTCCTCGAACCGCCCGAAGACCTCCAACGACCGCTGCGCCAGCCGCACGTTGACCTCGTCGCTGAACTGCGCCCGCACCCCACCGGCCGCCTTGCACGTCGATCCCGACCCGAACGTGTCCTGCTCCAGCAGCACCACGTCCGAGCCCGCGCACGCCAGGTGATAGGCGGCGCTCAGCCCGATCACGCCACCGCCGATCACGACGACGTCCGCCCGGTCCGGGACCTCCTTGGTCATGCCGGTCACCCTCCCACAGCAGGCCCCACCAGACGCCGCAACCCGGCCACGACATCCTCCTCCGACAGCAGCACCGTCGCCGCGGCCGGCCCGAGCGGGATCACGCTGTCGACGCTGCACACCCGCGCCACGCGCCCGGCATACCCGCCGTCGGCCAGCGCCGCGAGCACGCCCTCGGAGACCCCTCCGCTGCGGCGGGTCTCGTCGACCACCAGCACCGCGGGGTATGCGGCAGCTCGCCTCAGCAGGTCCGCCTCCGGCAGCGGCGCGATCCAGCGCAGGTCGAGCAGGTCGACCCGCCCGGCGAGGTCGGCCGCCTCGGGACGGGCCAGGGCCGCCCGGGTCATCGCCACCCCGTTGCCGAAGGTCACGACCAGCACGTCCCCGGCACCCGAGGGGTCGGCCCGGTGCAGCGCGCACTCCCCGAGCGCCGGCGTCGCCCCCTCCCAGGCGGCGGGAGCCGCATACCCCGCCGCCAGGTCCTTGCGGTGGTAGAGGGCGATCGGCTCCAGGAGCACCCCGACGCGCCCCTCCGCCTCGGTCATCCCCGCGAGCGCGCGCAGCAGGCCCGGCGCCTCGGCCGGCCCGGACGGCACGGCGACGACGATCCCGGGGATGTCGCGCAGCACCGCGACCGAGTTGTCGTTGTGGAAGTGCCCGCCGAAGCCTTTCTGGTAGGCCAGCCCCGCGATCCGCACGACCATCCCGTTGCTGAACTGCCCGGCCGAGAAGAACCGCAGCGTCGCCGCCTCGCCGCGCAGCTGGTCCTCGGCGTTGTGCAGGTAGGCGAGGTACTGGATCTCCGCCACCGGCAGCAGCCCGGCCAGCGCCGCCCCCAGCGCGGTGCCCAGGATGGTCTGCTCGTCCAGCAGCGTGTCGAGCACGCGCCGGCTCCCGAAGCGCGCGAGCAGCCCCCGCGTCACGCCGTAGACCCCGCCCTTGGCCGCGACGTCCTCCCCCAGCACCACCGCTCCCGCCCGGGCCGCGAGCAGGTCGGTCAGCGCGGCGTTGAGCGACTCGGCGAGGGTCAGCGACCCGGCGTCCTCGGGCAGCCCGGAGGGGAAGGCCACGATCCGGCGCTCGGCCTCGGCGGCCTTCACCGCGGCCGCCAGCGACGCCTCCGGCCGGCGTTCCGTCAGCGGGGCGACGACCTGCGTCCAGGTCGTCATCCGCCGGGCCGGCAACAGCTCCTCGACGGTATGCAGCACCCGCGCCCGGGTGCGCTCCTCCAGTCCGCGCAGCTCATCCTCGGTGCGGCCCGCACCGCGCAGGGCCTGCCTCGTCGCGATGAGCGGGTCGCGGGCCTGGTCGGCCTGGATCTCGGCCTGGGTGCGGTAGGCGATCTCGACGTCGCTGCCGGCGTGCCCCATCAGGCGCACCGTGCGCAGGTGCAGGAGCACGGGCCGGCGGCGGCTGCGGACGAGGTCGGCCGCCTCGGCCGCGACCGCCAGGACCCCCTCGGGGTCGGAGCCGTCGGCGGAGAGGCAGGTCAGGCCGTGGCGTCCCAGCGCCTTCTCGACCCAGCCCTTCGGGGAGCGGACGCTGATGCCCAGGCCGTTGTCCTCGACCACGACCAGCAGGGGCACGGGGATGCCCTGATGGGTCAACCAGGACGCGGCGTTGAGGGCGCCCTGGGCGGTGGAGTGGTTGAGCGAGGCGTCGCCGAGACTGGTGACCACGACAGCGTCGTCGGGCCAGACACGCTCGACCTCGAGCCGGCGGGCCCGCTCCAGCGCGAACGCCAGCCCGACCGCCCGGGGCAGGTGCGAGGCGATGGTCGAGGTCTGCGGGATCACCGACAGCGGCACGCTGCCGAAGACCTTGTGCCGGCCGCCGGAGATCGGGTCGTCGGCGGAGGCCATCAGCGACAGCAGGATGTCCCGCGCCGCGTCGTGGCCCTCGACCTGGGCGGCCCGCGCGCAGTAGAACCCGCCCGAGCGGTAGTGGAGCAGCGCCGGGTCGGTCGGCCGCAGCGCCATCGCGACCGCCGCGTTGGACTCGTGGCCCGCCGAGCCGATCGTGTAGAAGCCCTCGCCCCGGGCCTGCAGGTCGCGCGCCGCCAGGTCCAGCTCGCGGGAGAGCAGCTGGGCCTCGTAGAGGGCGAGCAGGTCCTCAGACCTCGATGTCATCGATCTGCTCGGTGTCGGGCAGGTCGTCGAAGATCGCCGGCGGCTGCCGCCAGGGCTCGTGCGTGCCCGCCTCGGCCTCCCGGATCGCGGCGAAGACGCGCTCGGGGGTGCACGGGATGTCGATGTGGCGCACGCCCAGGTGGGCGACGGCGTCGATGACCGCGTTCTGCACGGCCGGGGTCGAGCCGACCGTCGCGGCCTCCCCGATCCCCTTGGCGCCCAACGGGTTCCGGTCCGTGGGTGTCACGGTGGAGTGGGTCTCCAGATTGACCGTGTCGGCCGTGCTCGGCAGCGTGTAGTCGGCGAAGGTCCCCGTCACCGGGTTGCCCCACTCGTCGTAGCGGAACTCCTCCCACAGCGCCTGGCTGATCCCCTGCACCGCGCCGCCCTGCTGCTGGCCACGGACCAGGAGCGGGTTGATCACGGTCCCGCAGTCGTCGACCGCGACGTGCCGCAGCAGCCGGACCGCGCCGGTCTCCACGTCGACCTCCACGATGGAGGCGTGGGTGCCGAACGGGAAGGTCGAGCCGTCCTGCTTGAAGTCGTGGTCGACCGCCAGCTCGTCCCCGTCCTCCTTGGCCCGGGCCACGACCTCCTCCCAGCCGATGTCGGTCCCGGGCACGCCGGCGACCGCGAAGCGCCCGTCCTCGAGCACCACGTCCTGGGCGGCCACCTCGAGCAGCTCGGCCGCGACCCGCGTGGCCCGCTCCCGCAGCTCGACCGCGGCACCCCGGACGGCCGAGCCGCCCAGCTGGAGCGAGCGTGCGCCGCCGGTGCCCCCGCCGGAGCGCACCACGTCGGTGTCGGACTGGACATAGCTGATGCGGTCCATCGGCATCCCGAGCTCGTCGGCGACGATCATCGAGAAGGACGTGGCGTGCCCCTGCCCGTGCGCCGACGTGCCGGCCATCACGGTCAGCGTCCCGTCGTCGCCGACCCGGATGCCGGCATACTCCTTGCCCCCGAAGCCGGTGATCTCCACATAGCTGGCGATCCCCAGACCCAGCTGCCAGGGCTCCCCCGCCTCCCGGCGACGCGCCTGCTCGGTCCGCACCTCCTCCGCGCCGACCGCCTCCAGCGCGGCCTCCAGCGCCTTGGCGTAGTCGCCGGTGTCGTAGACCGCGTTGCCGAACTTGGCCTCGTGCGGGAAGTCCTCGGGCGCCAGGAAGTTGCGACGCCGGAACTCCTCCGGCGGGAGCCCCACCTCGCGCGCGGCGTGGTCGACGATCCGCTCGATCATCGCGGCCGCCTCGGGGCGGCCGGCCCCCCGGAAGGCGCCGGTCGGGGCGGTGTTGGTCGTCACCGCGAGCGCGTCATACCGGAGGCGGGGTATGCGGTAGCTCCCCTCGCTCATCGTGCGCGTCGATCCTGTGGCGAAGGATCCTCCCCACCCGGCGTGCGCGCCGCAGTCGCCGACGACGCGGGCGCGCATGCCGGTGATGCGGGCGGAGTCGTCGAGGCCGAGCTCGACGTACTGCACCTGCCCGCGGCTGCTCATCGACAGCATCGACTCGCTGCGGGTCTCGGTCCAGCGCACGGGGCGACCGAGGCGCCGGGCCGCCTGGATGACCGAGGCGTGCTCGGGGATGACGCCGCCCTTGCCGCCGAAGGCTCCGCCGACGTGCGGCGCGACGACGCGGACCGCGTCCTTGGGCAGCCCGAGCCACTTGCTGATCAGCGACCGCGAGATGTGGGGGTGCTGGGTGCCCATCCAGGTGTCCAGCCCGGTCACCTCTGCCTGGCCCGAGAGCCGGGGCCGGACCAGGATCGCGTGGCCCTCGATCGGGCTGGAGGCCAGGCGGTTGTTCTCCATCCGCAGGCGCACCACCCGCGCGGCGTCCTCCAGCACGTCGTCCTCGTCGTCGCGGACGGCCAGGATGACGTTCGAGCCCCAGTCGGGCAGCTGCAGGGGCGCATCCTCCGCGAGCGCCTCCTCCATGTCGACGACGGCCGGCAGCTCCTCGTAGTCGACTTCGACCAGCTCTGCGGCGTCCACGGCCTGGGCGCGGGTCCGGGCCACGACGAGGGCGACCGGGTCCCCGACGTAGCGCACCCGGTCCACGGCCAGCGCGCTGCGCCCGAGGGAGTCGTCGAGCTGGCTGAACTGCGGGACCGGCTCCTTCCCCAGGTCCTGTCCGGTCAGCACGGCCACGACGCCGGGCGCCTCGAGCGCCGCCGTGGTCTCGACGCCGGTGAGCTCGGCGTGGGCGAGGTGGCTGCGCACGAAGACCGCGTGCAGCACCTCGGGGTCGTCGATGTCGATGTTGTCGACGAAGCGGCCGCGTCCCACCAGCAGGTCGGGATCCTCGACCCGGCGGACCTCGGTGCCGAGAATCGAACCGCCGCGGGACTGACCAGGGTGTGTTGCCGTCATCCCTCCATCCTGCCGTCAACGGTCACCTTCCCGCCGGGTGAGGAGGGTCGGGCGACACAATGTGCCCATGAGCCCCGCCGCCCGTGCCCTGGATCTCGTCGACATCGACTCCGTCCTCACCGACGAGGAGAAGGCGGTGCGCGCCAGCGTCCGCCAGCTCTGCGAGGAGGCGGTGCTGCCGCACGTCGCGGACTGGTACGAGGCAGGTGAGCTCCCCGGCGCCCGTGACCTGGCCCGCCGGTTCGGCGAGCTGGGGCTGCTCGGGATGCACCTGGAGGGCTACGGGTGCGCGGGGACGTCGGCCGTGGAGTATGGGCTGGCCTGCCTGGAGCTGGAGGCCGCCGACTCGGGCGTGCGTTCGCTGGTCTCGGTGCAGGGCTCGCTGGCGATGTTCGCCATCTGGCGCTTCGGCAGCGAGGAGCAGAAGCAGGAGTGGCTCCCCCGCATGGCGGCCGGCGAGGCCATCGGCTGCTTCGGCCTGACCGAGCCCGACCACGGCTCCGACCCGGCCTCGATGCGCACCCGCGCCCGGCGCGACGGCGACGACTGGGTCCTGGACGGCACCAAGATGTGGATCACCAACGGCTCGATCGCCGACGTCGCCGTCGTGTGGGCCCAGGCCGACGATGAGGAGAAGGGCACCACCGTCCGCGGCTTCGTCGTCCCGACCGACACCCCCGGCTTCTCCGCGCCCGAGATCACCCACAAGATGTCGCTGCGCGCCTCGATCACCAGCGAGCTCGTCCTGGAGGGCGTGCGCCTGCCCGCCGACGCCGTGCTGCCGGAGGTCAAAGGCCTCAAGGGTCCGCTGTCCTGCCTGTCGGAGGCGCGCTACGGGATCATCTGGGGATCGATGGGCGCGGCCCGCTCGGCCTTCCAGACCGCGGTGGACTACTCCCGCAGCCGCGAGCAGTTCGGCCGGCCGATCGGCGGCTTCCAGCTCACCCAGCACAAGCTCGCCCAGATGCACCAGGAGCTCACCAACGGCACCCTCCTGGCCCTCCACCTCGGTCGCCTGAAGGACACCAAGGGCCTGCGTCCGGAGCAGGTCAGCGTCGGCAAGCTCAACAACGTCTCCAAGGCCATCGCGATCTGCCGCACCGCCCGCACCATCCTGGGCGCCAACGGCATCTCGGCCGAGTATCCCGTCATGCGGCACGCCAACAACCTCGAGTCGGTGCTGACCTACGAGGGGACCGAGGAGATGCACACCCTCGTCATCGGCCAGGCGCTCACCGGCCAGGCCGCCTACCGCTGACCGAGCTCGCGGCGCAGGAAGAGGCGAGAGACCGCATACCCGAGCCAGAAGAGCGCGAAGGTGGCGGCCATCGACGCCGCCAGGTAGACCGGCCCCGGCAGGCCCGGCAGCAGAGGCTTCTCCCGCTGGTAGAAGTAGTTGCCGCCGGTGAGTCGGTTGGCCACGACCGCGACGACGACGTAGAGCAGGAACCAGCCCAGCGCCTGCCACAGCGCGCGACGGGTGGGGCGCCAGTCGGTGGTGACCCAGGCGAAGACCGGCATCAGCAGCGTCACGGCATGGTTGATGAAGAAGGACCAGCCCAGGATGTTGTTCACCGGCTGGATGTTCTGCGGGTAGGAGAAGCTCGCCCAGGCCCACAGCCCGAAGTAGAACAGGACGTCCATCACCCGTCGGCTGCCGGTGGCCAGGTAGACCAGCGCCAGCAGCGCCGAGACGCGTGAGATGTGCAGCGGCATCGACTCGGCCCAGTCCCAGCCGGTCAGCGCGTAGAAGCCGTAGAGCGTGCACTGCTGGACGACGACCACGCCCAGGACCACCCGCCTCACCAGGCTCGCGTGCTCCCGGACCCATCTGCGTCCGACGATCAGGGCCACCGCCAGCACCAGCAGCCCGGCGACGTAGGTCAGGTGGTCGGGTCCGCCGACGGCGATCCACTCCGGGTGGGGGTCGAGGAAGGTGTCCACAGGAGGCGAGGGTATGGGGTGCACGCCCACCGCGGTGCCCGACGCCCCGGGCACGGGCAGGTCATGCGCGGGGATCAGACGACGATGACCCGCTGACCCATGCCGAGCATCCCCTGGTCCCAGAACATGTCCATGGCCGCGGTCGAGATGCGGGCGCAGCCGTGGGAGGCCGGGTAGGGCGGGATCGAGCCGGAGCCGTGGATGGCGTAGTTGCCGTCGTAGAACATCGGCCGGTAGAGGTCGCCGAGCTCACCGGTGCGCCAGCCGGAGCCGTCCATGTACCAGACCGCGAAGTCGCCGGTCGGGGTGTGG
This sequence comes from Ornithinimicrobium panacihumi, assembly GCF_052073805.1. Lineage (NCBI taxonomy): Bacteria > Bacillati > Actinomycetota > Actinomycetes > Micrococcales > Ornithinimicrobiaceae > Ornithinimicrobium > Ornithinimicrobium panacihumi. Next base: position 183,914 of record NZ_JBQGWG010000006.1, on the reverse strand, counting down.
GCGACGTAGTTGTTCCCCTGGAAGGTGTAGGGCTCACCGTTGCCCGTGGAGGTGTTGAGCACCATGGAGGTCGCACCGCCGCGGACGACGAGGAGCAGCTGGCTGCCGAGGTGGACCTCCATGTGGTCGCCGCCGGCGACGGGGGCGGGGCGGTGCCCGGTCTGCAGGGCTGCCCGGGTCGCCGGCCCTGCGACGCCGTCGCGGGCCAGTCCGTTGGCCTTCTGCACGGCGAAGACGGCCTGCTGGGTCAGATGGCCGAAGCCGCCGTCAGGGCTGCCGCACCAGTAGCCGTTGCGGCCCAGCTCCTCCTGGAGGGCGTAGACCTCGTCACCGGAGTCGCCGCGCTGCCACCAGTCCTTGGGCGGCTCGGGCTCGACCGGCTCCGGCTCGGCCGGCGGCGTCGGCTGGACCGGCGGCGCGGCCTGCGGCGGGGCGGCGGCGAACCGCTCGCCCGAGTCCTGCAGTCCCCCGACCGCGGCTCCCATGACCAGCCCGAGCCCGCCACGGAGCATGGTGCGCCGAGGCAGCACGACGTCGCGCACGATCTCCGGCACGACGTGCAACGGTTGCAGTCTCACCCTTCACAGCCCCTTCACCCTGCGTGGCCCCCGCTGCTGCCGAGGCGCTGGTCTGACCGACGAAGAGAATCGGTCCGAACACCTAGTAGACGCAGCCGGTCCCCACCGACGTTGCACGGGACACGCTACCGTTGCCGATTCGTGATCTAAACCCCACCCGTCACATCAGTCACATCGTCGGTCACCCGCGGGGGCCGCCCTGGGTGACGAGCACGGCGATCATCACCCGGTTGGTCACGCCGAGCTTGTCCTGGATCATGGCCAGCTGTGCCTTGACCGTGCTGGCACTGACGTAGAGCTGGTCGGCGATCTCGCTGTTGGACAGGCCCTGGGCGACGCGGTCGGCCACCTCCCGCTCGCGCGGCGTGAGCCTGGCGAGCACGCGGCGCGCGTCGCGGGCCGGGCCGGTGCCCTCCTGGCGCCACTGGGCCATGAACTGACGGGCGGTGCGCTTGGACACGGCCCCCTCCCCCGCCGCGACCGCCCTGACGTGGCCGACGAGGTCCTCGGGTGACTCCGTCTTGAGCAGGAAACCGTTGGCCCCGGCCTCGGCCGCCCGGAAGGGCTCGTCGTCGGAGTCGAAGGTGGTCAGCACGATCACCTCGGGCGGCGACGGCAGGGCCCGCACCCTGGCCGTGGCGGTGATGCCGTCCATCCGCGGCATCCGCACGTCCATCAGCACCACGTCGGGGTGGTGCCGCTGGACGGCACCGACCGCCTCGTCGCCGTCGTGCACGGCCGCCACGACCTCGATCCGTCCGCCGCTGCCCCGACCCAGGATCATCCGCAGACCGGAGCAGACCATCGGGTCGTCGTCCACGAGCAGGACCCGGACCGGCCGGGCCGCCATGTCGTCCGTCGTCTCGTCCGCCACTCCCGGTCCGTCCATCTCAGGCATCCTGGGTCACCGACCACGGCAGCAGGACTCGGACCGAGAAGCGTCCATCCTCACGCGGCACCTCCATCGTGCCGCCCAGGATCTCGACGCGCTCGGCGATGCCGTTGAGCCCCGAGCCGGAGGGGTTGATGGCGTGCCCACGCGGGACCGGGTTGGACGCCTCGATCGCCACACCCGTGGCCGGACCGCCGCTCACGCGGAGCTTCACCAGCTGCTCGGGAGCGTGCTTGCGGGCGTTGGTGAGCAGCTCCTGGACGATCCGGTAGACCGAGTGCGACAGCACCGGGTCGGCCTCCTCCGCCTGCTGCAGGAAGACGGTCGAGGCGACGGGGCCGCCCGACTCAGCCATGTCGTCGATCACCTTGGCCAGGTCGGCCAGGGACATGGAGGCAGGGGCGAGCGCGCCGGCGTCCTGGGCCGCGGAGGCCGGCTCGCGCAGCACCGCGATGAGCGAGCGCAGGTCGTCCATCGCGCGCTGCGCGTTCTCCCGGACGTAGCGCGCGCTCTCGGCGAGCTCCGGGTCCTGGCTGGCGGCGACCTCGAGGCCACCAGCGTGGAGCGTGAGCAGGGACAGCCGGTGGCCGATCACGTCGTGCACCTCCCGGGCGATGAGGTCACGCTCGGCCTGGCGGGACAGCTGGGCGGACATCTCACCGGCCGCCGCCCTCTGCACGGTGGCCTCGGCCTGGGTGTCCTGCAGCTCGGCGCGGGCCCGCCGGTAGAAGCCGATGGCGATCGGCGCCACGGCCAGCACCACGAACGCGATGGACACGGTCATCAGGTCAAGGTCGACACGCTCGGTCGGCGGGGTCTCCGGCGGGCTCAGGACCAGCCGCAGGAGCGAGGTCTCGGTGGTCCGCCCGCCGAGCAGGTCGCGCAAGAACCAGATGACCAGCCCGAGGACGTAGAGGAAGCTCAACGCCTCGGCCTCGTCCCGCTTGTGGCTGCGGATGGCCTGCGGCAGCACCCAGGCCATCACGACACCGACCGGGAAGAGGATCTGCAGGAAACCCAGCCCCCAGGCCGTGTTGTTGAGGTCGCGGCGGCGCAGCAGGAGCAGCAGCGGGCACAGCAGGGCGACCAGGACCGAGACCACGAGGTAGGCGTCCGCCAGCCAGCCGCCGACGCCGCCCCAGCCCCGTGCCTCGTCGCGGGCCATCGCCGCCCCCACCGCGGACACCGAGGTGATGAAGACCACTGACATCAGCAGCACCGTCCGCAGCCAGTAGCCCACCCCGCTGCCCACCCGGCGCGGGGTCTCACGCCGCGCCGTCGGAGGCGGTGGCTGGAGGACCGGACCCGTGGGTCCGGTCACAGGACCGGGGCTGCTCGACATGATCCTCACGCTAGTCCGCGGCACCGACAGACCCATCGGCCGACCGGCCAGCCCGGCGGGCTGATCCGTGGCCGATCGGCCAGCGCGGCGTGCCCGGTCGGGCGATGCCGGCGACCCCCTCCTGGCGGTGGACTCGGGTCATCCGATCCCTCGAGCACACAAGGAGGCTCAGATGAGCACCTACGACCAGACCCCCACCCCGCAGCCAGCCGCGCCGCCGCCCCCTGCGCCGGCGAAGAAGAGCTGGTTCCGCCGGCACAAGATCCTCACCGGGATCCTGGGCCTCTTCCTCGTCCTCGTCCTCGCCAACATGTTCGGCGACGACACCCAGGACACCGCCCCCGCCGCGGCGGACAAGACTTCGTCGGAGACCGCACACGCCTCCGACGGGGAAGGCGCGGGCCCGTCGGCCAGCTCGCAGGGATCGACGGCCGACGGGTCCGCAGCCGATGACGAGGCCTCCGCGAAGGCCGACCAGGAGGCCGCGGACAAGGCAGCGGCCGAGAAGGAGGCCGCCGAGAAGGAAGCCGCGGAGAAGGAAGCCGCGGAGAAGAAGGCCGCCGAAGAGGCGGCGGCCGCACCCACGATCGGCGACACCGTCACCATCGGCGACTTCGAGGTCACCGTCAGCGGCATCGAGGACGGCTTCGACTACGTCGGCCCGGCCGACTGGGGCGAGGCCGCCCAGGGCCAGTTCGTCAAGATCCTGCTCACGGTGAAGAACAACGGGACGAGCGCGGAGTACTTCCTGGACAGCGAGCAGAAGCTCATCGACGAGCAGGACCGGGAGCACTCGACCTCGAGCGCGGCCTACCTGCTGGACGAGGAGAACCTGTGGCTGACCGAGATCAACCCGGGCAACACCGCGACGGGCGCGCTGCTCTACGACATCCCCACCGACGCCACGCCGGTGCGGATCCACCTGAGCAGCGGCTGGTTCGGCGACACCGCCGAGGTCTCCCTCGAGCAGTGATCCCTTCCCCGGTCAGGGGATCAGCAGCAGCTTCCCGGTGGTCACGCCGCTCTCCAGGTCCTCGTGGGCCTGGCGGGCGGCGGCCAGCGGGTAGCGGCCCCCGATCTGCAGCTTCAGCGACCCGTCGGCGACCGCCTCGAGGACCTCGCCGGAGCGCCACAGCAGCTCCTCCCGCTCGACGCCGTAGTGGGCCAGGGTCGGGCGGGTCAGGAAGAGCGAGCCCTTGCTCAGCACCATCGGGTCCACCGGCGGGACCGCGCCGCTGGCGGCACCGAAGAGCACCATCATCCCGCGGGGGCGCAGGACCGACAGGAGCGCGTCGAAGGTGTCCTTGCCGACGCCGTCGTAGACCACGTCCACGCCCGCGTCACCGGCCAGCCGGCGCACCTCCCCGGCGAGGTCGACCTCGCGGTAGAGCACGACCTCGTCGGCGCCGGCGTCCTTGGCCAGCTGCACCTTCTCCTCGCGGCCGACGGTCCCGATGACGCGCACGCCCTTGGCCGACAGCATCTGGCACAGCAGCAGGCCCACGCCGCCGGAGGCCGCGGTGACGACCGCGGTCTGCCCCTCCTTGGCCTCGAAGGTCGAGTTGACCAGGTAGTGCGCGGTCATCCCCTGCAGCATCGCCGCGGCCGCCTGCTCCAGGTCCATCCCCTCGGGCACGGGCACGAGGCGAGCAGCCGGGACCAGGACCTGTTCCGCATACCCGGTCTGAGCGACCATCGCCCAGGCGACGGCGTCACCGACCTCGACCCCCTCCACACCCTCGCCGAGCGCCGCCACGGTGCCGGCGCCCTCGTTGCCGCCGACGAAGGGCAGCTCCAGCGGGTAGCGACCCTCACGCTGGTAGACGTCGATGAAGTTGATCCCGCCGGCCACCAGGGTGACCAGGACCTCGCCCGGACCAGGCGTCGGAGCCTCCCGCTCGACGAGGGTCAGGGCCTCCGGCCCACCGGGCTGCTCCACGATCACTGCGCGCATGGCTCGAGCGTAGTTCACCCACCGTCGGCCTGAGAGGGACCTGCCCGTCCGCGTAGCCTGGGGCGCGTGGACAACGACAGCACCAGCACGCGGATCGCCGTCCTGATCGACTGCGACAACGTCTCGCCCAAGCACGCGGCGGCGGTCCTGGAGGAGCTGGCGACCTACGGCACCCCCACGGTCAAACGGGCCTACGGCGACTGGACGACGACCAACCTGACGGGCTGGAAGGCCGAGCTGCACCGCCACGCGATCCAGCCGGTCCAGCAGTTCGCCTACACCGTCGGCAAGAACTCCAGCGACTCCGCGCTGATCATCGACGCGATGGACCTGCTCTGGCAGGGCAACGTGGAGGCCTTCGCGCTGGTGTCCTCCGACTCCGACTTCACCCGGCTGGCCACGCGTCTGCGCGAGTCCGGCAAGCGCGTCTACGGTATGGGGCAGCGCAAGACTCCCGAGTCGTTGCGTCGTGCGGTCGACCAGTTCATCTTCCTCGAACTGCTCCAGGAGCAGGACCGCGAGGAGCAGGTCGAGGTCGCCCGGACCGCGCCGCAGGGGGCGGACGCGCAGCCGGAGGCGGGGGCCGCGACGCGGATCAACCTGCAGAGCGCGCTGACCAAGGCGATCAACGCGACCTCCGGCGACGACGGGTGGAGCGGCCTGGGCCCCGTCGGGCAGCACCTGTCGAGGGCGCACGCCGACTTCGACCCGCGCGACTTCGGCCACCAGAAGCTGAGCACCCTCGTGGACGAGCAGCCCTACCTGGAGACGCGGGCCGACGGCAGCCGACTGCAGGTGCGGCTCAAGCAGCGGCGCGGGGGTCGCTCCCGCGGCTGACCCGGCTCACCGGCCGTTACCGCCTATCACACCGATCGTTACCACACCGTGACCGCCACCTGTGGGCATCCTGAGGGTGGTGGTGGTGTGATGGGAGGTGATGTCTGGTCGGATCAAGGTGCCGGCCGGCGCACGATAGGAAAGAGAGGCGCACCGATGCGCAACACCACCTCCCGTGGATGGAAGCTGGCCGCGACGGCCAGCATCGCAGCCATCTCCCTGGCGGCCTGTGGCAATGGTGGCGGCGACGGCGACGGAGCCGGCGGCACCGCCGACGGCGGCGGCGACGTCGACTGCTCGGCCTACGAGCAGTACGGCGACCTCGAGGGCAAGTCCATCTCGGTCTACACCTCGATCATCTCCCCCGAGGACCAGCCGCACATCGACGCCTTCAAGCCGTTCGAGGAGTGCACCGGCGCCACCGTGGAGTATGAAGGCTCCCGCGAGTTCGAGGCCCAGCTCCTGGTCCGCCTCGAGTCCGGCAACGCCCCCGACATGGCCTACGTGCCCCAGCCCGGTCTGATCCAGCGCATCGCCGCCGACTTCCCGGACAAGATCTTCGAGGTCGGCGAGGCCGCGAGCAAGAACATCGACGAGTACTACAACGAGGCCTGGCGCGGCTACGGCACCGCCGAGGACAAGCTCTACGGCGCCCCGCTGGGCGCCAACGCCAAGTCCTTCGTCTGGTACTCCCCCAGCGCCTTCGCGGACGCCGGCTACGAGATCCCGACCACCTGGGACGAGCTCATCGCCCTGACCGACCAGATGGTCGCCGACAACCCCGACGTCAAGCCGTGGTGCGCGGGCATCGAGTCCGGTGGCGCCACCGGTTGGCCGGCCACCGACTGGATCGAGGACGTCATGCTCCGCACGGCTGGCCCCGAGGCCTACGACCAGTGGGTCACCGGTGACCTCAAGTTCAACGACCCCAAGGTCGTCGAGGCGATCGACACCGCCGGTGAGATCCTGCGCAACGAGAAGTACGTCAACGGTGGCCTTGGTGATGTCAAGTCCATCGCGACCGTGCCCTTCGGCGACGCGGGCCTGCCGATCCTGGACGGCGCCTGCTTCCTGCACCGCCAGGCCTCCTTCTACCAGGCCAACTGGCCTGAGGGCACCAAGGTGGCCGAGGACGGCGACGTCTTCGCCTTCTACCTGCCCGGCATGAACGCCGACGACAAGCCGGTCCTGGGTGGTGGCGAGTTCAGCATCGTCCTGGCCGACCGCCCCGAGGTCCACGCCCTGCAGGCCTACCTGACCAGCCCCGAGTGGAGCAACGAGAAGGCCAAGGTCACCAACGCCGGCTGGGTCTCGGCCAACTCCGAGCTCGACCCGGCCAACCTGAAGTCCCCGATCGACCAGCTCGCCTACGAGCTGCTCACCGCCGAGGACACCGTCTTCCGCTTCGACGGCTCCGACCTCATGCCCGCCGCCGTCGGCGCCGGGACCTTCTGGACGGAGATGACCGCCTGGATCGCCGAGGGCAAGGACAGCAAGGCCGTGGCCGACGCCATCGCCAACTCCTGGCCGGCCAACTGATCCCAGTCCCAGGCTGATGCCGTGATGCCGTGACGGGTGGGAGGGTGCGCCCTCCCACCCGTCACGCGCACACCGGCACCGTCGCCGTCACCGGAAGCGAGATCTCATGGACTACCTCCTCGGGGCCGACACCTCGACGCAGAAGCTCGTGGTCATGGTCGTGGCCATCCTGCTCTTCGTCGGGGTCATGGCCCTCGTGCTGTTCCTGTCCGAGCTGCCCAAGATGCCCCGCTGGGCCACCGTCGTGGTCTTCCTCGGGCCGGCGCTGCTCCTCCTGGCCTTCGGCCTGGTCTATCCGGCCATCAACACGATCATCAGCTCGTTCAAGTCCTCCAACCTGCAGGAATGGGTCGGGTTCGCCAACTACTCGGCGGTCTTCACCAATCCGACCCTGCAGAGGGTGCTGCTGAACACGCTGCTGTGGGTGGCGCTGGTCCCGACCATCTCGACCGCGCTCGGGCTCATCTACGCCGTGCTGGTCGACCGGACCCGCTTCGAGAAGCTGGCCAAGACGCTGATCTTCCTGCCGATGGCGATCTCCATGGTCGGCGCCGGCATCATCTGGAAGTTCGTCTACGACTACAAGCCGACCTCCCGCCCGCAGACCGGTCTGGCCAACCAGCTCCTGGTCTGGCTCGGCTTCGACAGCCAGCAGTTCCTGCTGACCTGGCCCTGGAACACCCTCTTCCTGATCGCGGTCATGGTCTGGATCCAGACCGGCTTCGCGATGACGGTGCTCTCGGCGGCCATCAAGGCCATCCCGGACGACATCATCGAGGCCGCCAAGCTCGACGGCGCCAGCAACATGCGGATGTTCCGCTCGGTGACGGTTCCCTCGATCCGTCCGGCCCTGGTCGTGGTCCTCACCACGATCGCCATGTCCACGCTGAAGGTCTTCGACATCGTCTACGCGATGACCGGTGGCAACTTCGGCACCTCGATCGTGGCCAACGAGTTCTACGTCCAGACCTTCCGGACCGCCCAGCGTGGCATCGGCGCGACCCTGGCCGTGCTGCTGTTCATCATGGTGATCCCGCTCGTGGTCTACAACGTCCGACAGATGCGACTCTCGGAGGAGCAGCGATGACCAGCAACGCACCGTCCTTCCCCGTCAAGGACAACGACGGCGACGGCGTCTCCGAGGACCTCGCCCCACGCGCGGCGGAGCCGGAGAAGAAGTCCGGCGGCCCCCGCAAGCTGACCAAGGCCGAGCAGCGGGCCGTGGACGCCAAGAACAGGCTGTCCTCGCCCTGGGCCTCGGCCCTGGCCATCATCCTGGCGGTCCTGTGGACCGTGCCGACCCTGGGGCTGTTCGTCACGTCCTGGCGTCCCGCCGGGGAGATCCGCACCAACGGCTGGTGGAACTTCTTCGCCGACCCGCAGGTGACGACCGACAACTACAACGAGGTCTTCACCGGCGGCAGCACCAACTTCGCCTCGGCGTTCATCAACACCGTCGTCATCACCCTGCCGGCCGTGATCATCCCGATCACCCTGGCGCTGCTGGCGGCCTACGCCTTCGCGTGGATGGACTTCCCCGGCAAGAACTGGCTGTTCGTGGCCGTCTTCGCCCTGCAGATCGTCCCCATCCAGGTCACCCTGGTGCCCCTGCTGACGCAGTACAACAACTGGGGCATCGTCGGCTCGTTCTGGCCGGTGTGGTTGTCGCACACGATCTTCGCCCTCCCCCTGGCGATCTTCCTGCTGCACAACTTCATGATGGACATCCCGCGCACCCTCATCGAGGCCGCGCGGGTGGACGGCGCCGGGCACGTGAAGATCTTCTTCCAGGTGCTCCTGCCCCTGCTGGTCCCGGCGATCGCCGCCTTCGGCATCTTCCAGTTCCTCTGGGTCTGGAACGACCTGCTCGTGGGTCTGGTCTTCGGCTCCAGCAAGGACATCTCGCCGCTGACGGTCCGCCTGGCCGACCTCACCGGCACGCGAGGCACCGCCTGGCACCTGCTGTCCTCCGGCGCCTTCGTGGCGATGGTCGTCCCCGTGACGGTCTTCCTGCTGCTGCAGCGCTACTTCGTCCGTGGCCTGCTGGCCGGTGGCGTCAAGGGCTGACCCCCTGGTTGGACGAAGGGGCCCGGTCGATCCGACCGGGCCCCTTCCTCATGCCTCCCCGCCGCCAGGAATCTCCCCGGTCCGGCACAGCTGGGCCCACCAGCGCGCCGAGTCCTTGGGCGTGCGCACCTGCGTCTCGTAGTCCACGTGCACGATCCCGAAGCGCTTGTCGTAGCCGAACGCCCACTCGAAGTTGTCCAGCAGCGACCACACGAGAAAGCCACGCAGGTCCACGCCCCGCGCCACCGCCTCCGCGGCCGCGCCCACGTGCGCGCGCAGGTAGTCGATCCGCTCCGGGTCGTGGACCTGGCCGTCCGGCCCGACCTCGTCCGCGCACGCCATCCCGTTCTCGGTGACGACCAGATTCATCCCCCGCGGCCCGGTGTAGTCGCGGTGCAGCCGCACGAGCAGGTCACCGAACGCGTCCGGCGTCACCTCCCACCCCATGTCGCTGACCGGCAGCCCCCGCCGCACCACGCGCACGTGCTCGGACCCCACGTGCGGGCTCGGCGCGTCGAAAGCCCGGCTCTGCGCGGCGGCCACCGCGGCACCCAGCGGGTCACCGGCGGTCACGGCCTCGGAGGTGTAGTAGTTGACCCCCAGCACGTCGATCGGCGTCGAGATGATCTCCAGGTCGCCGTCGTGGACCAGGTCGGCCGGCCACAGCCCCTCCAGGTCCGCGCGCACGTCCGCCGGGTAGGCACCACGCGTCAACGGCTCGACGAAGAACCTGTTCGCCATCCCGTCGACCCGCCGCGCGGCCTCCTTGTCCGCGGCACGCCCCTCGTCCACCGGCACCGCCGGGGTGAAGTTGAGGGTGATCCCCAGCTCCAGCTCGGGATCGCGGGCGCGCAGCTCGCGGACCGCCAGCCCGTGCCCCAGCAGCAGGTGGTGCGCGGCGCGCAGCGCCGCGACCGGCTCGGTGCGCCCGGGCGCGTGCACGCCTGCCGCATACCCGAGAAAGGCCGAGACCCACGGCTCGTTCATCGTCGTCCAGTGCTGGACGCGGTCACCCAGGACGTCGTGCACCGCCATCGCATACTCGGCGAAGCGGTATGCGGTCTCTCGTCTCGGCCAGCCACCCTCCTCCTCGAGGGCCTGGGGAAGGTCCCAGTGGTAGAGCGTGAGCCAGGGGGTGATCCCGGCCGCGAGCAGCTCGTCCACCAGGCGGGAGTAGAAGTCCAGACCGGCCGGGTTCGGGGTGCGCCCATCCGGGCAGACCCGCGCCCAGGACGTGGAGAAGCGGTAGGTGCCGACGTTCAGCTCCCGCATCAGCGCGACGTCCTCGCGGTAGCGGTGGTAGTGGTCGCAGGCCACGCTGCCGTCGTCACCGTTGCGGACCGCCCCGAGGCGACGGGCGAAGGTGTCCCAGATGGAGTCGAGGCGACCGTCCTCGGTCGACGCACCCTCGATCTGGAAGGCGGCGGTGGCCGCGCCCCAGCGGAAGCCGTCGGGGAAGCTGGGGCCCACGGGCTGGCTGCTGCTGTCCATGGTCTAAGCGTATGCGCTGGTAGAATGGGTGTCAGCCGCCCGCACCGTCTCGCCTCGGGCGGCTGATCCTTGACAAGGTCGCGCCGCCCGATCGGGGCCTGCGCGCCGGGTGGGACACCATCGATCTCGTCCCCGAAGGACTTCGTGAACTCCTCTGCTTTCGGCACGCTCGGCGTGCCCGCCATCCTGACCGCCGCCCTCGCCGAGCGCGGCATCACCGACCCCACGCCGATCCAGGCCGCGACCCTGCCCGACAGCCTGGCGGGCCGCGACGTCCTGGGCCGTGGCCGCACGGGGTCGGGCAAGACCTACGCCTTCCTCCTGCCGCTGGTGACCCGGCTCATGCAGCAGCCCTCGACCCGCCGCGGTCGCGCCCCCCGTGGTCTGATCCTGGCCCCGACCCGCGAGCTGGCCAGCCAGATCGCCGAGTCGCTCCAGCCGCTGGCCAAGGCCGCGGGCCTGTCCTCGGTTACCATCTTCGGCGGCGTCGGACAGAACCCGCAGGTCAAGGCCCTGCAGACCGGCGTCGACATCGTCATCGCATGCCCGGGTCGCCTGGAGGACCTCATCGGCCAGGGCCACGCCGACCTGTCCTCGATCCAGATCAGCATCCTGGACGAGGCCGACCACATGGCCGACCTCGGGTTCCTGCCCGGCGTCAAGCGCATCCTCGACAAGACCCCTCGCGGCGGGCAGCGGATGCTCTTCTCCGCCACGCTCGACGCGGGTGTGGACGTCATCGCCAAGCGCTACCTGGACAAGCCGGTCACCCACCACGCCGACTCCGCCCAGTCACCCGTCGCCACGATGAGCCACCACGTGCTGCACATCGACGCCGCCGACCGGCTGGGGGTCCTCACCGACCTGGGCTCGGCCCCCGGGCGCGTGGTGATGTTCACCCGGACCAAGTACGGCGCGAAGAAGCTGGCCCGCCAGCTCAACGGCGCGGGCGTGCCCGCGGTCGACCTGCACGGCAACCTGTCCCAGAACGCCCGAGTGCGCAACCTCGACGCCTTCCACTCCGGAGCGGCCAGCACGCTGGTCGCCACGGACATCGCGGCCCGCGGGATCCACGTGGACGACGTGGCCCTGGTGGTGCACGCCGACCCGCCCGTGGAGCACAAGGCCTATCTGCACCGCTCGGGCCGCACCGCCCGCGCCGGCAACGAGGGCACCGTGGTGACGCTCATGACCGACGACCAGGTCCGCGACGTCCGCTCGCTGACCCGCGCCGCCGGCATCAAGCCGACCACGACCCGCGCCGGCGTCGACCACCCGATCCTGCAGGAGCTCGCCCCCGGTGAGCGCACCCTGGTGCCCGGCGGCATCGTCGTCGAGACGCCCGAAGGCCGATCCTCCGGCGGCGGTCGTGGCCAGGGCGGTCGTGGCCAGGGCGGGGGCCGCCAGGGTGGCGGTCGTGGCCAGGGCGCGGGCCGTCAGGGTGGCGGCCGTCGTCAGGGCAGCGGCAACGCGGGCGGCGACGGCCGCACCGGCGGAGCCCGCAACGGTGGTGGCCGCGCCAACGGTGGCCGCGCCAACGGCGGGCGCAACGGTGGCGGCAGCCGCGGCGGTGGCCAGAGCACCGGCGGAGGTCAGCGCGGCCGCGGAGCTCGTCAGGGCGGGGGCAGCCAGCGCGGCGGCGGCCGTCAGGGCGGCAGCTCGAGCGGCTCCATCGCCGCCTTCTCCAGCTCCTCCCGCGTCGGCCGCCGCTGACCCGGGTCGCGGCCGCCGCTGAGCCGGCCGCGAGACCAGCGACCCCGGGCCGCCGGTCAGCTCACCCGTCGAAGAGTGCGCGGATGTCCTTGGCCGTGATGGCCCCGGACCGGAACGCTCCGGAGTCCACGACGGTGTCGAAGAGGTGCCGCTTGTGCTCCTGGAGCGCCACGACCTTCTCCTCGACCGTCCCGGTGGACACCAGTCGGTAGACGTTGACGGGCTTGGTCTGCCCGATCCGGTGGGTGCGGTCCACCGCCTGCGCCTCGGCGGCAGGGTTCCACCACGGGTCGAGGACGAAGACGTAGTCGGCCTCGGTCAGGGTCAGCCCGAAGCCACCGGCCTTGAGGCTGATGAGGAAGGCCGGTGCCCCGCCCTCCTTGAACTCGGCGATGCGCGCCGCCCGGTCACGGGTCCGGCCGTCGAGGTAGACGTGCTCGATGCCGGCGGTGCCCAGGGCCTCGCGCACCTTGCCCAGGAAGCCGGTGAAGCTGGAGAAGACCAGCGCCCGGTGCCCCTCGGCCACGATCTCGGAGAGGTGCTGGACCAGCGTGGTGATCTTGGCCGAGGTGGCCAGGCCGGCGTGCTGATCATCGACCAGTGAGGGATCGAGGGCCAGCTGCCGCAGGGTGGTCAGCGCCCGGAAGATGGCCATCCGGTTCTTGTCCAGGTCCTGCAGCAGGCCCAGCACCCGCTGCCGCTCCCGCTGCAGGTGCTGGTCGTAGACCCGCTGGTGGGCGGGGTGCAGCGCCACCTGGAGCACCTGCTCGGTCTTCTCGGGCAGGTCCTGGGCGACCTCACCCTTGGTCCGGCGCATCATGAACGGCCGGATCCGGCGGCGCATGCGCGCCAGCGAGAGCTCGTCGCCCGCCTCGATCGGCTTGCGGTAGCGGTCGGTGAACAGCTCCGGGTGGGGAAACAGGCCGGGCGCCGCCAGCGAGGTCATCGACCACAGGTCCATCAGGGTGTTCTCCAGCGGCGTGCCGGTGATGGCGAAGGTCCGCCGCACGCCCAGCCTCCGGACGGCCTGGTAGGTCACCGACCGATGGTTCTTGACGAACTGCGCCTCGTCGAGCACCACCGCCGACCACGGCAGGTCGGCATAGGCCTCGTCCTCGAGCCGCAGCAGCGTGTAGGAGGTGATCACCACGTCGGCCGCCCCGATCGCGGTGGACAGGTCCACACCCCGTCGCCGACGCGTGCCAGAGATGGTCGTCACGCCCAGCTCCGGGGTGAACCGTGCCGCCTCCGCGGCCCAGGTGCCGACCACGCTGGTCGGCGCCACGACCAGCACCGGCCCGTCGCCCAGCTCCCCACGCTGCTCGGCCCGGGCGATCATCGCCAGCACCTCGAGCGTCTTGCCCAGCCCCATGTCGTCGGCCAGGATCCCGCCCAGCCCCGCGTCCCACAGCGTCGACAGCCAGCGATAACCGTCCTGCTGATAAGGACGCAGCTCGGCCCGCAGCGCCGCCGGCTGCATGATCGTGCCCCGGTCGGAGTCGCCGAGGGCGAGCAGCGCCTCGACCGACTCGGCCCAGGCACCGCTCTGCGCGTCCACGACCCCGAGGTCGAGCAGCTCCTGGAACAGGCCGGCCTGGTAGCGGCTGAGCCGCACCTCCCCCGGCACGGAGGGGCGGTCGTCCAGCTCCCGGGCCTCCTCGATGAGGCGGCGCAGCGCGTGCAGCTCGGGCTGGTCGAGGCTGAACCACGTCCCTGACTCCAGCAGCAGCACGGGGTCGTTGCGGACCAGCGCGGCGAAGAGCAGCTCGAAAGGCACCTCCTGACCGGCCACGGTCACCGTGACGTGCAGGTCGAACCAGTCCTGGGCCTCCCCGGCGACGGTCTCGAGGTGGACGACGGGCGCCTCGCCAGCCTCGGCGTAGTCTGGCAGCTCACCCTCGATGCGCACCTCGACGTCCTCGCGGGCCTGCAGGACCGGCACCACCTCTGCGGCGAAGACCGCGCTCGGGTGACCGGCCAGCGTGATCGTCGCCCGCGGACGCGGCGTCCGGCCCGCCCCGGAGGTGTCTCGACTCCCGTCCCACCCGGGCGGGTGCTCGATCAGCGACGGCATCCGCTGCAGGTCGGCGACCACCGACGCGAACAGCTCGGCCACGGCGGGATCGTCCTGACGCCCCGCCACCTCGTGGCCGCCGAGCGGCAGCAGCACCACCGACGGCCGGGCCACCTCCCCGCCCCCGGCGCCCTCCCCACCATCGGCCTCCGCCGCTCCACCACCCAGCCCCGGCACCGCGAAGGACAGCGACCAGGACAGGTCCAGGACGTGGCCCTCCTGGGGCAGGATCTCCAGCACCAGACCCGGCCTGCTCTGCCGAGCCTCGGGCACGCTCCCGTCCAGGGAGCTGAGCCGCACCTGGCTGGCGATGAGCGGGTAGAAGACCGCCAGGAAGCGGCCCACGTCCTCCGGCGGCACGGCCAGCGGGAGGTCGCGCTGCAGCAGCGGCAGCGCCGCCTCGGCCGGGGCCTCCGCCAGCGGCCACAGGGTGAGCACCTCGTCGTCGTCGACGTGGGCCACGCCGTGCCCCGGTCGACCGATGACGAACCTGCTCCCGGGCCTCGCCGGCCCCTCGGCCTCGGCCACGAAGGGGCGCAGCGTCAACCCACCGGCGTCGTCCCGGGTGACGTCGACCGCCAGCGACGCCTCGCCCTCGCCCAGCTGGACCGCGGAGGCACCCCGGCCGGGCACGAGCTCCACCCCGACCGCCACGCAGGCCCGCAGCAGCGGCCACGCCAGCCGCCCCAGGTCGCCGAGGCTGACCTCCTCGGAGGAGTACTGGTAGTAGGAGGTGGCGCCCTTGGCCACGGTATGGAGCTGGGTGACGGCCTCGCGGTGCGCCGGCAGCACCTCCGGCGAGGCCCACTGGCTGCCCAGGTCCCGCCAGGTCGCCCCCGTCTTGATCCACCGACCGGCCCGCCCCGCCCTCAGCGGCCGCACCATGATCCGGGTGCTCTCCGCGCCGGAGAAATAGCTGTGGTCCACCGAGAGCTGGAGCGCCAGGGCCGTGCTGCCCGCCGTGGCCCGGTCCGGACGCGGCCGCGCCTCCGCCGCACCGAGCAGGGGCTGCAGGGCCACCTCCCAGCCCGCGGTCTGCTCCACCTCCTCCGGGGCCAGCCGCCGCTGCGTCTCCAGCAGCACCGCGACCGTGTGCTTGCAGTCCACGCCCACCGGGCAGCTGCACTGCCCCTGCCACAGACCGCCCTCGTCCCCGAGCCGACGCACGATCGTCTGGTAGAGCCGCCCCGAGCCCAGGACCGTGGAGAGGAGCATCGCGCCGCCGGGTGCGGCGACCAGCGTCCGCACCCTGCCCTGGCCGACGTAGCCCTCGGCCCGCAGCACGGTCACCAGACCGACCGCCTCGACCAGCATCTCGCGCGAGACCTGGCGCACCCAGGCGGCGGAAGAGAGGTCCTTGGCGGTCACGGTAGCCAACCTAGTTCCCACCGCCGACACACCCCCGACACTGTCCACAGGCACGCTCTGCGGCACCCCGCCAGCCCCGTCAGCCACCCCGGTTTGGCATGCTTGAGGGATTCGGGTGCGACGGCAGGGGCCGGCGAGACACCGCATACCGAGCATCCCGGGGAGGACCGAAGACCGTGGCGACCATGACGACGCAGGGCCGCACACCGGTGCTGCGTCGCTGGTGGCCGGTGCTGCTCGGTCTCGTGCTGCTCCTCGCCCTCGCCGCCTGGGGTCAGCGCCACCTGCCTGGCTTCGGCGCCCCGATCCCCTGCGAGCTCTCGCCCAGGGAGTGCCAGGAGCGCGCCGAGGAGCAGGTGCACCTCGCCCGCACCACCGTGCGCCTGCTGGCCGGTCTGTCGCTGGCCACGATCCTGGCCGTCCCCCTCGTCGCCCTGCGCCCGCCCCACGAGATCAGGGCCGGCGGCAGCGCGGTCTCCCCGCACGCACTCGTCGCCGGACTGGCACCCGCACTGGTCTACGCCGCAGCGCTCCCCCTGGTGCTCTTCGTCGGTTTTCTCACCCCCGCCTGGATGTACGTCGGCGCCACCGCCGCGGTGATCGCCGCCATCGTGCTGACCGCTGCGGTCCACCGCCACCGCGCCCCGCACTGGGGTCCGCGCCTCTCGCTCCTGCTCGCCTGGGCGGCGACGCTGCCGGGGGTGCTGACGGTCTGGCTGACCTTCCTGCTCCGCCCCGACGGTATGTGGCCCCTCGCCGTCGCGCTCGCGCTCCTCCTGGTCTCGGGGCCGCTCCTCGTCGTCCTCGTGCGTCGCCGCACCGGCTAGGGCAGGCGGCCGCTCAGCCGCTCCACCCCGCGCAGCAGCGCCGAGTGGTCCAGGTCCTGGTCCCCCGCCGCCATCGCTGCGGCCATCAGCTCGCCCAGCAGCGCCCCCACCGGGCTCGCCACCCCCGCGGCGCGGCTCGCCTCCAGATAGGCCCCAAGGTCCTTGTGGTGCAACGCCATCCGCGCCCCGGGCACGAACTCCCGGTCCCGCATCAGGTCCCGCTTCTGCTCCAGCACCGCCGATCCCGCCAGGCCCCCGCCCAGCACGTCCAGCGCCGGGTCCAGCTCCACGCCGTACGCCTCGAGGAAGACCACCGCCTCGGCGAGCACCTGCAGGTGCGCGGCCACCACCAGCTGGTTGGCGGCCTTGACGGTCTGGCCGGCACCCGAGGGGCCGACGTGCACGATCGTGCGCCCGACGGCCTCCAGCACGGGGCGGGCCCGCTCGAAGGCCTCGTCGTCACCGCCGGCCATCACCGAGAGGGTCCCGGCGACCGCTCCGGCCTCGCCGCCGGAGACCGGGGCGTCGAGGAGCCGCATACCCCGCTCCTCCGCAGCCTGCGCCAGCTCCCGGGCGACGGTCGGACGGATCGAGGAGAAGTCGACCACCACCGTCCCCGGCGCGGCCGACGCCAGCACGCCGTCCTCCCCCAGCAGCACGCTCTCCACGTCGGCGCTCCCCGGCACCATGACGCACACGACCTCGGCTCCCTCGACCGCTTCGCGGATGCTCCGGTATGCGGTTCCTCCGGCGGCCTCCAGCGCCTCACCCTTGGCGGGGCTCCGGTTGAAGCCGCGCACGTCGAAGCCCGCACGCACCAGGTTGTCGGCCATCGGACCACCCATGACGCCCAGCCCGATGAAGGCCACGGTGCGCACGGTCCCGTGACCGTCCGCGGCGGGAGGCGACGGTTCGGGGGCAGGAGATCCGGTGGTCATCCCGCGATGGTACTCACGACCACCCTGTGCCACGCTGACCTCATGACCAGCAGGATCCTCGTGCTCAACGGCCCCAACCTCAACCTTCTCGGCACCCGCGAGCCGGAGATCTACGGCACCGCCACGCTGGCCGACGTGGAGTCCTTGTGCGCCGAGCGGGCCGCGACCCACGACCTGCTGGTGACCTGCCAGCAGTCCAACCACGAGGGCGGGCTGGTGGACGCGCTGCACGAGGCGGCGGACGCCGGGGACGTGGTGGGCTGCGTGCTCAACGCGGGGGCCTACACGCACACCTCGGTCGCGCTGCTCGACGCGATCAAGGCGACGGGCCTGCCCACGGTCGAGGTGCACATCTCCAACCCGCACGCGCGCGAGGCCTTCCGTCACCACTCCTACCTGTCCCCCGTCGCGCTGGCGGTGATCGCCGGGGCCGGGATCGCCGGTTACGGCTTCGCCGTCGACGTCCTGGCCCAGCACCTGAGCTCGACGGAGCCGCAACCGAGCCGCTGACCCCGGGGGCGCCCGCAGCACGCGAGCCGCCGACCCTCCGTCCGGGCAGCCTGGATAGGTTGGGTCCATGAGCTCCGCACGTGACCTGGCCCTGGACCGCATGCGTGAGGCAGGGGTCCCCCAGCCGGCGGTGGACACCTTCGCCCGCCACTACGACAAGCTCGCCGCCGGGGAGACCGGCCTGATCCGGGAGGCCGACGTCGAGCCGGCGCTCCCCGAGGTCGACCTGGCCGACCTCGACCTCGACCCCGACGGCGAGGAGGCACGGGCCGCCCTGGACGCCACCGTCGTCATCACCCTCAACGGCGGTCTGGGCACCTCGATGGGCCTGGCCGGGCCCAAGTCGCTGCTCCCCGTCCGCGACGACCTGACCTTCCTGGACATCACCGTGCGGCAGGTGCTGGCGCTGCGCCGCCGCTACGGGATCCGCCTGCCGCTGCTGCTGATGGACAGCTTCTCCACCCAGGACCAGACCCTGGAGCTCCTCGCCCGCTATCCCGAGCTGCCCGTCGACGGCCTGCCGCTGGACTTCCTGCAGAGCCAGGAGCCCAAGCTGAGCGAGGACGACCTGACGCCGGTGACCTGGGAGGCCGACCCCGGCCTGGAGTGGTGCCCGCCCGGCCACGGCGACCTCTACCCCTCGCTGCTGGCCAGCGGCCTGCTCGACCAGCTGCTGGAGCAGGGCTACCGCTATGCCTTCGTCTCCAACGTCGACAACCTGGGCGCGGTGGCCGACGGGCGTCTGGCGGCCTGGTTCGCCGGCTCCGGCGCGGGCTACGCCGCCGAGGTGTGCTCCCGGACCGAGATGGACCTCAAGGGCGGGCACCTCGTGCGTCGGTCGGCCGACGGGCGGCTGGTCCTGCGCGACTCGGCCCAGACCGCGCCGGAGGAGATGAGCCACTTCACCGACGCCGAGCGCCATCCCTACTTCCACACCAACAACCTGTGGTTCGACCTGGCCCGCCTGCGGGCGATGCTGGACGAGACCGGCGGCGTCCTGGACCTCCCGCTGATCCGCAACGCCAAGACGGTGGACCCCAAGGACAAGACCTCCACCCCGGTGATCCAGATCGAGACGGCCATGGGCGGTGCGGTCGAGCTGTTCGACGACGCGGTCTCGATCGCCGTCACCCGCGAGCGCTTCGTCCCGGTCAAGACCACCAACGAGCTGCTCCTGCTCCGCTCGGACGTCTACGAGGTGGACGCCGAGGACAGCTACCGGTTGACCAAGGTCGTCGACCCCGCCCCGGTGATCAGCCTGGACAAGCAGCACTACGGACTGATCGGCGAGCTGGACCGGCGTTTCCCGCACGGCGCCCCCTCCCTGCGCCGCGCCCGGCGCCTCACCGTCGAGGGCGACTGGACCTTCGGCGCCGACGTCAACGTCGTCGGCGACGTGCGCCTCCCCGACGAGGGCGCCCCCCGCACCATCGAGGACGGCACCACCCTTTCCGGCTGAGGCTGGCCCACCCCCTCCATCCCACCTCAGTAGGTCGTCAGCCCCCTGGCCCGGAACTGCCCGCGCACCCGCTCCAGCGTCTCCACCGACGGCGGCGGGGTGTCCGCCAGCCGGTAGTCCAGCCCCAGCGCCGCCCACTTGTCGCGGCCCATCTGGTGGAAGGGCAGCACCTCGACGCGGCTCACATTGGGCAGCCCAGCCGCGATCTCCGCGACCGCCTCGACGTTCTCGACGGCGTCGGTCAGGCCAGGCACGCACACGAAGCGCAACCACACCTCCGTCCCGCGGTCGGCCAGCCGCCGGGCGAAGCGCAGCGTCGGCTCCAGCTCTCGGCCGGTCGTGCGGCGATAGGTCTCCGGCAGCCCGGACTTCAGGTCCAGCAGCACCAGGTCGATGTCCTGCAGCATCTCCTCGGAGACGTTCGCACCCAGGAAGCCGGAGGTGTCGACCGCCGTGTGCACGCCCATCTCCGTGGCCTCGCGCAGCAGCCGCCCCACGAACGCCGGCTGCATCAGCGGCTCGCCCCCGGAGACGGTCAGTCCGCCCCGGGTCGCCCGGAAGATGCCGCGATAGCGCCGCAGCCGCGCCACCAGGTCGGAGAGGAGCACCGGCTCGCCCTTGGCCGCATACATCGTGTCGGGGTTGTGGCAGTAGAGGCAGCGCAGCGGGCACCCCGAGACGAAGACGGTCAGCCGCGTGCCGGGGCCATCGACCCCGGTGACCAGCTCCCAGGAGTGCACCGACCCCAGCTCGCCGGCGCGGACGGCCTCGAGGTGCTCGTGGTGGCTCATCTCGCCCGCGGACGCGATGCCTGCGGTGCCCCGCCCCGCCGGACGCAGGCGAGGCACCTCGAGCTCGATCGGCGCGGGGCGATACTCCCCGGTGACGCCGTCGGCCAGGCTCAGCGCCTGGCCGACGGCCCCACCCTCAGGCAGAGTGATGGAAGGTCCTGGCGAGGACGTCCTGCTGCTGCTCGCGCGTCAGCTTGACGAAGTTCACCGCATAGCCCGACACGCGCACGGTCAGGTTGGGGTAGTTGTCCGGGTTGGCCATCGCGTCCTCGAGGGTCTCCTTGGACAGGACGTTGATGTTGGCGTGGAACAGGCCCGGTCGGGTGCCGCGCTCCTCACGCGCGGAGGCCATGTCGGCGACGCGCTCGGCGTAGGTCTTGGTGCTCATCTGGTGCTCCTTGGTCGGTAGGTGTCAGGTGGTCCGTGGTCGGCAACCTCGGGGGTATGCCGTGCCGCTCGCCTCAGCAGTCCCCGTCGGGGACGAAACCGGCGTCCAGCAGGCCGACCAGGTTGGTGACCTGCTCGTCCTTGGTGCGCCCCAGGCCGGGCGGGGTGATGGTGTTGGTCAGCGAGATGCCGTCGAGGGCGTCGGCGTAGTCGAGCTTGCCGACCGAGAGCATCGAGGCCAGCATCCCGTGGTTGTCCGCGCCGTTGGTCGGGTTGGCGCCGGGGGCGAAGGGCGTGCCCGCGCGGTGGCCGGAGGGGAAGTTGCCGGTCTTCTTGCCGTAGACCACGTTGGAGGTGATCGTCAGCACCGACTGGGTCGGGATGGCGTCGCGGTAGAGCGGCAGCTCGCGGATCTTCTCCATGACGGTGTGCACGACCACCGCGGCGATCTCGTCGGCGCGGTCGTCGTCGTTGCCGTAGGTCGGGAAGTCTCCCTCGACCAGGTAGTCCACGACCAGGCCGGTCTCGTCACGGACCGGCACGACGCTGGCGTGCCGGATCGCCGACAGGGAGTCGGCCACGATCGACAGGCCGGCGATGCCGCAGCCCATCGTCCGCACGATCTCGGAGTCGTGCAGGGCCATCTCCATGGCCTCGTAGGCATAGCGGTCGTGGCTGTAGTGGATGAGGTTGAGCGCCTCCACGTAGGTGCCGACCACCCAGTCGAGCATGGACTCGAAGCGGGCCCACACGTCGTCGAAGTCCAGCGGCCCGTCGCCCTGGACCGGCTCGTGGCCCTCGACGATCTGCTCGCCGGTCATCTCGTCGCGGCCGCCGTTGATGGCGTAGAGCAGCGCCTTGGCGGCGTTGACCCGCGCGCCGAAGAACTGCATCTGCTTGCCCAGGCGCATCGGCGAGACGCAGCAGGCGATCGCCGCGTCGTCGCCCCAGTGCTGGCGGATCTGCTCGTCAGCCTCGTACTGCAGCGAGGAGGTCTCGATCGAGATCGCGGCGCAGAAGTCCTTGTAGCCCTGCGGCAGCGCCGGGTCCCAGAAGATCGTGATGTTGGGCTCGGGCGCCGGCCCCAGGTTCCGCAGGGTCTGCAGCAGCCGGAACGAGGTCTTGGTGACCAGGGTGCGGCCGTCCTCCCCCAGGCCCGCGTCGGACCAGGTGGCCCAGTAGGGATCGCCGGAGAAGATCTGGTCGTAGTCGATGGTGCGCAGGAAGCGCACGATGCGCAGCTTGATGACCAGCGCGTCGATGAGCTCTTGGGCGTCCTCCTCGGTGATCCGCCCGGCGGCCAGGTCACGCTCGACGTAGACGTCGAAGAAGCCCGAGAGGCGACCGAAGCTCATCGCGGCGCCGTCCTGGGACTTCACCGAGGCCAGGTATCCGAAGTAGGTCCACTGCACGGCCTCGCGCGCGGTGGTCGCGGGCCCGGAGATGTCGAAGCCGTAGGAGGCCGCCATCGCCTTGAGCTTGTGCAGCGCCTTGATCTGCTCGGCGTGCTCCTCGCGGTAGCGGGCCCAGTGCTCGGTGAAGGGCTGGTCCAGCGTCGCGTCCTTGTCGCGCTCCTTGGCCGCGATGAGGGCGTCGACGCCGTAGAGCGCCACGCGCCGGTAGTCGCCGATGATGCGCCCGCGGCCGTAGGCGTCCGGCAGGCCGGTGATGACGTGGCTGGAGCGGGCGGCGCGCACGCGGGGGGTGTAGAGGTCGAAGACGGCCTCGTTGTGGGTCTTGCGCTGCTTGGTGAAGATCTCCTTGACCCGCTCGTCCGGCTCCAGGCCGGCCTCGGTGATCGCGGTCTCGACCATCCGCCAGCCGCCGTTGGGCATCATGGCGCGCTTGAGGGGGACGTCGGTCTGCAGGCCGACGACCACGTCGTCGTCCTCGCTGATCCAGCCGGGCGGGAAGGCGTCGACGTCGGCGGGCGTGGTGGTGTCCACGTCGTAGACGCGGCGCGCACGCTCCACGCTCAGGTAGTCGCGCTCCAAGGTCTCCCACAGGCGCAGCGTCTTGGCGGTCGGGCCGACCAGGAAGGACGCGTCGCCCTCGTAGGGGGTGTAGTTGCGCTGGACGAAGTCACGGACGTCGATCTCGTCCTGCCAGGGACCGGCCGCGAAGCCCTCCCAGGCCGCGTGGACGGGGGTGATCTCGGTCTGAGCCGCGGTCATCGGACTGCCTCTTCCCGGGAGGCCCCGCGGGTAGGGTCGATCGACGCTGAGCCGCTACGTCGTTGGAGGGGCGCCGCTCGTGGTGGAGCCTCCACAGTTCACCATTGTCGCAGGCGAGGTATGCGGTTTCACCTCAGGGTGACCTAAGGTCACCTTCTCCCGCGGGCCCGGTCCCAGGCCCGGCTCAGGCGTCGAGGGGGCGGGCGGTCGCGCCCTCGACCGGCTTGCGGAAGGACAGGGTGGCCAACGCGATCGCGCCGACGAGGAAGAGGACGCCCACGGCCATGTGGACCGAGCGCAGCTCCATCTCGCCCAGGCCGATCTGGATGACGGCGAGCACCGCCATGCCGGCAGCGTGCATGAACAGGCCCTTGTCACCGCTGCGGCGGCTCCACAGCCAGGCGAAGATCGCGGCGATCAGGGCGGTCACGAAGGTGATGTTGGCCAGGGTGCCGTGCCAGGACCAGTCGATCGGCAGCCAGCCGAAGCCGCGCAGCGCCTGCACGACGGACAGCAGGCCGGTGATGACGGCGAAGACGCGGAGGACCATGAGCACGGTGGAGTTCGACATGCCCGCCATTCTCGCAAATGTTGGACGTGTCACCCAATTCGGGGCGAGGCCGGCCCCCGACCACCCATCACACGCCTGACCGGCCTGTCCGGTCGGTTCACCTGGCCCTGACCACCCGCTCCCCATCGCCTCCCTCGCGCCCTACGGGTTTGCTCGCCGTCAGCGAGCAAACCCGTAGGGACCGGAAGCGCCGCTCTCGGCGGCCGCGGAGGTCAGAGGTGGATCGCCGAGGGGATCCCGTCCGAGAAGGTCTGCGGCTGCTCGGGGATGGTCCGGCTCTGGTCCGTCTTGACGCGGTGGGCCACCCACGCCGCGGCACAGGCGTCGAGCATCTCCTCGGTGGCCGTGCCCACCGGCGCCGCGGTCGGGGCGTGGATGCCGGCCGCCGCGAGGAGCGCCCTCCGCTCGGAGCTGCCGTCGGCCGACCGGCGGCGGCTGGCCACCGTGGACCCGGCGAGCTCGGCGAAGCAGGCCTCGGGATGGGTCTCGACGACCACATATCCCAGGTCCTGGCGCAGGTGCGCGTCCAGCTCCATGATCCGGCCGCGCAGCTCGTAGGCCTGGCGGGAGACGCCCGAGCCGACCTTGTCCCGGTTGATCGTGTTGGCCTCGCCGTAGGTCGCCGCGTAGACGGCCTCGCGCACCGGGGTGGTGTAGACGGAAGCGGCCTGCGGCCCCACGAAGGCACGGGTCTGCCGGTCCGCCTCGCGCGGCCCGTCGTCGGGCAGGCCGACCGGCACGTCGACCGCGACCGCGGTGATGCCGGCGGCCCGGTCGACGAGCTCGGCGAAGGAGCTGGCGGCCAGGATGGCCGGGGTGCCGTGGCCGGAGGGGTCCAGGTGCGCCCCGACCCAGCCCGACCGGCTCGCCACGGCGCCCAGGACCGAGCCCGACGGGTCGATGGAGGCCCGACGGCCGGGCCGCCCTGTCGGCTGCGCCTTCCCCTGAGCCTTGGGCTGGGACTTCGCCTGCGCGGACTTCCCCTTCTCATGGGCGTGGGACCGCGCCTTCGCCTTCCCTCCGGAGCGCGCCGGTCCGCGGCCGGACCCCGCGCCCTCACCCCTCGCGCCGCCGCCGAACAACCTCCGCCACCACGGTGTGCCAGTCATGCCCCCAAGACTAGGACGCCGCCTCGTCCACGTCCCACCCCGCCCCGGGCCCCTGGCAGACTGTCGCCGTGCCAGACCCCCCTGATGGTGGCGCTCGTGCTGGCCACGCGGCTGCGCGACCCGCGCTCGCGCTGGTGGCTGGCCGGCCTCGTGCTGTGCTGGCTCGGCGACGGGCTGGGCGGCCAGGGCTTCCTGATCCTGCTGGGCTGCTTCCTGCTCGGGCACCTGGCCTACCTCGCGGCGCTGCGGCCCACCGCGTCCAGCTCGTGGCTGCGCCGCCCCGCCAGCCTCCTCCACTGGGCGGTCCTGGTCGCAGGCATGGTCCTGGTCGTCCCGCACGCCGACGGCCTGCAGGTGCCTGTTGTCGTCTACGGCCTCGTGCTGACCCTCATGGCCGTGCTGGCCACGGCGGCTGGCCCGGTCGGGCTGGTCGGCGGCCTGCTCTTCATGGTCTCCGACCTGACCCTGGGCTGGGACATCTTCGCCGCCGACCTCAGCGAGGCGACCTCCGCGCTGCTGGTGATCGGCACCTACGTCCCGGCGCAGGTGCTGCTCCTGCTCGCCCACCTCCATCAGGTGAGGAACACCCCATACCCCGCAGGTTGACGCCGCGGCAGGCGATTCGGGTGCATACTTGCCCAGTTATAGGGACCGGACGCATCCGCCCCGGTCCGTCACCTAGTCCAAGGAGGTTCTGCCGTGGGGACACCGAGCAGCACCACGGTCTCCGTCGAGAAACGGGAGACCTGGAGCTCGTCGACGGGCTTCATCCTCGCCGCCATCGGCTCCGCCGTCGGCCTGGGCAACATCTGGCGCTTCCCCGGCGTCGCCTACGAGAGCGGCGGCGGCGCCTTCATCGTGCCCTACCTGGTCGCCCTGCTGACCGCGGGCATCCCGATCCTGTTCCTCGACTACGCGATCGGTCACCGCTACCGGGCCGCGGCGCCGCTGGCCTACCGGCGGATGGCGAAGCGCACCGAGGGCCTGGGCTGGTTCCAGATCATGATCTCGTTCGTCATCGCGACCTACTACGCCGCGGTGATCGCCTGGTCGTGCAGCTACTTCATCTACAGCTTCAACCTCAAATGGGGCGAGGACACCAGAGGCTTCTTCCTCGGCGAGCACCTCAAGGTCGGCGACCCCGAGATCTCCACCTCGATCGTCGGCACCGTCGCGCTGCCTCTGGTCCTGGTCTGGGTCGCGGTGCTGGTCGTCATCGCCCTCGGCGTGACCAAGGGCGTCCAGGCGGTCAACGTCATCTTCATCCCGCTGCTGTTCGTGGCCTTCGCGGGGCTGGTCCTGCGGGCGCTGACGCTGCCCGGCGCGGCCGACGGCCTCAACGCCTTCTTCACCCCCGACTGGAGCGCGCTGACCGACCTCAACGTGTGGATCGCGGCCTACGCCCAGATCTTCTTCTCGTTGTCGATCGCCTTCGGCATCATGGTCACCTACGCCTCCTACCAGCGGCGCAAGGCCAACATGACCAGCTCGGGCCTGGTGGTGGCCTTCGCCAACTCCAGCTTCGAGATCCTGGCCGGCATCGGTGTCTTCGCGACCCTGGGCTTCATGGCCCAGCAGCAGAGCGTCGCCATCGCCGACATGAAGGATCTGACCGGACCGACCCTGTCCTTCGTCACCTTCCCGGCCGTCATCAACCAGATGCCGGGCGGCAACATCTTCGGGGTGGTCTTCTTCGGCGCCCTGATCATGGCCGGCTTCACCTCGATCATCTCGATCCTGCTCGGGGTGGCCGCGTCGGTCCAGGAGAAGTTCGGGCTGTCCCAGCGCGGCAGCGCGATCCTGGTCGCGGCCGCCTGCGCGATCCCGTCGGTCCTGCTCTTCTCCACCACCTCCGGCCTGCTCGCCCTCGACACCGTCGACCAGTGGGCCAACAACGTCGGCATCGTCATCTCGGCGATCGTCATGACGGTCCTGGTGGTCTGGGTGCTGCGCAGGAGCCGCGTGCTCGCCCGGCACCTGAGCACCGTCTCCACCTTCAAGGTGGGACGCGTCTGGACGGTCCTCATCGGCTTCGTCGCCCCCGTCTTCCTGATCATCATGCTGGTCCAGAAGGTCATCAGCCTGATCAACGACGGCTACGAGGAACTTCCGCAGTGGTACCTGAACGTCTTCGGCTGGGGCACGATCGTCTTCGTCGTGGTCGCCGCCGCGATCCTCACGGCCATCCCGTGGAAGGGACGCGACGACGAGACCTTCACCCCCTGGCCCCCGATCGAGGAGGAGTCCCGATGACCGGCACCGCCATCGCCATGATGATCGTGGCCTTGCTCATCGTCTGGGGAGGACTGGTCGCCAGCATCCTCTACCTGCGCTCCCGGCCGGAGGTGTCGACCGACCTGGTCGAGGACCCCGACCTGGTGGCCGACGACAGCGCCCGCTGGAGCCAGCCGCACCCGGACCGCGACCTGTGAGCTGAGGCTCGCGGCGGTCAGCGCACGGCACTCGCCCGGCGTGCACACGGCTCAGGCCTGTCGTCCCGTCCGGGGCGGCCGGCCTGAGCCGTTCCGGGGATGCCTCGGCTGCGCAAGCACCTCAGCTCCGGGCGCGCTCAGCCCAGGATCGCGCGGGCGGCGTGGTAGCCGCCCAGGCCGCTCACTCCCCCGCCCCGCTGCGAGCCGGCGCCCGCAAGCAGGATCCCGGGGTATGCGGTGTCCACTCCCCACCTCTGCTCCGGCGTGGCCAGGTCTGCGTCATCATCGGCCCACGGCCAGGTCAGCGGTGCGTGGAAGATGTTGCCGCCGGGCATGGCCAGGGCGGTCTGCAGGTCGCGGGTAGTCTTGGTCTCCACGCACGGAGTCCCGTCGGGCCTGCGCATGATGACGTCGTCGATGGGCTCGGCCAGCACCGAGGACAGGGAGTCCAGGGTGGCCCGCTCCAGCCTGGCCCTGGCCTCGTCCAGCGACCCGGCCCCGTCCAGCGATCCGGGGTCGTCCAGGAGCCGGTCCGGGGTCTGCAGGGTGAAGACGGTCATCGTGTGCGCGCCCCGCTCCTGCAGCTCACGGCTCAGGATGGTGGGGTCGGTGATCGAGTGGCAGTAGATCTCGGCCGGCATCGGGTCCGGCACCCGACCCGCGAGCGCCTCGGCGTGGGCGGTCTGGAGCTGGCTGTAGGTCTCGTTGATGTGGAAGGTCCCGCCGAAGGCGGCCTCCGGCGCCACGCCGGTCTCCCGCAGCCGGGGCAGGCGCGAGAGCAGCAGGTTGACCTTGACCTGGGCGCCCTCGACCCGCTGCACCTCGGTGCCGGGCGCGGCCAGCCCGTCGAGCAGGGCCGGCGCCGCCGCCCACAGGACGTGGCGCGCGGTGGCGCGATGCTGCATACCGTGCTCGTCCTCCCAGGTGACCGCCCCCTCCTCGACGCCGGTCACCGCGGCCCCCGTGCGCAGCTGCGCGCCCGCACGCCGCGCGACCTCCGCGAGCTGGCCGGAGACCTGGCCCATGCCGCCGATCGGCACGTCCCAGTCGCCGGTGCCGCCGCCGATGACGTGGTAGAGGAAGCAGACGTTGTGCCGCAGGTCCCCCCCGTGCGCGTCGGCGTAGGTCGAGATCAGCCCGTCGGTCAGCGCGACGCCTCGCACGAGGTCGTTCCCGAAGGTCGACTCGATGACCTCGCCCAGCGGCCGCTGGAGGAAGTCGCGCACCAAGGCGGCGTCGCCGACCTGCTCGAAGACCTCCGAGCGCCGGCGCAGCGGCTCGGTGACGGTGGGCCACAGGCGCTGCGCGAGCGCGGTCGTGCGGCCGTAGAAGTCCTCCCACCGGGCCGCGTCCGAGGCGGCGCCGACCGCGGCGAACGAGCGCGCCGTCGCCTCCCGGTCGTGGTTGTCGATGAGGAGGCCGTGGTCGCCGCCAGGCACGGGGGTGTATGAGGAGTAGCGGCGCCGCGCGAGCCTCAGGTCCAGGCCGAGGTCGTCGATGATCTGCCGCGGCATGAGCGAGACGAGATAGGAGTAGCGCGACAGCCGCGCCCCCATCCCGTCGAAGGCCTCCGCCGAGACGGTGGCCCCGCCCAGCTCGGGCGAGCGCTCCAGCAGCAGGACCGAGCGCCCGGCGCGCGCGAGATAAGCCGCCGCGGTCAGCCCGTTGTGCCCACCACCGACCACCACCACGTCATGGGTCGTCGTCCTGCTGCTCGTGGTGCCGCTCGTCGTCATGACCGCAATCTATAGCGACCGGCGACACACTCTGCCGCCGACCGGCGACACGGTCCGTCAGATGACGCCCAGGGCGAGCATCGCGTCGGCGACCCGGGTGAACCCCGCGACATTGGCGCCGAAGACGTAGTCACCGGGACGGCCGTACTCCTCGGCCGTCTCGACGCAGCGCTCGTGGATGTTGCGCATGATCTCGTGCAGCCGCTCGTCGGTGTGCTCGAAGGACCAGCTGTCGCGGGAGGCGTTCTGCTGCATCTCCAGCGCAGAGGTCGCCACGCCACCGGCGTTGGCGGCCTTCGCGGGGCCGAAGAGCACGCCGGCCTCCTGGAAGACCTGGACGGCTCCCGGGGTGCAGGGCATGTTGGCGCCCTCGGCGACCAGCCGGGTGCCGTTCTTGACCATGGCCACGGCGGCGTCCTCGTCGAGCTCGTTCTGGGTGGCGCAGGGCAGCGCCACCTTGGCGGGGACGTCCCAGACCAAACCCTCGACGAAGCGGGCGCGCCCGCCCTTCTCGTCGGCGTAGGCCTTGATCCGCTCGCGACGGTTCTCCTTGACGTCCTTGAGCAGGTCGAGGTCGATGCCGTCCTCGTCCACCACGTAGCCGGAGGAGTCGGAGCAGGCAAGGACCTTGCCGCCCAGCTCGGTGACCTTCTCGATGGCGTAGATGGCCACGTTGCCCGAGCCGGAGACGACCACGTCCTTGCCGTCCAGGCTGTCGTCGACCTCGCCCGCCATCTGGTTGGCGAAGTAGACGGTGCCGTAGCCGGTGGCCTCGGTGCGGGCCAGGGACCCGCCCCAGGCGATGCCCTTGCCGGTGAGCACGCCGGCCTCGTAGCGGTTGGTGATCCGCTTGTACTGGCCGAACAGATACCCGATCTCGCGGCCGCCGACGCCGATGTCGCCGGCGGGGACGTCGGTGTACTCACCCAGGTGCCGGTAGAGCTCGGTCATGAAGGACTGGCAGAAGCGCATGATCTCGGCGTCGGAGCGGCCCTTGGGGTCGAAGTCCGAGCCACCCTTGCCGCCGCCGATCGGCATGCCCGTCAGGGCGTTCTTGAAGATCTGCTCGAAGCCCAGGAACTTCACGGTGCCGAGCAGGACGCTGGGGTGGAAGCGCAGACCGCCCTTGTAGGGGCCCAGCACCGAGGAGTACTCGACCCGGAAGCCCCGGTTGATCTGGACCTGGCCCACGTCGTCGGTCCACGGGACCCGGAAGATGATCTGCCGCTCGGGCTCGCAGAGACGCTCGATGACTCGCTCGGCCAGGTAGTGCGGGTGGCGCTTGACGACCGGGCCGAGGCTGCCCAGGACCTCCTCGACGGCCTGGTGGAACTCGCTCTCGCCGGGGTTGCGGCGCAGCACTTCCTTGTAGGCGTGCTGCAGTGCGGGGTCGATCACGGTCGCGCTCATGGCACCTCGTTCAGAACAGGCAGGGTAGATACCGGAATGGGCTCAGGGTTGCTCGCCACGTTGCGACGCAGGTGGTGACATCGTAGGCCCTCGGGTGCATACCTATGCAAGCACCCGAGGGGTGATACATCCCTCAGTCGCGCGGGCGCCAGTCCGGCCGGCTGTCGCGGCGGGGTGCGTCGGGGTCCTTGCGGGGGCGACCGGAGTAACCGCCCGATCGACGCCCGTCACGGTCACCGCCGTAGCCCCGGCCGCCGCCACGACCACCGTCACGGTCGCCATAACGACCGCCACCACGCCCGCCGTAGCGGTTGCCACGGTCGCCGCCGTCACGGCCGCCGTAGCGCCCGCCCGGCCGCCCGCCACGTCCCTGGGGACGGCGAGGACGCAGGATCTCGTCGAGCTGGCTCTGCAGGATCGGCTCGGCCGTGGGCACCGACCCACCGGCGGTCTCGATGATCGCGACGTCGTCGGGCGTCACGTTCTCCGGCTCGGCCTCGACACCGGCGGCGTCGAGGAGGCGACGGACCATCTTCTTCTGGTGCGGCAGCGCCAGGGTCACCACGACACCGTCGTCGCCGGCACGCGCGGTGCGCCCCGACCGGTGCAGGTAGTCCTTGTGGTCGGCCGGCGGGTCCACCTGCAGGACCAGAGACACGTCGTCGACGTGGATGCCGCGGGCGGCGACGTCGGTGGCCACCAGCACCGGCAGCGTGCCCTTCTTGAAGGCGTCCAGGACGCGGGTGCGCTGGGCCTGGTTGAGCCCACCGTGCAGGGCGGCGGCGAAGACGCCGGACTCCCGCAGCTGCAGCGCGATCCGGTCCGCGCCGAGCTTGGTGCGGCAGAAGACGACGGTGCGCCCCGGCCGGTTGGCGATGGCCGCGGTGATCGGCTTCTTGTGGTGCGGGTGCACCAGGAAGACGTGGTGGTCCATCGTGGAGACCGAGGCCGTCACGTCGTCGGTGGAGTGGGTGACCGGGTCCTTGAGGTAGGTCTTGGCCACGTCGTCCACGCCATGGTCCAGGGTGGCCGAGAAGAGCAGGCGCTGCCCGTCGGTCGGGGTCAGGTCCAGGATCTGGCGGATGGCCTCGACGAAGCCCATCTCGGCCATGTGGTCGGCCTCGTCCAGGATGCTGACCTCGATGTCCTGCAGGTCGACCGCGGAGCGCTCGATCAGGTCGATCAGACGGCCCGGGGTGGCGACGAGGACGTCGACCCCGCGCTCGAGACCGGCCAGCTGGGGGGTGTAGGACATGCCGCCGGCGACGAGCAGGAAGCGCTTGTCGATCGCCCGCATCAGCGGCGCGAGCGCGTCCACGATCTGCATCGCCAGCTCGCGCGTCGGGGTCAGGATGAGCGCACGGGGACGGTGCGGGACGGCGCGGGGGCGCTGCTGCAGACGGTGCAGGGTCGGCAGCCCGAAGGCCATGGTCTTGCCCGAGCCGGTCTGCCCACGGCCGAGCAGGTCCTTGCCCGCCAGCGCGTCGGGGATGGTGGCGGCCTGGATCGGGAAGGGCGAGGTGATGCCCGTGCGGGCCAGCGCCGCGACGAGGTCCTCGTGCAGACCGAGCTGGGCGAAGCCGTTCTCGGCCGTGACCTCGACGTCCACCTCCTTCACCGCGGACGCGGCGATGTGCTCCTGGTATGCGGCCTCCGCCGCCTCGCGCTCGTCCTCACCGGAGTGCTGCTCCTCGAAGCCACGACCACCACGGTCGTAACCCCGGCCGAAGCCTCGCCCGGAGTCCCGTCCGAAGTCGCGGTCGCGACCGCGGTCGGTGAACCGGTCGTCCTGGCGACGGTCCTTCTCCCAGCTGCGGCCCTCGTGGAAGCCGCGCTCCCCCGAGCGGCCGTCACGCTCGTCCCGGCGCGCGCGCCAGGTGTGCTCGCGGCGCTCGTGGCGGTCCTCACGGGCATCGCGCTCGCGGCGGCGGTCGCGCCAGTCGCTGCGGTCCTCGTCGGCCCACTGCGGGCGGCCCTGCCGCTGGAAGCCACGGTCCGAGCCGCGGTCGTCACGGCGCTGGTAGCCCCCACGGTCGTAGCCGCCACGGTCGTCGCGACGCTGGTAGCCCCCACGCTCGTTGCGGTCGTCGCGGCCCTGGTAGCCGCCACGGTCGTCACGACGCTGGTAGCCACCAAGGTCGTCGCGGCGCTGGTAGCCACCGCGATCGCTGCCACGGTCGTCACGGCCCTGGTAGCCGCCACGGTCCTCACGACGCTGGTAGCCGCCACGGTCCTCACGACGGTGGTAGCCGCCACGGTCGTCACGCCGCTGGTAGCCACCGCGCTCGTTGCGGTCGTCGCGGCGCTGGTAACCACCGCGATCGTTGCGGTCGTCGCGGCGCTGGTAACCACCGCGATCGCTGCCACGGTCGTCGCGACGCTGGTAGCCGCCACGGTCGTCGCGGCGGTCCTCCCCGCGATAGGTGCGGGAATCCTCATACCCGCCGTCCCGAGGACGCTGACGCTTGCCCTTGAGCTGGGCGCGAGCCTGCTTCTCCCGGGCCAGGCGTGCGGCCTTCTTCTGGGCTGCGCTGTGGCGGGGCTTCTTGCCGGACATGCCGGTGCGGACGGGTTTGGCCATGACGGCTCACTCGTTTCGTCTGATCAGCGAGGTGGGATCTCGCCTCGACGCATGAGCGTGACCGGATCTACCTCCAGGTGCTCTCGTGGCACCCGCATGGGCCTCCGGGAACGGATCGTCCCGGGGCAGAAGGCGCCGCTCCGAACGGCGGCGCGCCCATCAAGTCTACCGGAGAACGGGCCGCTCCGATGACACGCGGATCGGCCCTGCCCGGTGGGTCAGCGGATCTCGTCGCTGTCCGCCAGGTCGTGCGGGTCCTTGATCCGGGTCGGCCGGGCGTAGAGCGCGCGGTTGAGGAACCAGGTCAGCGCCCACAGGACGACGCCGACGCCGAGGACCCAGGCCCCGATCTCGTACTGGACGCCGGCCCGCCCCGTCCACGGACCGACCATGTAGGCGCAGGCGAGCGCGCCGACGACGGGTAGCACGGTCGGTGCCCGGAAGTGCTCGTGCTCCACCGTGTCGCGGCGCAGCACCAGGCAGGCGATGTTGACCACGGTGAAGACGGCCAGCAGCAGCAGCGCCGTCGTCCCGCCCAGCTCGCTGACCCCGCCGAAGAAGAGGATCAGGAGGATGGCCAACGCGGTGGTGAAGATGATGGCCATCCACGGGGTGCGGCGTCCGGGGTGGACCAGCCCGAGGGGTTTGGGGAGGACGTTCTGGTGGGCCATGCCGTAGAGCAGCCGGGAGGCCATGAGCATGTTGATCAGTGCCGAGTTGGCCACCGCAAACATGGCGATGAAGGGATAGAAGGTGCCGATCGGCAGGTCGGGCGCGCCACGCTCGACGACCGTCAGCAGCGGCGTCTCGCCCTCGCCGAGCTCGCCGACCGGCACCAGGGCCACCGAGGTGATCGAGACGAGCACGTAGATGAGGCCGGTGATCAGCAGGCCGCTGAGCATCACCTTGGGGAAGGTCTTGGACGGGTCCTTGGTCTCCTCTGCCATGTTGACGGAGTCCTCGAAACCGACCATCGCGAAGAAGGCCAGGCTGGTCGCCGCCGTCACCGCGAGGAAGGCGTTCTTGCCCTCGGCCGTCTCGAACATCACGGCCCTGGAGAAGTCGACCTCGGCTCCGGAGAAGCCGAGCACCGCGTAGAGCCCCACGAAGATGATCAGGAGCAGGCCGCTGAGCTCGATGAGGGTCAGGACCACGTTGAGCTTCACGCTCTCGGCGACCCCGCGGAAGTTGATCAGGGCCAGCACGATGAGGAAGCCGACGGCGATGCCGACGACCTGGGGGCTGGAGGCGTCCCACTCCAGGTTGAGCCCCTTGCTCAGGTTGGAGGCGAAGGCCTTGGCCGCGGTGCTGGCCGAGGTGATCCCGGAGGCCATCACGGTGAAGGTCACCAGGAAGGTGAGGAAGTGCACGTCGAAGGCGCGGTGCACGAAGGCCGCGGCGCCGCCGGCCTGGGGGTACTTCGTGACCATCTCCAGGTAGGAGAAGGCGGTCACCAGCGCGATCGCGAAGGCGACCAGGAAGGGGATCCACACGGCTCCCCCGACCTCGGCTGCCACCTTGCCGGTGAGGGCGTAGATCCCGGTCCCCAGGATGTCGCCGACGATGAAGAGCAGCAGGAGCTTGGGCCCCAGGACGCGGTGCAGCTCGGGCTGCCCCCCGCCTTGTCCCCCGGTCTGGCCCTCGTGGCGGTCGGTCGTGGTCGACATGCGCACCTCCTCGTGCAGCGCACCTCTGCGCGGCGGTGACCCAGTGTGGACCCGATCGACCGTGCGCGGCAACCACTGCGCGGCAGGAGATGTGCCGCGATCGGCTCAGGCGTCGATGCGCTCACGCTCGAGGTTGTGCGCCGAGGCGACGATGAAGTCCTTGCGGGGCGCGACGCTGCTGCCCATGAGCAGGTCGAAGATCTCGTCGGCACGGCTCGCGTCGGCCAGGGTGATCCGGCGCAGGGTCCGGTGGCGCGGGTCCATCGTGGTCTCGGCCAGCTGGTCGGCGTCCATCTCGCCCAGGCCCTTGTAGCGCTGGATCGGCTGCTTGATGGTGCGGCCCTTGCGCTGCAGGCCGGCGACGGTGCGCCGCATCTCCTGCTCGGTGTAGGTGTAGACGAACTCCTTGCCCCCGCGCCCGCCTGCGACCTCGATGCGGTGCAGGGGCGGCATGG
This sequence comes from Ornithinimicrobium panacihumi, assembly GCF_052073805.1. Taxonomy (NCBI): domain Bacteria; kingdom Bacillati; phylum Actinomycetota; class Actinomycetes; order Micrococcales; family Ornithinimicrobiaceae; genus Ornithinimicrobium; species Ornithinimicrobium panacihumi. The sequence continues at coordinate 149,012 of NZ_JBQGWG010000006.1, read as the reverse complement.
CCGCGTAGACGCGGCCGGCCTCCACCAGCGGGCGCATGTAGCGGAAGAACAGCGTGAGCAGCAGGGTCCGGATGTGGGCGCCGTCGACGTCGGCGTCGGTCATGATGATGACCTTGCCGTAGCGGGTCATGTCGAGGTCGAAGCTGCGCCCGGAGCCGGCGCCGATGACCTGGATGATGCTGGCGCACTCGGCGTTGGAGAGCATGTCCGAGATCGAGGCCTTCTGGACGTTGAGGATCTTGCCCCGGATGGGCAGCAGCGCCTGGTAGTCGCTGGAGCGGGCCAGCTTGGCGGTGCCCAGCGCGCTGTCCCCCTCGACGATGAACAGCTCGGAGCTTTCGGTGTCGTTGCTGCGGCAGTCGACCAGCTTGGGCGGCAGGGAGGAGGACTCCAGGGCGTTCTTGCGACGCTGGGTCTCCTTGTGCAGCCGCGCGGAGATGCGGGACTTCATCTCGGCGACGACCTTCTCCATCAGCTGGGTCGCCTGCGCCTTGTCGCCGCGGTGGGTCGAGGTCAGCCGTGCAGTCAGCCCCTGCTCCACGACCCGCGAGACGATCGCCCGCACCGCGGGGGTGCCCAGGACCTCCTTGGTCTGGCCCTCGAACTGGGGCTCGGCCAGACGCACCGTGACCACGGCGGTCAGGCCTGCGGTGATGTCGTCCTTGTCGACCTTGTCCGAGCCGACCTTGAACTTGCGCGCGTTGGCCTCGAGCTGCTTGCGGAAGACCTTCATCAGGGCCTGGTCGAAGCCGGCCACGTGGGTGCCGCCCTTGGGGGTGGTGATGATGTTGACGAAGCTGCGCAGGGTGGTGTCGTAGCCGGTCCCCCAGCGCAGGGCCACGTCGACCTCGCACTCGCGCTCCATCTCCTTGGAGACCATGTGGCCGCGGTCGTCGAGCACCGGGACGGTCTCGGTGAAGCTGCCCGAGCCCTGCAGGCGCCAGACGTCGGTCACCCCGGCGTCGGGGGCGAGGAACTCGACATACTCGGTGATCCCGCCGGTGTAGTGGAAGACCTCCTCGTGCGGACCGTCGGCCCCCGGGGTGTCCGGCAGACGACGCTCGTCGCGGATCACCATCGTCAGGCCGGGCACCAGGAAGGCGGTCTGGCGGGCGCGGGAGACCAGCTCGTCGTGGAGGAAGGCCGCCTTCTTGATGAAGATCTGCGGGTCGGCCCAGTAGCGGACCCGGGTGCCGGTGACGCCGCGCTTGGCCTTGCCGACGACCGCGAGCTCGCTGCTGCGCTCGAAGGGGCTGAAGGGTGCGTCGGGCGAGGGCTCCTTGCGCCCGTCCGCGAAGACGCCGGGCTCGCCGCGGCGGAAGCTCATGCCGTAGGTCTTGCCGGCGCGGTCCACCTCGACGTCGAGGCGGGAGCTGAGCGCGTTGACCACCGAGGCGCCGACGCCGTGCAGACCGCCGGAGGCGGCGTAGGAGCCACCACCGAACTTGCCGCCGGCGTGCAGCTTGGTGAAGACGACCTCGACGCCGGACAGGCCGGTCCGCGGCTCGGCGTCGACCGGGATGCCGCGGGCCTGGTCGCGCACCTCGACCGAGCCGTCCTGGTGCAGGATGACCTCGATCCGGTCCCCGTGGCCGCCGAGGGCCTCGTCGACGGAGTTGTCGATGATCTCCCACAGGCAGTGCATCAGGCCACGGGAGTCGGTCGACCCGATGTACATCCCCGGTCGCTTGCGCACCGCCTCCAGGCCCTCGAGGACCTGCAGATGGCGGGCGGAGTAATCGGTGCTGGTGGTCACGGCCTGCGGCTTCCGTCTCGTCGTCGTACCTGTGCCCTGCAGGCTAACCCGCAGCACCCACGGAGCCGGGAAGGCGCGGCGCAGGGGCTGGCGCGAGGGCATCTCAGGGCCGGGTATGAGGCATTCCCGACTACGCGGTGAGCGGAACCCGGGCGGCACACGGCACAAACACGTGGACTTCCGGCGTTGACGTGCTTGACTGTCCGAACCATGGCCCGGGCGAAGGTCACACCGGACCGCAGCCAGGAGTCACGAGAGGAGACCACCGTGAACGCCACTCTCACCCCCGAGCTGACCGCTGCCGACCGCTGCGACCGTTGCGGCGCGCAGGCCTACATCCGAGCCCGTCTCGCCGACGGCCTGGAGCTGCACTTCTGTGCCCACCACGGCCGCGCCCACCTGGAGAAGCTGCGCGACCTGGAGGACATCGACATCCTCGACGAGTCGCACCGCCTCGAGGCCCAGGAGACCCCCACGATCTGATCCGGTCCCGTCACCGGCTCGCACGCCCGTCCGCGCTCCGGCGCGGGCGGGCGTCGTCGTTCCCCGGGCCAGGCGCACTCAGGTGCGGTCGAGGGAGATGACGGTCCCGCCCCTCAGGTGCGGTCGAGGAAGATGATGGTCCCGGTCCAGGCGGCGATGATGGAGAACGCCGTCAGCAGCTCGATCACGATGTTGGTGCCCACCGCGCGCAGGGCGTGCTTGGTGGCCCGGAAGGCCTCGCGCCGGTCTCGGGTCCGGATGAGGGAGAGGATGAAGATCCCCAGGGGGAAGCCGAGGAAGAGGCCGACGACGGGGATGACGAAGCCCATCGCGATCGCGGTGACCACCCCGAAGATCAGGGTGCTGGTCCGCACGCCGGCCGCGCGCATCCGTTTGCCGGGGATGAGGAACTGCAGCAGCATCCCGGCCAGGTAGATGGCCACGGCGATGGCGAAGAACCCCCAGGCCAACGTGGACCTCTCGTCCAGCGCCCAGAGCAGCGCTCCCCCGACGATCACCAGCAGCCCGGGCAGGATCGGGATGACGATGCCCAGCACACCGACCGCCATCAGCAGGGCGACGACGATCTCCATCGGACTCATAGCGTCACAGTCTGCCGCACGCACATGAGTCTGCCCCGGTCATCGTCCGGGGCAGTCGCGGCTGGTGCCGTTCTAGCGCGCGCAGTGCTGATGGGTTGCCTCGCTGATGGGTGCGCAGCCCGTCTAGAACGGGCCCTCTTCCTTGCGGCGGTCCCACTGCTGCTCCATGCGCTGCATGAATCCGCCGGAGGGGCGGGGCTTGCGCGGCCCCTTGCCGGTGGGCCGTGCCCCCGTGGCCCGCGGGCGTGCGGTGCCACCGACGACGCCGAGCTTGCTCTGGGGCTTGCGGGAGGGCGTGGCTGCGTATGCGCCACCGAGGACCATGCCGAGGAATCCGATCGCACCGACCCAGATGTATTGGGTCATCACACCGACGAGGACCAGACCGAGGCCGGCCAGCGCGCCGAGGACACCGAGGGCGACGCGGCGGCGGTCCAGGCCCGCACCAGGACCGCTCTGCGTGCTTTTGAGCGTGCTCGCCAGGCGGGGGTCCTCGGCGTAGAGCGCCTGCTCCATCTGCTCAAGGACACGCTGCTCATGCTCGGAGAGCGGCATGGTGACCTCCACGGGGATCTGGCTGGACGCCTCGGCTGACCGACGGCGGCCATGGTGTCGGACATCTAGGATATGTCTCTAACGCGCGAAGCACTAGCCGGTGTTCCCCCACCTCTGCCCGGCACGACCTTCGGGGTGCTGCCCAGCACCTGCCCTGGCCTCACCGACGGTGATCAGACTCGCTGGTCGGACGGCCTGCTCGCCGAACCTGGCCGCCGCGCGGTCCATCGCCCGCTCGGCCTCCCGCCATCCTCGCTCCGGCTCGTCGAGCCGGCCCTGGACCAGGGTCTGCCGCGCCTCGGTGATGCCCTCGACCCGGACGCCGAGCAGCCGGATCCTGGCCCGCTGCAGCCCGAGCGCGTCGAAGAGCGCGCAGGCCGTGGCGTGCACGTCACGCGTGACGTCCGTGGGGACGGCGATGGTGCGGGAGCGGGTGATCGTGGTGAAGTCGGAGAAGCGGACGGTCAGCACGACGGTGCGGCCCAGCACCCCGCCGTGCCGCATCCGGCTGGCCGTGCGCTCGGCCAGCCGGAGCAGCCTGCGCCGGATCTCCTCCGGGTCGTCGATGTCGTGGGCGAAGGTCTCCGAGGAGCCGACGCTGCGCTCCAGCGCGGGCGGGGCCACCGGGTCGAAGCTGGCGTCCTGCCCCCAGGCCAGGGCGTGCAGCCTGGCCGCCGTGGCGTCCCCGAGGGCACGGCGCAGCGTGGCCTCGGGGACGTGGGCCAGCTGGGCCATGGTCCGCAGCCCGAGCTGGTGCAGCTGCTCCTCGGTGGCCTCCCCCACCCCCCACAGCGCGCCCACCGGCATGGGGTGCAGGAACGGGACGACCTCGGGGCCGGTCACCATCCGCATCCCGTCCGGCTTGGCCACCTTGGAGGCCATCTTGGCCACGGCCTTGCTGGGGGCGCCGCCGACCGAGCAGGTGATCCGTTGCTCGTCGGCGATGGTGTCGCGGATCCACCGGGCGATCGACCCGGGCGTGCCCCACTGCCGACCGGCCGCGGAGATGTCGAGGAAGGCCTCCTCCAGCGACACCGGCTGGACCCGCGGCGTCACCTCGGCGAAGACGGCCATCACCGCCTCGGAGACGCGGGCGTAACGGTCGTGGTCGGGCCGGACCACGACCGCCGATGGGCACAACCGGCGGGCGGTGGCCATCGGCATCCCGGACCGCACCCCGAAGGTCCTGGCCTCGTAGCTGGCGCAGAGCACGACGCTGCGCCAGCCTCCGCCGATCACGACCGGGAGCCCGCGCAGCTCGGGATGGTCGAGCAGGGAGACCGAGGCGTAGAAGGCGTCCATGTCCACGTGCAGGACGCTGATCTCGCCCGGGGCCTCCCACCCACGACCGGGAGGTGCGGTGGCCTGCCTCACGCTCACCATCCCGAGCTCCCGGGGCTGGAGTGCCACAGCTTGCTGCCGGGCTGGTGCACCGTGCGGGTGTCTGCTCCGGCGGCCCGGACGTCGGCGTAGGGCGACTGCCGGAAACCTGAGGCGTGCACCAGGACGCGACGGCCCTGCTGCTCCCCGCTCTCCTGCGCCCGGCGCCGTTGCGCGGCCTCCGTCTCCTCCAGCAGCGCCCGGGCCTGCTCCTCGGTGGCGGCCATGGCCGCGCGCACCTCGTCGGGCCCACCCTGGTCCCACGCCTGGAACAGCGCGCCCAGCTCCCAGGCCCCGGTCGCCCTGATCGAGATCCCTCGTGGGCCGGTGCGCCGCACCACCCCCCGCACCAGCAGCAGCCAGGAGTGGAAGACCGTGGCCGCGAACGGGCCCTGGACGTCTTCGAAGAAGGTCGCGTCGGCAGGCCCGGTCCCGTCGTCCAGGGTGAGGAAGACCACCCGTCGCCCCGAGCGCACCGGAGGCGTCTGGGTCGCCACCTTGGCGCCGGCGACCAGGACCTCACCGCCGTTGCGGCAGCCGAGCAGGTCGCGGGAACGGGTCACCCCCAGCTCGGCGAGCATCGGCCCGAAGCCGGCGACGATGTGCTGGCTGACGTCCATCCCGAGCACCTCCAGCTCGGCCTGGAGCTGCTCCTGCGCGGTCATCTCCGGCAGGCCGCTGCCCTGGACCGCCCGCCCGGCGGGCTCGTCCCCCAGCTTCATCGTCAGCTGGGTCGCGACCGGCTCCTGGGCGTGCCAGGTGCGCCGACCGGCGGCCTGGGCACGGGTCCTGACCGCGACCTCCTGCTCCGTCGGACCGTGCTCCTGCTGCTGCGACCCGGACACCAGCTGAGGCACGGCACGCCGCCGCCCGGGCCTGCTCCGGCCGCTCCCGGTCGAGACGTGCCGGGTCCACCGGTCCAGCTCGCGGACGTGGAGCAGCAGGTCGCGGCGGGTCAGCCCGCCCCTCCCGGCGTGGTGCCGTCCGACCCGGTGCAGCGCGTCGAAACCACCGGCCAGCACCAACCGCTCCGCCGTCGGGCGGCTGGGCCGGGCCCGCTGCCACAGGTCGCCGAGAGAGGCGTAGGGCTGCCCGGCCACGATCCGGGCCACCTCGTCGTCGCTGATCCCCTTGACGTCGGCCAGCGACAGCCTGATGCCGTAGCCACCGGCGCGTTCCTCCACCGCCGCCATGACCTCGTCGACCCGGTCGACGGCGGCCAGCCCGGGCCGAGGCCCGCCCGGCACAGGCGTGGGTCCGCCGTCGAGAGCTGCGGCATACCCGACCCGTTCGACCCGGTAGACCTCGCCGGAGGCGTTGACGTCCAGGCCGAGGACGTGGACGCCCATGGTGCGGGCCTCGTCGAGGATGAGCCGCTTGGGATACATGCCCGGGTCGTGGGTGAGGACGCCGGCCAGGAAGGCCGCGGTGTGGTGGGTCTTGAGCCAGGCCGACTGGACGGTGGGCAGGGCGAAGGCCGCCGCGTGCGCCTTGCAGAAGCCGAAGGAGGCGAAGGCGGCCAGGACCTCCCAGATCCGGTCGACGTCGGCCTCCGCATAGCCCTGCCCTGCCGCTGCGGCGCGCCACCACACCTCCACCTCCTGCTGACCCTGGGGCGTGCCCATCGCCCGGCGCACCTCGTCGGCCTGGGCGAGGCTCACCCCGGTGGTCTCGGCGACGATCTGCAGGACCTGCTCGTGGAAGACCACCACGCCGCAGGTCTGGCGCAGGTAGGGCACGAGGCTGGGGTGGAGATACTCCGGCTGCCCCCAGCCCTGCCGGGCGTGCAGGAACGGGCGGACCATGTCGGACTTGACCGGCCCGGGGCGGAACAGCGAGATGTCGATGACGATGTCCTCGAAGGTCTCGGGGGCGAACTTGCCCACCAGCTCCCGCTGGCCCGGCGACTCGATCTGGAAGCAGCCCAGCGTGCGCGTCGACTGGATCAGGGCATAGGTGTCCGGGTCGTCGAGCGGGACGTCGGCCCGGTCGTCGAGGTCGAGACGCACGCCGTCCACCCGCTCGATCTCGTCGACCGCGTGGGCCATCGCCGACTGCATCCGGATCCCGAGGACGTCCAGCTTCAGCAGCCCCAGATCCTCGACGTCGTCCTTGTCGAACTGGCTCATCGGGAAGCCCAACCAGCTCGCCTCCACGGGCGTGCGGTCCAGCAGCGTGGTGCTGGACAGGATCACCCCGCAGGGGTGGACGGCGATGTGCCGGGGCAGCCCGTCGACGGCCTCGACCAGCTCGAGCAGCTGCTCCATCCGGGGTCCGTCCAGACCTTGCTGCCGCAGCTCGGGCAGGTCACGGATCGCGGCCCGGGCGTCACGGGCCCGGATGTGCGGGAAGGCCTTGGCGATGACGTCGATCTCCCCCGGCGGCATGCCCAGCGTGGCGGCGACGTCGCGGATGGCGTGCCGCACGCGATAGGTCTCGGCCATCGACACGCAGGTCACCCGGTCGGACCCGAAGCGCTCGAGGATGCGTTCGTACATCTCGGTCCGGCGGGCCGACTCCACGTCGATGTCGATGTCGGGCAGCTGGGCCCGCAGCGGCGAGCAGAAGCGCTCCATGAGCAGGCCGTGCTCCATCGGGTCGACGCCGCTGATGCCGAGCAGGTGGGTGACCAGGCTGCCCGCGGCCGATCCCCGTGCAGCCACCCGCACCCCGTTGTCCCGGATGAGGTCGCAGACCTGGGCGACGGTGAGGAAGTAGGTCGGATAGCCCAGCCCCGCGATCACCCCCAGCTCCTCGGCCAGCCGTGCATGGATCTTCTCCAGGTATGCGGCGCTCGCGCCGGGATAGCGGGTGGCCACCGCCTGGGTGCAGCGCTCGGTGAGCACGCGGTGGGCCTGCCCTGTGCCCTCGACGCCGAGGATCTGCGGCTCGGGCAGGTGGACCGCCCCGATGCCCAGGTCTGACCGCGGGTCCTGGTGGCACTCGCCGGCCAGCCGGAGCGTCTCGCGCAGGAGGTCGTCGGCGTGGGCGTCGGAGCCGCCGGCCTGCGCGAGCCGGGACGCGGTCGCGTGCATGGTGGCGGTGCCGGCGAGGTGCCCCGCAGTGCTGACCCGGTCCAGGTGGCGTTCGTCCAGGACGACCATCCGGCGGGCGGCGTCCAGGACGTCGACGACCTTGGCCTGCTCCGGGAGCGCGTGCCGGACCGCGGCCGTCAGCACCGCCGGGACGCCGGCCTCACGGGCCAGCGCCCACAGCCGGGAGGCATGGGTCAGGCTGGCCGGGCTGCCCTCCGGCCCCCCGTGGCAGACGACCTCGACCCGCAGCGCGTCGCCGGGCAGGAGCGCGCGCCAACCGGCCAGCAACGACCGCGCCAGCTCGCGCCGGCCGGCCAGCGCGGCCCGCCCCACGTCGGAGTCGGGCCCCAGGAGGACGACGACCGGGGCGAGGCCCTCCACCGGTGCCGCGGCCCGGGCCAGCAGGTCGGGCCGCGTGCGTGGCACGCCCCGCTGCCCCGCCAGGTGGGTCTGGGTGACCAACCGGCACAGCCGGGCCCACCCGACGCCGGGGTCCAGGCCCGCTCCCTGCCCACGCGCCAGGACGACCACGCGGGGCTGCTGGTCGTCCACCAGCGCGCCACCCTTGACCGGCTGGGCCCGACGCACGGCCGCCGGCTCGGAGGTCCCCAGCGCGGCCGCACCCGTGATCGCCACCATCCCGCTGCCGGCACCGTGCTGTGTCCCGGCAGCGACTCCACCAGCGCCCCCACCAGCGGCACGGAGCACGTCGCCCGCCCCGAGGGCGAGGTCGACACCCAGGACGGGCGCGATCCCCTCCTCCCGGCAGGACCGGACGAAACGCACCGCCCCGTAGAGGCCGTCGCGGTCGGTCAGCGCCAGCGCCGACTGGCCCAGCTCGGCAGCCCGGCGGACCAGCTGGTCGGGGTGGCTGGCGCCGTAGCGCATCGAGGCGCTCGAGGCGACGTGCAGATGGACGAAGTCGTCGGTGGTGGACGGGGCGGGCATCAGGAGCGACCTCAGCCTCTGGCGACGGGAGTCAGCTCGGCCGGCAGCGGGACGGCGCAGGGCAGGTGCAGCGCCTCGCGGACCAGCTCGAGGAAGAGCTCGCCGGAGCGGACCAGGTCGTCGGCGTCCCTGGCCGAGACGCAGTCGGCGCCGCGCTCCAGCGCCAGCCGGCGACGTCCGGAGTCGGCGAACAGCACCGCCCACTCCCCCAGCTCGGGCGCCACGGCGGGCAGCATCTCCCACACGCTGCGCGGGCGGGTCCGTCGGCTGGGGACGCTCCGTGCGGCCAGCAGGGCGGCGCCGGCCCGCAGCGCGGCCAGGTGGGCCCGGGTGTAGCGCTCGGAGGCGGTGCTGCTGTGGCAGGCCAGCAGCAGCCCTTCCCTGGCCCGCTCCAGCAGGTCCAGGACGGTGCCGACCTGCGCGCCGATGGGTGGTGTCCTGGTGATGGTGGTCATCTCGTCTCCTCCTTCCGACCCAGGCGGTCAGTCGTTGACCCGCTCGAGCAGCCACTGGTCGTCGTGGACGAGGTCGTAGACGCCGCTGCCCGACGAACGGCCGGCGCTGGCCTCCACCCGCCAGACCTCGCGCTCGAGGATCTCCGGTCGTCCGGGCCGGCGCCACCACGGAGTCCTCAGGGTCCACTGGGCCAGCACGCCCCGCACGACGTGGACGCGCCCGCGCCACAGGAAGACCGTGGGCACCTCCTCGACGACCGGCTGTGCGCTGCGCTGCCAACCCGGCTCCAGCCGGACCCGGTGCTCCTGCGGATCCCCGAGCCTGACCTCGACCTCGTCCTGGTAACGCCTGCTCATCCCCGGGTCCTCTCCGACGTCGTGAACCACCGTCCGCAGCGGGCTCCTCGCAGAGTCTGCAGGGCCTCACCGGGCAGGTGATCGAACTTCTGTTCGACTAGGACAACTGTACGATCAGCCACCGACAGACCTCAACCCCTGAGGCCACCCCTGTGGAAAACCCCAGGTCGGACCCCCAGGACCAGACAGGATGGAGGCGGTCCGGGCCACGGAGGGGATGGCCCGGACCGGGCGCGGTCCGCAGGTCGCGACCGGGGACCGGTCGCACCCCGGCCGCGGGATAGGCTCGGGCGAGGCGGTGCCGCATACCCTGAAGCGAAGACCCGCCGAACACGACGACCAGGGCGCACCCGTCCCGTGCGCCGCCACCCCGACCAGGAGAAGCCTGTGCCGCACGCCCACCCCTTGGACGGCGTCCAGCTCCGCGAGCGTGTGCAGCGCGCGCTCGACGAGCACCTGACCCGGCAGCGGGAGATCCTGCGCGAGCTGGGTGAGCCGATGGTCCCGCTGGTGGACTCGGTCGCCGACCTGCTCAACGGCGGCAAGCGCCTGCGCGCCGCCTTCTTCTACTGGGGCTGGCGCGCGATCGGGGGCGCCGACGACGAGTCCGCGGTGCGCGCCGCGAGCGCGATGGAGGTCTTCCAGGCCGCCGCGCTGATCCACGACGACGTCATGGACAACAGCGACCTGCGTCGCGGCCGCCCCACGGCCCACCGCTCGTTCGCGACCCGGCACGCGCAGGCGCGCTGGAAGGGCGACCCCGAGCGCTTCGGTCACGCGGCCGCGATCCTGGCCGGGGACCTGTGCCTGAACTGGACCGACGAGGTCTTCGCCACCAGCGGCCTGCCGCCCGAGGCGCTGGACCGGGCGCGGCCGGAGTTCGACCGGATGCGCACCCAGCTGATGGGCGGGCAGTTCCTGGACATCCTCGAGGGCGCCCAGGGCTGGGACGACCTGCCCTACGCGGAGCGGCTGGAGCGCAGCAGGCAGGTCATCCGCTACAAGAGCGCGCAGTACTCCGTCGGCCAGCCCCTGCTCATCGGGGCGATGGCGGCGGGGGCGACGCCCGAGCAGCTGGCACCGCTGAAGGACTACGGCCTGTCGCTGGGCGAGGCCTTCCAGCTGCGTGACGACGTGCTGGGCGTATACGGCAACCCCGAGGACACCGGCAAGCCCGCCGGCGACGACCTGCGCGAGGGCAAGCACACCGCCCTGATCGCGCACGCGCTGGAGCTCGCCTCCCCCGAGGGTGCCGAGCTGATCGCCGCCAGCCTGGGCGATCCCGACCTGGACGACCACGCCATCGAGGCCTGCCGCCAGATCCTGGTCGACTCCGGCGCGCTCGACCGCACCGAGGAGATGATCGAGGCCGGGGCCGCCGCTGCCCTCGAGGCCTTGGCGGCGACCCCCGACCTGACCGAGGAGGGCCGGGCGGCCCTGGTCGAGCTCGTGGCGATCTGCACCGACCGCCACCTCTGAGGATCGTGGCCTGAGGAGTCCCGAGGACGGGGCCCGCGGAAGGGCCCTGGGACAGGCAGCCCAGGTAGGCCTCTAGAAGGCAGCCTCCTGGGCGCGCCTGCGCACCTCGGTCTTGCTGCCCGTGCGCAGCGCCTCGATCGCGCTGCCGCCGGCGAGCGAGTCGTCGGCGGCGTGCAGCCAGTCGATGATCTCGGCGTCGTTCCAGCCGCTGTCGGAGAGCACGGTGATCGTGCCCTTCAACGGACCGAGGGGTCGCCCCTCGACCAGGAAGGTCGCGGGGACCATGAGCGCGTTGTTGGGGCCGCGTCGCTGACCCACGAGCTCGCGCTCCTGGAGCCACCTCTTGACCTCGGTGACCTTGGCGCCGGAGAGCTCGACGATCTCGGGGACGGTGAGCCAGTCGGAAATTACATCGGTGTCACTTACCACATCTACCAGTCAATCACAGTTTGCGACACGCCGAAACACTGGCGCATCTCTTTTCCAGGCTGTAACGTCCCTCCTGCCACAAAGGCTGACCGGCTCCCCTGAGGTCACATCAGCCTCGTGCACACCGGCCTTGTCCCCCCGCCCGGCCGGCCCTGGAACCGAAGGAAATGCCCCAGTGAGCCCCCTCTTCGCCGCTCTCCCTCCTGCCGACCTGCCCACCGTGGCCTACGTCCCCTCGGCCCTGCACTCCGTCGAGCTGCTGGCCGCGTCCAAGGCAGGAACGCACACCGTCCGGGCCGGCGACACGGTCTACGACATCGCGGCCCAGCACCGTGTCCCGGTCCGGGAGATCGTCCGGGTCAACGGTCTCAAGGACAACGGTCGGTGGATCATGCCGGGCGACACCCTGGTGATCCCGGGCAAGGGCGCCGACACCAAGGCCGCCAAGAGCACGAGCGGGAAGGGCGCGGCGGCGTCGTCCACCAAGAAGTCCTCCGGCACGAAGTCCTCCACGACGGGCGGCGGGACGGTCACGGTGCGTGCGGGCGACACCCTCAGCGGCCTGGCGCTGCGCCACGGCACCTCCATCTCGGCCATCGCCTCGGCCAACGGCATCCGCTCCGGCTCCTTCATCTACCCCGGGCAGAAGCTGACCATCCCCGGCGCCAAGAGCGAGTCGGGCAAGGGCACCTCCGCCGGCCAGAGCTCCTACGCCGGCAAGAAGGCCTCGGGCACGAGCTCGTCCACGCAGAAGGGCGGCACCATCACCGTCCGCGCCGGCGACACCCTCAGCGACCTCGCGGTCCGTCACGGCACCACCATCTCGGCCATCGCCTCGGCCAACGGCATCCGCTCCGGCTCCTTCATCTACCCCGGGCAGAAGCTGACCATCCCCGGCGCCAAGGGCGAGTCGGGCAAGGGCACCTCCGCCAAGGCAGGCTCGTCCCGCAAGGCCAGCTCCTCCACGCAGGTCTCCAAGGGCGGCGCCATCACCGTCCGCGCCGGCGACACCCTCAGCGACCTCGCGCTGCGCCACCGCACCACCGTCTCGGCGATCCGCTCCGCCAACGGCCTGAGCGCCGGCGCCTTCATCTACCCCGGCCAGAAGCTGACCATCCCCGGGTCCTCGTCCGGGTCGACCAAGGCCGAGGCCAGGGAGGACAACCGCGCGTCCCGCGGCTCCGGCTCCACCACCCGCCGCGACCAGCCCTGGGACGCGAGCAACATCGGCTCCCACAAGGCCGGGGAGTACGTCCAGGACACCTTCCTGCACTACCGCTACAGCAACGCCACCGCCCGGGCCGCCGCCGCCAACAGGGACTACCTGGCCACCGTCGGCGTGCCCTCCCGCGAGGAGATGAAGCAGCTCATCGTCGCCGCCAGCAAGCGGCACGGCGTGGACAGCAGGCTGATGCTGGCCCTGTCCTTCCAGGAGTCGGGCTGGAACCACGCCTCGGTCTCCCCCGCCAACGCCATCGGCGCGATGCAGGTGATCCCCTCCTCGGGCCGCTGGGCCAGCAACCTGGCCGGCCGCAGCCTCAACCTGCTCGACCCGGCCGACAACGCCGAGGCCGGCGTGGTCATCATGAAGTCGCTGCTGGCCCAGGCCGACAACCGCGACCAGGCGATCGGTGCCTACTACCAGGGCCTGGCGGGGGTCCGCAACCACGGCATGTTCCCCGACACCCGCCGCTACGTGGCCAACATCAAGCACCACATGAAGAACGTCTGACCCTCCGACCTCGCAGCGCGAGCGCGGCGCCTCCCACGGTTGGGGCGCCGCGCTTCGTATTGTGGTCGGGTGATCGGCTCGGACCATGCCCTGATCGGCCGCGTTGTCGACGGCCGCTACCGGGTCGACGCCGAAATCGCCACCGGCGGCATGGCCACGGTCTTCCGCGCCCGCGACCTGAGGCTGGACCGCCCGGTCGCGCTCAAGGTCATGCGGCCCGACCTGGCCCGCGACGACGCCTTCGTGCGCCGCTTCGTCCACGAGGCCCGGGCCGCGGCGCGCCTCCAGCACCAGCACATCGTCAGCGTCTACGACCAGGGCGAGGACGACGGCGCGGTCTACCTGGCGATGGAGCTGGTCGAGGGCCGCACCCTGCGTGACGTCATCACCGACGAGGCGCCCATGTCGACGCGCCAGGCGCTCTCCCTCCTCCTGCCCGTCGCCGAGGCCCTCGCGGCCGCCCACGCCGGCGGCATGATCCACCGGGACGTCAAGCCCGAGAACGTCCTGCTCGGCCGGGGCCGGTCCACCAACGTCAAGGTGGCCGACTTCGGCCTGGCGCGCATCGAGGGCGTGCCCAACGTGACCACCGAGATGTTGTGGGCCACCGTCGCCTACCTGGCCCCCGAGCAGGTGGAGCACGAGACCTCCGACGCGCGGACCGACGTGTATGCCGTGGGCCTGCTCCTCTTCGAGCTCCTCACCGGCACCAAGGCCTTTCCCGGCCAGGACCCGGTGCGCGTCGCCTACGAGCACGTCCACGGTGGCGTGCCCCACGTGCGCGACCTCGTCGAGACCGTGCCGCAGGCCGTGGAGGACCTGATCCTGCGGACCAGCTCGGTCGACCCCGACGACCGCCCGCAGGACGGCTCGGCCCTGCTCACCGAGCTGCGCGCCCTCCTGCGCGACCTCTCCGACGACGAGCTCGACGCGGCCCCCGCCTCGGAGGACACCGTCCCGGTCCGCACCGTCGACGGCGACCTGACGCAGGTCGTGCGCGCCCAGCGCCCCACCACCGCGACCAGACAGATCCCGGTGAGGCGGGCCGCATACCCCGGCGGCGGTGAGCGGCACGCCCCTGACGGTGGACCACCCGCCGGGCAGCCCGCCGGCCCACCACCCTCCGGCGACGGGCGCTTCGCGCGCACGACCGGCAACCGCGCGCCCCGGACCCCACGCCCGAAGGCCCCTCGCCCGGAGCCGACCCCCCGGCGTCGCGGCGGCGCGGGATGGCTCCTGGGCGCACTCCTCGTGCTGCTGCTGGCCGGCGCCGGCTTCGGCTACTGGTATCTCACCGAGGGGCCGGCCGTGCACTCCACCATGCCCACCGTCGTCGACCTGACGGAGCAGGACGCCCGCGCCCTCCTCGACGCCGAGGAGCTGGACCCCGTGGTGGTCTACGCCTACTCCGAGGACGTCGCCGACGGGGTGGTCATCGCCGCCGACCACGGGCCCGGATCGGTGCTCCGGCACGGCACCGACGTCACGCTGCAGGTCTCCCAGGGCCCGGAGCGCTATGGCATTCCTCGCCTGGACGGGCTCGACGCGGCCGGTGCCGAGCAGGCGCTCACGGACACCCATCTCGTCCTGGGCGAGCAGACCCGCGCCCACCACGAGTCCGTCCCCAGGGACCAGGTCATCAGCAGCGAGCCGCCCGCGGGCACCTCCGTCAAGCCCGGCACCGCGGTGGCCGTGGTGATCAGCGACGGCCCCGCGCCGGTCGAGATCGTCGACGTCACCGGTCGCGGCGAGCAGGAGGCGCGCGACATCCTCAGCGGCGCGGGCCTGACCGTCGAGGTCGCTCCCGACCGGGTCTTCAGCGACGAGATCCCCGAGGGTGCGGTCGTCAGCCAGGAGCCCGGCCCGGGGCAGGTCGAGCGCGGCACGACCGTGCGCCTGGTGATCTCCAAGGGCCAGGAGCTGGTCGAGGTCCCCTCGGTGGTGAGCCGCCAGTTCGGCACCGCCGAGGCCGAGCTGACCGAGCTGGGGCTGGTCGTGGTCCGTGAGGACATCCGCGGCGGCTTCTTCGGCACGGTGCGGGAGCAGTCGATCGAGCCGGGCACGGAGGTGCCCAAGGGCACCGAGATCGTCCTCGGGGTCGTCTAGAGCCGCGGCTCCGCGCCCGGTCGGCCGTCCAGCCCGTCCGTCGGCCGCCTCAGGCCTGGTGCGCCCAGCGCTCCTCGAGGGCGACCCGCCCGCGCGGGTGATAGCCGTGCGACTCCCAGTAGCCCGGCACCGCGACATGGTGATAGGTCAGCTCGGCCACCCACTTGGGCCCCTTGAAGCCGTAGAGGTGGGGCAGGACCACCCGCGCCGGCCAGCCGTGCTCGGGCGTCAGCGGCTCCCCGTCGACGTGCGTGGCCAGCAGCGCGTCAGGGTGCACCAGGTCCTCGACCAGCACCGCCGAGGAGAAGCCCCGCGCCGCGGCCAGCAGGACGTGCGCGGCACCGGGCTCCGGCGGGGCCAGCGCCACGATCTCGGCCATCGGCACCCCGCCCCAGCGCAGGCCGGGGATGCTGCGCCGGTCCACGCAGTGCAGCCCCGCCTCGACCTCCACGCGCGGCAGGTCGGACAGCATCGCGTGGTCGAGCACCGTCACCCCTCCCCCGTCCGTGCACCCGCCGACCCGCAGGGTCCAGCGGTCGGCGGAGATGAGCGGCACCTTGCCGTAGTGCGAGGCCTGCCAGGTGGGCGCCCTCCTCTGCCCCGGCGGGAGGGCCGGGGAGTCGTGGCGCGCAGCCTCGGTCACGGCCGGGGGCTGCGGCCCGGGTCCGAGAGCAGCATGCCGAGCACGGCGCGGGCGTGGTCGGTCATGGCGTCGTCGACGTCCAGGTGCCAGACGAAGCGTGCGTGGCGGGCGTCGGTGGGATAGCCCAGCACGCCCTCGCTGCCGGCCGCCTCGATGAACTCCCCCGCCGCCCAGCCGGCCGCGCCGACGTCCAGGACGAGGATGTTGGTCTGGACGTGCTGCGGGTCGACGACCTCCGGCGCGACCTGCGCGAGGTGCTGCGCCGTCGCCTGCGCGCGGGCATGGTCCTGCGCCAGCCGCTCGACGTGGTGCTCCAGCGCGTGGAGGCCGGCCGCCGCGAGGATGCCGACCTGCCGCATACCTCCCCCGAGCCGTTTGCGGAGCACGCGCGCCTCGCCGATCCGGTCGGCGTCCGCCGCCAGGACCGAGCCGACAGGGGCGCCGAGCCCCTTGGACAGGCACACCGAGACCGTGTCGGCGCAGCGCCCGTAGTCCGCCAGCGGCACACCCGTGGCGACGTGGGCGTTCCACAGCCGGGCGCCGTCGAGGTGCACCCCGACGCCGACCTCGCGGGTCGCGGCGCGCAAGCGCTGCATCTCCTCCAGCGGCTGCACGGTGCCGCCGCCGAAGTTGTGGGTGTTCTCGACCACGACCGCGGCCGTGCTGACCTGGTAGGCGCCGCCGTCGGGCACCATCATCGCCAGGGCGGTGTCGACCTCGAGCAGCCCGCGGGTGGCCACCCAGCTGCGGGTGGTGATCCCGCTGCAGGCGGCCGCAGCCCCCAGCTCGGCGCGCAGCACGTGGGCGAGATGGTCGGTGATGATCTCCTGGCCGGGCCCGGCGTGCAGCCGCAGCCCGACCTGGTTGGCCATCGAGCCCGTCGGCATGAACAACGCCGTCTCGTGCCCCAGCAGCTGGGCCACCCGCGCCTCGAGCTCGGCGACCGTCGGGTCCTCACCGTAGACGTCGTCACCGACAGGGGCTGCGGTCATCGCCTCCCGCATCTGCGCGGTCGGCCGGGTGAGCGTGTCCGACCGGAGGTCGGCCACGGTCCCTGGGGGGTATGGGGCTTCCGTCACCGTCAGCGCACGCCCCGGTCGAGCATCTCGGCGACGAGGAAGGCCAGCTCCAGGCTCTGCTGGTGGTTCAGCCGCGGGTCGCACAGCGTCTCGTAGCGCAGGCCCAGGTCGTCCAGGTCGACGGCGGTGGTGCCGCCGACGCACTCGGTCACGTCGTTGCCGGTGAGCTCGACGTGGATGCCGCCGGGGTGGGTGCCGGCCTCCTCGTGGGCGGTGAAGAAGCCGCGCACCTCGTCCACGACCGCGTCGAAGCTGCGGGTCTTGTGGCCGCTGGGCGAGGTGAAGGTGTTGCCGTGCATCGGGTCGCAGACCCAGCTGACGTGGTGCGCCTCGTCGCCCATGGAGGTGAGCAGGGCGGGCAGCACGTCGCGCACGGTCTCGGCGCCCATCCGCGTGATGAAGGTCAGCCGCCCGGGTTCGCGCTCGGGGTCGATCTTGTCCATCAGGCGCAAGATCGTGTCGCGGTCGGCGGTCGGGCCGAGCTTGACGCCGACCGGGTTGCGGACACGGGAGACGAAGTCGATGTGCGCGCCGTCCAGCTGTCGGGTGCGCTCGCCGACCCAGACGAAGTGGCTGGAGGTGTCGTAGAGCGCGCCCGTGCGGTGGTCGCGGCGGACCATGGGGCGCTCGTAGTCCAGGACCAGCGCCTCGTGCGCGGAGAAGAACTCGACCCGGCGCATCTCCTCGGCGTCCGCGACGCCGGAGGCCTCGAGGAAGCGCACGGCCCGGTCGATCTCGTTGGCCATCTGCTCGTAGCGCTTCTGCGCCTCGCCCTGGATGAAGCCCTTGTTCCAGGCGTGGACGCTGCGCAGGTCGGCGAA
The DNA here is from genome assembly GCF_052073805.1 of Ornithinimicrobium panacihumi. Taxonomy (NCBI): domain Bacteria; kingdom Bacillati; phylum Actinomycetota; class Actinomycetes; order Micrococcales; family Ornithinimicrobiaceae; genus Ornithinimicrobium; species Ornithinimicrobium panacihumi. The sequence continues at coordinate 131,152 of NZ_JBQGWG010000006.1, read as the reverse complement.
ACCGCCGGAGGTGAAGCCGCGCACGAGGTTGAGGGTGGCCGACGAGGCGTGGTAGCTGCGCAGCAGCCGGTCCGGGTCGTGGCGGCGCGCCTCGGGGGTGAACTCGAAGCCGTTGACCATGTCCCCGCGGTAGGCCGGCAGGGTCACCCCGTCACGGGTCTCGGTGTCCTTGGACCGCGGCTTGGCGAACTGCCCGGCCATCCGGCCCACCTTGACCACCGGCACGCCCGCGCCGTAGGTCAGCACGACCGCCATCTGCAGGATCGTCTTGATGCGGTCACGGATGTTGGGGCCGGTGACGTCGGCGAGGGTCTCGGCGCAGTCGCCGCCCTGCAGGGCGAAGGCCTCGCCGCGGCTGACGGCGGCCATCCGCTCGCGCAGGAGGTCGCACTCGCCGGCGAAGACGAGGGGCGGATAGGAGGAGAGCACGGAGAGTACCTGGGCGAGCTCGGCAGGGTCGAGCCAGGTGGGCTGCTGGGCCGCCGGGAGGTCGGGCCAGTCGGTGAAGGACCCGGGGGCCCCGGGCAGGGTGGTGTCGGTGCTCACCCGGCCATCGTAGGAGACTCCGAGGGGTGCTCCTGACGCGGCGTCAGTCTGCGGTGCCCCCGGCGGGTCGCTCCGGCTCCTGGTCAGGCTGCGCGTCGGGCCGGGCACCCGGCTCGGGGGCGGGGTCCTCGTCGCGGCCCAGGCGCGCGGCGATGTTCTCCCGCGCGCGGTCGGTCGCGTCGACGATCCCGGCGCGGGCGCGGTCGGTGGCCTCGGAGATGCCCTCGCGCGCCTGGTCGAGGCCCTGCCGGGCCTGCTGGATGCCGGCCCGGGCCCGGGCGGCCAGGCGCTCCTTGACGGTCGCGGCGTACTCGTCGACGTACTCCTGGCCGGACAGCCGCTGCAGCTCGCGCATGACGTCGTCGGTGATCATCCGCAGCACGCGGCGGTCGTTCTCCTGACCGGCGTACTCCGGGTAGTGCATCGGCGCACCGATCTTGACGCCCACGCGCACGATGTTGGGGATGGTCTGCCCGGTCGGCTGCGCCTTGTCGGTGTCGATCATCGCGCACGGGATGATCGGGACGTTGGCCTCCAGGGCTAGCCGGGCCACGCCGGTCTTGCCGCGGTAGAGGCGGCCGTCGGGCGAGCGGGTGCCCTCGGGGTAGATGCCGAACAGCCCACCGCTCCTGAGCACCTCCAGCCCCTTGGCGAGCGCGTCCTGGGAGGCGCTGCCGCCGGAGCGGTCGATCGGGATCTGGCCCGTCGCCAGGAAGAACTGCTTGGTCAGCCAGCCCTTGACCCCGGGCTTGGTGAAGTACTCCTTCTTCGCCGGGAAGGTGATCCGGCGCTTGACCGCCAGCGGCAGGAAGACGGAGTCGGAGAAGCTGAGGTGGTTGCTGGCCAGGATGGCCCCGCCCTCCTCCGGGATGTGGTGCAGCCCCTCGGCCCAGGGACGGAAGACGAGGTTGACCGGCGGGCCCACGACGAAGTGCTTCAGGAACCAGTAGGTGGCCGCCTGGCGTCCGTCTTCGCGCGGGGTGGGTGCTGGGGACTGCGTCATCGGCCCGAACTCTACCCCCGTCGGGCGTGCGAGGATGGCAACGTGGCCATCCTTCCCGGCGCCGAGCCGTTCACCAGTCCCGGCACCGGCGACCGCGCCCGCACCGGCGTGCTCGTCGTGCACGGCCTCACCTCCACCCCGCAGACCGTCCGCCCGGTCTTCACGCACCTCGCCGACCTCGGGTATGCGGTGAGCGCTCCCCTTCTCCCGGGTCACGGCACCACGGTGGCCGACATGGGGCGCACCCGCTACGCCGACTGGTTCGGTGCCGTCGAGGCCGCCGCGGCGGACCTGCGCGGGCAGGTCGACCGGATGGTGGCCGTCGGGCTGTCCCTGGGTGGCGCGCTGGTCACCGAGCTGGCCGCCACCCGTCCCGGGCAGGTGGACGGGCTGGTGCTCATCAACCCGGCCTTCACCGCCACCGACCCTCGGCTGCGGGCGCTGCCGCTGATCAAGCACGTGCTGCCGACGCTGGCCGGGCTGGGCAACGACATCCGGCTGCAGGGTGGCGAGCAGGAGATCTGCTACGACCGGCTGCCGCTGAAGGCCTTCCACTCGTTCGTCTCGCGCTGGCCGCACCTGCAGGAGCTGGCCGGGCAGGTCCGGGTGCCGGTGCTGCTGCTGCGCTCGGCCCACGACAAGGTGGTGCCGGCGCTGTCCTCCGAGGTCTTCCTCGACCGGGTGGGCAGCAGCGACGTCCGCGAGGTCGTCCTCGAGCGGTCGGCGCACGTGGCCACGCTCGACCACGACGCGGCGGAGGTGCAGCGGCTCACCGCCGAGTTCGTGGCCCGCATCGCCGGCACGGACCATCACGGGCAGGCCGATGACTGATCCCGGACGCGAGCCCCACGACCCGCACGATCCCGACGACGTCGACCGTCGGTTTCGCGAGATCGTCGCCGGCCTCCAGCCGGAGCAGCGCCCCACACCCCATCTCGGGCCAGGCACGCCCGCAGGGATGGCCACCGACCACCGCTCCTACGAGCCGCCGGAGGACCCGGACGACGACCATTTCGTCCCGCCTCCCACGCCCCCGCTGCCGGCCGGCGACCTGCACTACTGGGCGATCGTGGTCGGTCTGGTGGCCGGCCCCCTGCTCGTGGTCCTGTCGGCGGTGATCCCGCTGCTCAACATCGCCTGGGCCGCGGTAGGCACGGCCATGACTGTCGCTGGGTTCGTGCTGCTCGTGCTCCGTCAGCCGCGGGACCGGCGTGGCGACGACGACTGGGGCGCACGGGTCTGACCGACCACCAGGGGGCCCGTGTTCATCGACCGCGAGGGTGCCCGTGTCCCCCTACGGGTTTGCTCGCTGGCAGCGAGCAAACCCGTAGGGCCGTCGAGGTCGTGAGGTCATGAGGCCCTTGGGGCTGGAGGGACTCCGCGGCAGCTCCGAGGGTGCGCCGGCGACGATCCAGGTCACCTGGGCGCCCGCAGCCACCGCTCAGTAGTGCAGGTCGACCCAGACCGGGAGGTGGTCGGTGGCCGCGACGAGGTCCAGCCCCTCCAGGATCGACGGGTCGCCGAGGGTGACCTGCTGGTGGCCACGACCGAAGATGGCATCGATGCGCACCCGCGGGGCCTTGGACGGGAAGGTGAAGCGGTCCTCACTCACCTCGACCAGCTGCTCCGCGAGCGCGCCCCAGGCGGTGCCGTCACTACCCTCGTTGAGGTCGCCACCGATGATCAAGGGCTCGTCGTCGACCACCAACGGGTCGTCGGCCAGCTGGGCCAGCACCTGCGTGATGTGCCGGACCCGCTGGTCACCCAGCAGGGACAGGTGCACCGAGACCACGGTCGCCCGCAGCCCGTCGGCCCGTCGGATCCTGGACACGGTGTAGTTGCGCGGGGTCTCCCGCAGACCCACCTTGAGGCGACGGTCGACATTGTCCTTGGCGTCCACCCGGATGCTGGTCAGCAAGGTGGTCTGCCCGAGCAGGGCCTGACGTCCCGACCACAGGAGCCCGCACTCGCGGGCGAAGGCGGTCATCGCGTAGCTCGACCCGGGCCACCGGGGCGCCTCCTGCACCAGCAGGACGTCAGGGTCGACGGCGCGGACGACGGCGGCGACGGTGTCCTTGTCGTCCTTGAGACCGCGGAGGTTGTAGCTCATGACGCGCAGCGGGGTGCGCTGACCGGTGGTGCTGGAGGGCATGCCCCCATCTTCTCTCACGGGCCCGCGTGCCTGGACGGGGTCTCGTGCAGGGCCAGCAAGGCCGCCCCGATCATCCCCGCCCGCGCCCCGAGACGGGCCACCCTCACCGGGGGCACCGGCCGGTGGCCGCGACCCGGCAGCTGGCCGGCCAGGGCCTCTGCCGCCGGGGCCAGGAGCAGGTCGCCCGCCTCGCTCAGCCCTCCCCCGACCACGATCGCTCCCGGGTCGAGGGCTGCGGTCAGGTCCGCCAGTCCCGTCCCGAGCCAGTCCCCCAGCTCGGCGAGCAGGGCGATGGAGGCCGGATCCCCGGCCCTGGCGGCCTGCGTCACCTGCTCGCCCTCCAGCGCGTCCGCGTCGCCGCGGCAGGCCTGCGTCAGCGCCTCCGCCTCCGGGCCGCCGAGCCTGACCAGGTCCGCCCCTGCGCGGCGGAGCACGGAGCCGGAGACGTACTGCTCCCAGCAGCCCTCGTTGCCACACTCGCAGGGCCGGCCGCCCGGGACGACCCGCATGTGACCGTACTCCCCCGCCAGCCCGCCGCTGCCCCGGTAGAGCCACCCGTCGATGAGGTGCGCCCCACCGATCCCGGTGCCGAGATTGACCACCAGCAGGTTGTGCTCCCCCTGCCCGGCACCGATCGAGTGCTCCGCCCAGGCCGCCGCATTGACGTCGTTGTCGACCAGCACCGGTCCTGCCAGACGTGCCTCGAGCCGCTCCTGCAGCGGCTCGTCGCGCCAGGAGAAGTGTGGGGCGAACACGACCCTGCCCGAGGCGGCATCGACGAAGCCTGCCGCCGCGACGCCGACGGCGACCGTGCCGCCGGGGGCGGCAACACCGCATACCTGATCGTCGTCCGCCGGCACCAGGATCGCGGTGACGGCCTCGACCACGGCATCCTCGACCAGCCTCGGTGCGGTGCCGCGCGGCGGGGTCGGGGACACGGTGTGCCGCAGCACCTCGCCGCGCTCGGTCACCAGTCCCACCTTGAGCCGGGTGCCGCCGATGTCGACGCCGACGGCCAGCCGCTCAGGTTCCATCCCCCGAGTATGACGGGGCTCCCGCGACGGGCGGGGGCAGGACCCGGGAGCGAGGCCCGGCGCCCGCGGCAGGGCGCGCGGGTATCGTGGGAGCGACCTGTGAACTCCCTTCCCCTGGAGCGCTCTCATGCCCGAACTGACCGTGCCCCCGCTCGTCCCGCCGACCAGCGAGGGGACGATCGCGGACTACCCCGCCGACTGGGCCCACCGCGAGCCGGAGAGGGTGATGGTCAGCGTGCAACGTGGGAGCACGTGGGAGGACGTGACCGCGGCCGAGTTCTACGGCCGCATCCGCGAGCTCGCCAAGGGCTTCGTCGCCGCCGGGATCCAGGCCGGCGACCGGGTGGCGATCATGTCCCGCACCCGCTACGAGTGGACGCTGGCCGACTTCGCGCTGTGGACCGTCGGTGCGGTGCCGGTGCCGGTCTACGAGACCAGCTCCTCGGGGCAGATCCGCTGGATCCTGTCCGACTCCGGCGCGGTCGCGATGGTGGTGGAGGACCAGCCGATGATGGCGCTGGTGTCCGCCGTGCGCGACTCCGCCCCGGCCCTGCGGGACGTGTGGCAGATCGACGCCGGCGGTCTGGACGACCTGGTCGCGGCGGGGGCGGAGGTCTCCGACGAGGACCTCGACGCATGCCGCGAGGGGCTCTCACGCGCCGACCTGGCCACGATCATCTACACCTCGGGCACCACCGGCGAGCCCAAGGGCTGCGAGCTGACGCACGACAACTTCATGTCCCTGTCGGAGAATGCCGCCGAGCGGCTGCACACCGTCATCAAGGCCCCCGGGTCCTCGACCCTGCTGTTCCTGCCGCTGGCGCACGTCTTCGCGCGGTTCATCCAGGTGGTCGTGGTGCAGGCCGGCGCCCGGATGGGGCACACCCCCGACCCCAAGACGGTCCTGGACGACCTGGCCGGCTTCCGGCCCAGCTTCCTGCTCTCGGTGCCGCGGGTGTTCGAGAAGATCTACAACTCCTCCGAGCAGAAGGCCGTCGCGGGCGGCAAGGGCAAGATCTTCACCTGGGCCGCGCGCGTGGCCGGTGACTACAGCCGGGCGCTCGGCGGCAAGGGCAAGCCTGGTCCCTTCCTCAAGGCGCAGCACGCGCTGGCGGACAAGCTGGTCTACAGCAAGCTGCGTGCAGCCATGGGCGGCAACGTGGCCTACGCCATCTCCGGCGGCGCGGCCCTGGGTGAGCGGCTGGGCCACTTCTACCGCGGCATCGGCCTGGTCGTGCTGGAGGGTTACGGGCTGACGGAGACGACCGCCCCGGCGACCGTCAACACCCCCGACATGATCCGGATCGGCACCGTCGGTCGCCCCTTGCCGGGCGTGTCGCTGCGGGTCGACGAGGACGGTGAGATCCTCCTGCGCGGGAGCAACCTGTTCCGCGGCTACTTCAACAATCCTGAGGCGACGGCCGAGGCCATGGAGGACGGCTGGTTCCGCACCGGCGACCTGGGTGAGCTCGACAAGGACGGCTTCCTGAAGATCACCGGGCGCAAGAAGGAGATCCTGGTCACCGCCGGCGGCAAGAACGTCTCGCCCGGCCCGTTGGAAGACCTCATCCGGGCCAACCCGCTCATCTCCCAGGTCATGGTCATCGGCGAGGGTCGCCCGTTCGTGGCCGCCCTGGTGACCCTCGACGCGGAGATGGTGCCCGTGTGGGCCGCCGCGCGCGGCATCGACGGCTTGACGATCGAGCAGGCTCCGACGCACGAGGCCGTGCGGGCCGAGGTCCAGTCCGCGATCGACGCCGCCAACGTGTCGGTCAGCCGCGCCGAGTCGATCCGGAGCTACACGATCCTGCCGGAGGACTTCACCGCCGACAACGGTCTGCTGACCCCGTCGATGAAGCTGAAGCGTCGCAACGTCACCGAGGCCCTCCAGGCCGAGATCGACGCGCTCTACAGCCGCCCCGCGTCCTAAAGTTCAGGTCAGCCTGCGGCGCAGCCCGCAGGTCAGCCTGCGGCGTAGCCCGCGGTCGGCACAAGCTCGGCGCGCAGGCGGTCTGCCTCCTCCGGGCAGACGAGCCCGGCACGGACGAATGCTCCGACCGCGGCGAGCTCGTCGCTGGTCAGCGCCACGGTGGTAGGCCGGGCGTCCGACTGTCCCTCCTGCTCGGTCTCGAGGGCGCCGGGCAGCTCCTGCTCGTCGGCCACCGGCACCTGGGCCGGGACCGTCGGGGTCCCCAGCCAGAGCCGACCGAGCACGGGCACGAAGCAGTCACCGCAGTGGCGGCCCCGGACGGGGCAGGTCTGGCAGTCAATGGTGGTCGTCGTCATGTCTCCACCTCCTTGTCCACGACGTTAGGGGCGACCACCGACAGACCTCCCCGCCCGCGCCCTCCTGCCGGCGATTCCGCCAGTCCTTCGGCCTCGACGCGGCAGGACGCCGTCGTCTGCCTTCACTCGCGGCCGGGATGTCTGCAGGGGTCTGTCGGTGGCCCCGTCTACCGTCGAGGTCATGCAGATGGTGCAGGAGACTTTCGACGACCTGGGCACCGCCCTGTCGGACGTCACCTTCGTCGTCGTCGACCTGGAGACCACGGGCGGGTCCCCCTCGGGCAGCCAGATCACCGAGTTCGGTGCCGTGAAGGTGCGTGGCGGCCAGGTGCTGGGCGAGTTCCAGACGCTGGTGCGTCCCAGCACCCCGATCCCGGCCTTCATCACGGTCCTGACCGGCATCAGCAACGCGATGGTCGCCGACGCTCCTGGCATCCGGACCGTGATGCCTCAGTTCCTGGAGTTCGCTGCCGGGTCGGTCCTGGTGGCGCACAACGCCGGCTTCGACGTGTCCTTCCTCAAGGCGGCTGCCGCCGAGACCGGCCAGGCCTGGCCCGGCTTCCCCGTGCTGGACACGGTGCGTCTGGCCCGCCAGCTGGTCCACAAGGACGAGGCGCCCAACCACAAGCTCTCGAGCCTGGCCCTGCTCTTCGGCGCCTCCACGGTGCCCGACCACCGGGCCCTGCACGACGCCCGCGCCACGGTCGACGTCCTGCACGGGCTGATCGAGAGGGTCGGCAACCTCGGCGTGCACACCCTCGAGGAGCTGCAGTCCTACAGCTCGCGGGTCAGCACCGCCCAGCGCCGCAAGCGCTTCCTGGCCGATGCCATGCCCTCGGCTCCCGGGGTCTACGTCTTCAAGGACCATCGCGGCGAGCCGCTCTACGTCGGGACGGCCAAGGACCTGCGTCGACGCACCCTCACCTACTTCACGGCCTCCGAGACACGTCGTCGGATGACCGAGATGGTGGGTCTGGCCGAGTCCATCACCCCGATCGTCTGCGCCAGCCCGCTGGAGGCCTCCGTGCGTGAGCTGCGGCTGATCGCCGAGCACAAGCCCCGCTACAACCGACGTTCGCGCTTCCCGGAGAAGTCGGTGTGGGTCAAGCTCACCGACGAGCCCTTCCCCCGCCTGTCCATCGTCCGCACGGTCCGCGAGGACGGTGCCCACTACGCCGGCCCGTTCGGCAGCCGTCGCACGGCCGAGGACGCCATCACCGCACTGCACGAGGTCATTCCCCTGCGTCAGTGCACACCGCGGCTGTCCGCACGGGCCGCCAGGGGCTCGGCGTGCGCGCTGCTGGAGATGGGCCGCTGCGGCGGGCCCTGCGTGGGCGCCCAGAGCGTCCAGGACTACTCCCACGTCGCCGAGCAGGCCGCGGAGGTCCTCAGCGGCAGCTCCCGACAGGTCATGGCTGCACTGCGCTCCCGGCTCGACCAGCTGGCCGGGCAGGAGCGCTACGAGGAGGCCGCCGCTCTACGGGACCGGATGATGGCGCTGGTGCGGGCCGCGGCACGGGCCCAGCGTCTACGGCCGTTGAGCGAGTCGGCGGAGCTCGTCGCGGCCCGGCGGAGGGACGGTGGCGGGTGGGAGGTCGTGTGCGTGCGCTACGGCCGCCTCGCCGGCACGACCATCACGCCCGCAGGAGCCGACCCGCTCCCCTACATCACGGCCCTGCGTGAGACGGCCGAGGTCGTGAGCTCACCATCGGGGGCGAAGGTGCCAGGTCCCGTCGCGCTGGCCGAGGAGACCGAGCTGGTCCTGAAGTGGCTGGAGCAGCCCGGCACCCGCCTGGTCGACTTGGACGGTCGCTGGACCTGCCCCGTGGGCGGCGCGGGCGCCAGCCGGGCCGAGCTCGAGCCGCAGGCCGCCAGCTGGGCGACCGTCGACCAGTTCGACAACGGCTCATGGTCGCTGTCCTCCCGACCACTGGAGCGTCCTGCAGGAGCGGTGCCGGCCGGGGCAGCCTGAGGGGCTGCTCGTCCGGGCCGGCGGCCAGTCAGTCAGCGGTCGGTCGACCGCTCAACCAGTGAAGGGGGCACCCCGTCAGCCGTCGGTCAACCGGTCACCCCGTCAGCCGTCAGTCGTCCAGGCCGAGTGCGAAGCCGGCCGCGAGATCCTCGTCGGTGTAGGTCCGGAAGGCGATGTGCGTGCTGGTCTCCAGGACGCCCTCGACCTTGTTGAGCTGGTCGGCGATCACGTCGTGGAAGTCCTCGTGCTTGGCGACCTTGACCCTGGCGATGAGGTCGACGTCACCGGTGACCGAGTAGACGTCCTTGACCCCCTCGATCTGGGCGATCGCCCGGGCTGCCTCGGGGATGCGGGACACCTCTGCCTTGATCAGGACGATCGCGGAAATCATGGAGCCCACTCTATCCGTCCCACCTCGGTCTGCGATCCGCTCAGCCACTCATCCCCAGCCGAGCTCGTGGAGGGTGTCGTCATCGATGCCGAAGTGGTGGGCGATCTCGTGCACGACCGTCACGGCGATCTCGTCGAGCAGCTCCTCCCGGTCCTGGCACATCCGCTGCAGCGGGCCGGAGAAGATCGTGATCCGGTCCGGCAGCGTCCCGCCCCAGGACTCCGCCCGCTCGGTCAAGGGGACACCGTCGTAGACCCCGAGCAGATCGGGGTCCTCTGCCGGCGGCTCCTCCTCGACGAGGAAGACGACATTCTCCAGCTGGTCCATGAGCGCCTCGGGCACCAGGTCCAACGCATCACCGACGGCCTCCTCGAACTCGGCGGGGGTCAGCCACGCGCCGGGCACCGACGACTGCGCCCCGCCCTCCGTGGGAGGAGCGGGGCGCTCGTCGTGGGGCTCACGCTCAGTGATGGCGCTCGTCCCCGTCGTGGTCGAAGCCCTCACCGACACCGGCGTTGACCGGCTGGGAGTGCTGCTCGATGGCGGCGGCCTCCTCCGGGGAGTCCAGCGCCTCGTGCTCACCATGGTGATGGGCCGCGGCCAGCTCCGCCGGCGTGACGCCGGAGATGCTGTCCTTGTAGTAGAAGCGGGACAGCGCGTTCCGCAGGCCGTTGAGCGCTCCCTTCGGACGACGGACACCGTGCTCGTCGGCGACCGCGCCCTCCAGCTCGCCCACGGGGCGGTAGGAGTCGTAGTCGACCAGCGGCCAGCGGGTGTACTCGTCCAGCGGCTCGTGGACCTCGAAGAAGCGGCCCTCGGGGGTGCGGACGATCCGCCCCGTCTCCGAACCGTGCAGCACGGTCTCGCGGTCGTGACGCTGCAGGGACATGCAGACCCGCTTGGTCACGAAGAACACGATGATCGGCAGCAGGAAGAAGCTGAACCGGAACAGGATGGTCAGGTCGTTGATCGACAGACCCAGCTTGATCGCCAGGATGTCGTTGATACAGGCCAGGGCCAGCACCAGGTACATCGAGATGGCCGCCAGGCCGATCGCGGTGCGGACCGGGGCGTTGCGCGGACGCTGCAGCAGGTGGTGCTCGCGCTTGTCACCGGTCACCCACGCCTCGATGAAGGGGTAGGCGCCCATGATCAGCCAGACCACCGGCAGCAGGATGATCGAGCCGATCGCGATGTTCAGGCTCCACACCGTGCCGAAGATGTTGAACTCCAGCCAACCCGGCAGCAGACGCAGGGCACCGTCGGAGAACCACATGTAGAAGTCGGGCTGCGAACCTGCCGTCACCTGGCTCGGGTCGTAGGGACCGAAGACCCAGACCGGGTTGATCTGGACCAGGGCCGAGATCAGGGCGGTCAGACCGAAGACGACGAAGAAGAAGCCTCCGGCCTTGGCCGCGTAGACCGGCATGACCGGGAAGCCCACGACGTTGTCGTTGGTGCGGCCGGGGCCGGGGTACTGGGTGTGCTTGTGCACGACGACCAGCAGCAGGTGGGCCACGAACAGGCCGACGATGATGGCCGGCAGCAGGAGCACGTGCGCGATGTAGAGGCGCGGGATGATCGCCTCGCCGGGGAACTCCCCGCCGAAGACGAAGTAGGTCAGCCAGGTGCCGATGACCGGCGCCGACATCATGAAGCCGTTCATGGCGCGGATACCGGTGCCCGAGAGCAGGTCGTCCGGAAGGGAGTAGCCGGCGAAGCCCTCGATGCAGGCCAGCAGCGAGAGCACGGTGCCGATGACCCAGTTGATCTCGCGCGGCTTGCGGAAGGCACCGGTGAAGAAGACGCGGGCCGCGTGCAGCGCGACGCCGACGATGAAGAACAGCGCCGACCAGTGGTGGAGCTGACGCATCAGCAGGCCACCCTTGACCTCGAAACTGATGTCCAGCGTGGAGGCGTAGGCCTCCGACATCGCCACACCCTTGAGCGGGACGTAGTCGCCCTCGTAGACGACATGGCCCATGCTCGGGACGAACCACAGGGTCAGGAAGGTGCCGGTGATGAGGGCGATGACCATGGAGTACATGGCGACCTCACCGAGCAGGAAGCTCCAGTGGTCGGGGAAGACCTTCTTGAGCATGAAGCGCAGGCCCTTGGCGGCGCCGGTGCGCTCGTCGGCCCAGCCCAGGCCCGGAGGCAGCTTGGGGTTGTCTGCGCCCTGGTAACCGTCGTGGGTCGCCGTGGCGGTCGCGGCGCCGGACTCGGCGCGCAGGTGGTCCGCCCCCTGGGGGACGCGGCTAGCGGTGCTCATGCGTCACCCTCCTTGACTCCCAGCATGCCGGGACGATCGCGCTCGAAGAAGCTGGTGCCGACCGGCTCGCGGAAGCTGTCGGCGGCCACGATGTAACCCTCGTCGTCGACGGTGATCGGCAGCTGCGGCAGCGGCCGCTTGGCCGGGCCGAAGATGACCTTGCAGTCGTCGGTCATGTCGAAGGTCGACTGGTGGCAGGGGCAGAGCAGGTGGTGGGTCTGCTGCTCGTAGAGCGCCACCGGGCAGCCGACGTGGGTGCAGACCTTGGAGTAGGCCACGATGCCCTCGTAGCCCCAGTCACGCTGCTTCTGGCTCTTGATCTTGGCCGGGTCGAGCTTGACCAGGATGATCTGGTCCTTGGCCTTGGAGGTCAGCAGCTCGGCCGGGGGCAGCTCGTGCGAGGCGGCACCCACGTAGCCGTCGGGCATGACGTGGAAGACCGAGCCCTGGGTGACGTCGGCAGCCTTGATCGGCGCCCCGGAGGGGTCGATCATCAGGCGCGTGCCCGCCTTCCAGTTGGTGGTGTACATCTCGCGGCCCGGCTTGGGCCCCAGGCCGGCGACGACCGGGACGACCAGCGGCAGGGCGAACAGACCCAGCGCACCCGCGGCCGAGCCCAGGATCGCCGTGCGGCGGTTGAGCTGGGAGGAACGGAAGCCGTGCGAGAGGGTGCGGGCGACGTCGTCACGGTCCTCCACCGGGGAGGCCTGCTCGTGACGCAGCTCGACGACCTCCTCGTCGGGCATGAGGGTCTTGGCCCAGTGGATGGCGCCCAGACCGATGCCGAGCAGCGACAGACCCATGGTCACACCGAGTGCGGCGTGGTAGAGGTTCAGCTCACCGATGCCGATGAGCGAACCCTTCAGCTTCGGGTCCATCGCGAAGTAGATGACCAGGAACGCGATCGAGGCCAGGGCCGAGAGCGTGAACAGCGCCACGACCTGGGTGGCGGCCCGGCGGGCGGCCTTCTCGTCCACGTCCGCGTGCCGCGGCTGGTGCGGCGGCAAACCCGGGTTGGCGAACCGGTCCCCGGCCGTCTCGGCCAGGCGGGCCGGCGCGTTGTTGTCGTGCGTCGCCACGTCAGGCAGCCTTTCGTCCGAGCCACACAGCGGCGGCGATCATGACACCGATACCCAGGGTCCAGACGAACAACGCATCACCGGCGGGCCCCATGCTGCCGATACCGGCACCACCGTGGGCGTTGCCGCCGTCCTCGGCGTACTTGAGGAAGGCGATGATGTTCTCCTTCTCCTGCGGAGTGAGGTTCTGGTCGTTGAAGACCGGCATCGACTGCGGGCCGGTGAGCATGGCCTCGTAGATGTGGACCGGCTCGACGTTCATCAGCGTGGGGGCGAACTTGCCCCGGGTCAGGGCGCCACCGGTTCCGGAGGCGTTGTGGCACATCGCGCAGTTGGTCCGGTATGCGGCACCGCCGGCGGCGATGTCGGCACCCTCCAGGTCGAGCCACTCCTCGTCCGGCACGGCGGGGCCGGGGCCGAGGGAGTCGACGTAGGCGGCGAGCTGGGTGATCTCCTCGGCCGTGAACTTGACGTTGGCCATGTTGCGGGACGCCTGCACGTCCGGCTCGGCCAGCGGCATACGACCGGTGGAGACCTGGAAGTCGACGGCGGCCGCGCCGACACCGACCATGGACGGCCCCACCTCGGGCACACCCTCGCCGTTGGCACCGTGGCAGGTGGCGCAGTTGCCCTGGAAGAGCTTCTTGCCTGCGGCGATGTCCTCGGCGGAGACGGTGGCGGCGGAAGTGCCGGGAGCGGCACTGGGCTGGAGGGCTGCGTAGGCCGTGCCGGTGAAGCACAGCCCCAGGAACAGCACCACGAGCAGCGCCAGCGGGCTGCGGCGGCGTGCGGCGAGGGAACTCACTCGTCGATCCTTCCGGGTGGTTTGGTCAGGGTGGTCGGACAGGTCATCTGCGGGACGGCCTGCGGTGCTCATTGCAGGATGTAGATGACGAAGAACAGGGCGATCCAGACGACGTCGACGAAGTGCCAGTAGTACGAGGTGACGACGGCACCGGCCGCCTGCGCGTGGGTGTAGCGGCGGGCGGTGAAGCTACGGGCGATGATCAGCAGGAACGCGATCAGACCACCGGTGACGTGGAGACCGTGGAAACCGGTGGTGATGAAGAAGGCGGAGCCGTAGGGGTCCGCGGTGGGGGTCAGGCCCTCCATGGTGAGCGTGGCGTACTCCCAGACCTGGCCGGCGATGAAGATCGAGCCGAAGATGTAGGTGAGGACGTACCACTCACGCATCCCCCAGCTGCCGACGTTGAGCAGCGACCCGGTCCGGTGCGGGATCCCCTGCTCCGCCTTCCAGACGCCGAACTGGCACCAGAGGGAGGAGATCACCAGGATCGAGGTGTTGATCAGGGCGAACCGCACGTCGAGGTACTCGGTGCGCTCGGCCCACAGGTCCGGGGAGACCGAGCGGATCGTGAAGTACATCGCGAACAGGCCCGCGAAGAACATGATCTCGCTGGAGAGCCAGACCATGGTGCCCACGGCCGTCATGTTGGGCCTGGTCGCCGGTCCGTGCGCGGTCGCGTGGAACCGTTCCGCGTCGGTCATCGTTGCATGAGGTGTCGTCGCCACCCGGTCATTATGGCCCATGACCGGGTGTGCCGTGCGCCCCCCTCTCGGCGTGCCTCCGCTCGGCTCTCTGGTCGGGCCTGACGAATGCGCCATCGAGAGTGGAATACCATCGGTCACATGAGCGCGACTTCCGTCCCCACCCAGGGCCCGACCAACAGCGGCGCCGAGGTCACCGGCACGGCCCACGAGGCCGAGGAGACCGGCCGCCGAGGCATCTCGGTGCTGCTCTACAGCAACGACCGCGCGGTGCGCGACCAGGTCCGCGTCGGCGTCGGCGACGACCCTGCGCCGGACGTGCACATCGGCCGCTGGATGGAGTGCGCGACCCCTGACGCGGTGCTCCTCGAGGTGGAGGCCGGTGGCTTCGACGTCATCGTCCTGGATGGTGAGGCCCAGCCCTACGGCGGGATGGGCGTGTGCCGCCAGCTCAAGAACGAGATCTTCGAGTGCCCGCCCGTGGTCGTCCTGACCGGACGGCCCGTGGACGGTTGGCTCGCGACCTGGTCCCAGGCCGACGCGGCCGTGCCCCGTCCGCTGGACCCGGCACGCCTGTCGACCATCATCGCCGACCTGGCGCGCCGGTGAACGCGGCGGCACAGGCCGCCACCGGCAACGACGCCGGCACCACCTGGCCCGACCTGCTGACCGCTCTGGTCGCAGGCCAGGACCTCACGATCGACCAGGCCTCCTGGGCGATGGACCGTGTCATGTCCGGCGAGGCCAGCCAGCCCCAGCTCGCGTCCTTCCTCACGGCGCTGCGCGCCAAGGGCGAGACCGTCCCGGAGATGACCGGGCTGTCGGACATGATGCTGCGGCACGCCAACCGCTTCACCGTGGACGGCCCCACGATCGACATCGTCGGCACCGGCGGCGACCGCGCCATGACCGTCAACATCTCCTCGATGTCGGCGATCGTGATGGCCGCGGCCGGCGCCGTCGTGGTCAAGCACGGCAACCGCGCCTCCTCCAGCCGTTCCGGGTCGGCGGACATGCTGGAGGCTCTCGGGATCCGGCTGGACCTGACGCCGGAGCAGGTCGCCGAGGTGGCCCGCGAGATCGGCATCACCTTCTGCTTCGCGCAGACCTTCCACCCCTCCATGCGCCACGCCGCCGTGGTCCGCAAGGACCTGGGCATCGCGACGGCCTTCAACTTCCTGGGGCCCCTGACCAACCCGTCCCTCCCCCGCTACTCCGTCGTCGGCTCGGCCGACACCCGGATGGCAGGGCTCATGGCAGGCGTCTTCGCGGCCCGAGGCACGCAGGCTGCTGTCTTCCGCGGCGAGGACGGCCTGGACGAGGTCACACCGGCCACCACGACCAGGTTCTGGTGGGTGGCTTCGGAAGGCTCGATCTCCGACTGGACCCTCGACCCACGGCGACTCGGCCTGGAGCTGCACCCCGTGGACGCTCTGCGGGGTGCCGACGCCGAGTTCAACGCCGAGGTGGCTCGTCAGCTCTTCGCCGGATCCACCGGCGCCGTGCGCGACGCGGTCCTGCTCAACGCGGGCACCGCCCTGGGTCTCCTGGAGGCCGGTGAGAACGACGGGCACCCTCGCAGCGAGGAGCAGCTCCACGAGGTGGTCCGGGCCGGCATGGACCGGGCCGCCGCGGTCATCGACGACGGTGGCGCCGCGCAGCTGGTGCAGCGTTGGGTCGAGGCGACCCGCGACCGCTGAGCCACCCGCAGCATCAAGACACCCTCCGCGCTGAGACACCGACACCTTCAGCGCTGAGACACCGACACCCTCCGCGCTGGAGCGCGAGCCGATTCGGGGCGGGGCGTCCAGACCGAGGTTCTAGTTCCTACGGGTTTGCTCGCTGTCAGCGAGCAAACCCGTAGGGGGCGAGGGGTGATGGAAGGGCCGGTGGCGGTCAGAATGGCCGAGGCCAGGATGGCCGGAGGGCGAAGGTGCGGCCTGACCCCGCCCGACCGGCTGTCGAGGGTGCCCAGGACGGACGTCCTGCGGTTCGTGTCCTGCGGTATTAGGGCTATAGCGCGAATAGTGCAGGACAAGGGCCGCAGACGGAGGTACGGCCGGGCCCGCGCTGCGACAGAGCGTGTCGCCAGTGGACAGCAAAGCGTGTCGCCGGTGTGGGCAGCAGAACGTGTCGCCGGTCAGGAGCAAACGCAAGAGCCCCCGACCGTGATGGTCGGGGGCTCTCGTCGTGTGCTGCGGGTCTAGCCTCAGACGGCGTGGTCGCCGTGGAAGTACTCCATGGTCCAGCCGATGATCGACCAGATCAGGAAGGGCGCGGCACAGACCGTGATCCACCAGCCGACGCCGATGCCCAGGACGACCAACGACGTGGACAGGCCCAGCCACAGCGGCCACCAGGAGTAGGGGGCGAAGTGGCCGTAGTCGCCGGCCTGGTCGGCGATCTCACCGTCGAGGTTGTCCTCGGGGCGGGCGTCGACGTTCTTGCCGGACAGCCAGAAGAACCACGCGACGAAGGCGCACATGATGGCGGTCAGCAGCAGGCCGACGATGCCGACCCACTCGCCCATCTCGGTGAAGTAGGCATAGATGCCCGCCATCAGCAGGAAGAACGGCACCAGGAAGAGGAAGAGCTTGGACTCCGTCTGCATGGCTCAGTGCTCCTTGCCGGTGTCGCCACCGCTGTAGGTCCCGGCCCGACCGGCAGGGTCGGTGTCGGGGCCGCCGAGCAGCTCCTCGGCGATGGACTTGTCGGGCTCGGGCGACTCCAGGGTGCCGACCTCTGGGTGGTAGAGGTCGAAGGTGGGACGCTCGGAGCGGATCCGCGGGATGGAGTCGAAGTTGTGCCGCGGCGGCGGGCAGGAGGTCGCCCACTCCAGCGAGTAGCCCCAGCCCCACGGGTCGTTGACGGTGACCTTCGGGGTCTGGAAGCTCTTCCAGACCGCGTAGAAGAAGGGCAGCATCGATGCGGCCAGCAGGAACGAGGAGACCGTGGAGACCTGGTTCATCCAGGTGAAGCCGTCCTCGGGCATGTAGTCCGCGTAGCGACGGGGCATACCCTGCACGCCCAGCCAGTGCTGGATGAGGAAGGTGCCGTGGAAGCCGATGAAGAGCATCCAGAAATGGATCTTGCCCAGCTTCTCGTCGAGCATGTGCCCGGTCAGCTTCGGCCACCAGAAGTAGTAGCCGGCGAACATCGCGAAGACCACGGTGCCGAAGATGACGTAGTGGAAGTGCGCGACCACGAAGTAGCTGTCGGTGACGTGGAAGTCCAGGGCCGGGCTGGCCAGGATGACACCGGTCAGACCACCGAAGAGGAAGCTCACCAGGAAGCCGACCGACCACAGCATGGGGGTGTCCATGACGATGGACCCTCGCCACATCGTGCCGATCCAGTTGAAGAACTTCACACCCGTCGGCACCGCGATGAGCATCGTCATGATGGTGAAGAACTCCAGCAGCACGGCACCGGTGGCGTACATGTGGTGCGCCCAGACCGAGATCGACAGCGCCGCGATCGCGACGGTGGCCATGACCAGGGTCTTGTAGCCGAACAGCGGCTTGCGGGAGAAGACCGGGATGATCTCGGAGATGATGCCGAAGAACGGCAGCGCGATGATGTAGACCTCGGGGTGGCCGAAGAACCAGAACAGGTGCTGCCACAGCAGGGCGCCACCGTGCTCGGGGTTGTAGATCTGCCAGCCGAAGATGCGGTCGACCGCCATCCCGAAGAAGGCCGCGGCCAGGACCGGGAAGACCATGAGGACCAGGATCGAGGTCACCAGGACGTTCCAGGTGAAGATCGGCATCCGGAACATGGTCATGCCGGGGGCGCGCATGCACACGATGGTGGTGATGAAGTTGACCGCACCGAAGATCGAGGCGAAACCGGTCAGCGCCAGGCCCAGCACCCACAGGTCACCGCCGGTGCCCGCGCTGTGCGCGGGGCCGGCCAGCGGCATGTAGGCGAACCAGCCGAAGGAGGCCGCACCCGAGGGGGTGAGGAAGCCGGCGACGGCGATGAGGCTGCCGATGAAGAAGAACCAGAAGGCCAGCATGTTCAGTCGCGGGAAGGCGACGTCGGGGGCACCGATCTGCAGCGGCACGAGCGCGTTGGCGAAGCCGGCGAACAGCGGCGTCGCGAACATCAGCAGCATGATCGTGCCGTGCATGGTGAACATCTGGTTGAACTGGTTCGGGTTCTGCACGACCTGCAGACCCGGGGTGAACAGCTCGGCGCGGATGACCAGCGCCATCAGGCCACCGGCGATGAACCAGGCCATCGTGGTGACGAAGTAGAGGTTGCCGATGACCTTGTGGTCGGTCGTGGTCAGGATGCGGACCGCGTTGCGGACCCAGGAGCTGCGCTCGTGGGGCGGCAGGACCGACGGTGCGTCGGTCGTGGGCCTGGTGGTGATAGCCATGTCTCTGTCGCTCCTCAGCGTCCGGACTCGATCGGCAGCTTGGACTTCTGGTCGTCCTGCAGCTCGTAACGGTCAAGCTCGGGGCCCAGCAGGCCCGTCTGGCCGGCCGCCTCGAGCGCGGCGATGTGCTCGTCGTACTCCGCCTGGCTGACGACCTCGACCTGGAAGAGCATCTCCGAGTGGTAGGCGCCGCACAGCTCCGCGCACTTGCCCTGGAAGACGCCCTCCTTGGTGGTGGTCACCTGGAAGACGTTGACCCGCCCGGGGATCATGTCCAGCTTCTGCATGAACTGCGGCACCCAGAAGGAGTGGATGACGTCGCGGGAGGTGAGGACGAACTCGACGCGGCTGTCGACCGGCAGCACCAGCGTGGGCAGCGTCTCGGGGACGCCCTCCTCGCCGTACTTGAGGTTGGCGGCCTGCACACCGGCGATGTGCACGTCCTCGTTGACGTAGTTGAAGTCCCAGCTCCACATCTTGCCGGCGACGTTCACGACGACGTCGGGGTTGTCGCGGATCTCCAGGATGTCGTTCTCGACCTGCACGGTCTTGCCGAAGATGGCGGCGACCATGAGGATCGGGATGATCGTGTAGAGGATCTCGAGCGGCACGTGGTAGCGGAACTGCGTGGGCAGCTCGTCGTTCTTCTTGCGGTAGGCGAAGACGCTCCACAGGATCAGGCCCCACACCAGGACGCCGACCGCGAGCGCCGCGATCCAGGTGGCGTTCCAGAAGTGCATGACCTCGACGGCACCCTCGGTGACCGGCTCGGGAAGGAAGCCGCGTCGGACGTCGCCGCAGCCGCTGAGCAGGAGGGTTGCCCCCGCTCCGGTGGCAGCGATGCCCCACCGCCTGCCGGCCTTCTTGGGCCGGATCTCCTCACGCGCTCGCACTACGGACACCTCGCACTTCTCGTCTTCCCGGGCAGGACCCGACACACCATACCGTCAGCACGCGGCCATTCTGACACGACCTCGCCGATGGGGGGAGGACCAAACCACCGGGGCCTGACCTGAGACCGCTACGACCTGTCGTGCAGGACCGCTCGGAGCAGCTCCAGGTAGTCGCGGCGGCGCACCTCGCGGACGCCGAGGGAGGCCAGGTGGTCGGTGCTCCACTGCACGTCGACCAGCCAGGGCCGACCGCGCTCCTCCAGGTGCCGGACGAGGCCCACGACGGCGGCCTTGGACGCGTCGGTGACGCGGTGGAACTTGGACTCCGCGGCGAAGAGGCCACCGATCTGCAGCCCGTAGAGCCCGCCCACCAGCTCACCTTCTCGCCACACCTCCACCGATCGTGCCCAGCCGAGGTCGTGGAGGGTCCGGTATGCGGCCACGATCTGCGGGGTGATCCACGCACCTCTTCTGCTCGGGTCGGCGCAACCGGCGACCACCTCATCGAAGGCCGTGTCGGTCGTGATCTGGAAAGACCGGAGGGATCGGCGCAGCGAACGGCTGACGTGCAGGTCGTCGGGCAGCAGCACGCCGCGGGGGTCCGGCGACCACCAGCCGATCGGGCCGGAGCCCCCCGGCCCGACCCCCATCGGGAAGATGCCAGCGCGGTAGGCGGCCAGGATGGTCCCGGGAGCAAGATCGGCGCCGACCCCCACGAGATCATCGTGGGGATCGGCGCCGTCCGTGGTCAGGTGCCAGCGCGTGGGCGCCGGCTCGACGGGCTCAGCTGAAGCTGTCACCGCAGGCGCACGAGGAGCCGGCGTTGGGGTTGTCGATGGTGAAGCCCTGCTTCTCGATCGTGTCGGCGAAGTCGATCGTCGCGCCGTCCAGGTAGGGAGAGCTCATCCGGTCGACGACCACGGCGACGCCGTCGAAGTCGCGCACGAGGTCACCGTCGAGGGTGCGCTCGTCGAAGTAGAGCTGGTAGATCAGGCCGGAGCAGCCACCGGGCTGCACGCCGATGCGCAGGCGCAGGTCGTCGCGACCCTCCTGGGCCAGGAGGCTGCGGACCTTCTCGGCGGCAACGTCGGTGAGCTCGACGCCGTGGGTGGCGGTGCTCTGGGTCTCGGTCATGCTCGGTCCTCTCCTCGAGGGGAAGTCGTCTGCGTAGAACAACTGATGGGGATTCAGGGTTGTTCCCGCCAGGGTGGCACGTCGGTCAGGTTACGCCACCGGCGGAGGGGTCCAGGTCCGGGCGACGCGGGCCGCCAGGTCGGGCAGCTCCTCCCCCGCTCTGGTGGCATAGCTGCCGCTGATCCCCAGCGACATGCCCTCCCGCCGACCGACCGCGACCTGCCGGGCAAGCACGATCGTCGGGGTGGCGGAGTCCAGCGCCGCACGGGCCGACTCGGCGACGACGCCGTCGTGCACGGTGTCGCCGTCGTAGGAGCCGGTCACGAGCACCAGCAGGGAGCCGGGCAGCCGCGGGCGGATGCCGAGCTCGTCGAGCAGGAAGCGCCCGGCCACGTCGGTGCGGGCTCCCAGGAGCTGGAGCGCGTAGCCCACCCCTCCCCCGGCCCCGGAGCCCGGCTCGCGCTCGGGGCGGCGGGCCAGACCGGTCAGCAGGTCCTTGGCCGGAGGCAGGACCTGGTTGACGCGGTCGGTGACGGCACCGGTCTCGGACTCCAGCCGTTGGCTGACCTCGGGCGCCACGCCGTGCCGCTCGGTGAGGGTGGCGCTGGCGCCGTGGAAGCCGAGCAGGGTGGACTGGTCGGGGGTCACCAGCACGAGGTGGGCGCCGGCCCACTCCTGGCGCACCCGAGCCAGCCCCGAGAGGTCGGTGCCGGCACCGAGGGCCTCGAGCAGCCCCATACCCGCGTCGTGGGGTGCGAGATCGCCCACCGAGACGACGATCCGGTCGGCGTCGCCCTCGCGGGCGAGGATGAGGAGTCGGGCGAGGCCGGCGCTGGAGAGGCCGGCGGGGTCCGCGAGCCGCTCGGCGGGCACGAGGTGGCGGCCGAGCGCCTGGGCGGCGTCGAGGTATGCGGTGCGCGTCCCTTCTCCGTATATATAGGAGAGCGCGGCGGGCACCTCGTCGCCGGTCGGTCCGGGGACGACGACGGGGTGGCTGGTGCCGCCCTTGGTCCTGCGGACGAGGTCGGCGAGGCCGGCTCCGCCGCGGTGCGAGCCGAAGGTCTCCAGGCTCACGTGGGGGGCGGTGCGTGCCCAGCCCTCGGCGGCGCTCGCCGCGACGTCCTCGGCGTGGTCGTCGCCGACCTGCTCGGCGACGACGACCACCCTGGGGCCGGTCATGCTCAGGCGTAGACCATCTGCATGGCCTCGCGCACCTCGGCGAGGGTCGCGTCGGCGACGGCGTTGGCGCGGGCGTTGCCGTCGGCGAGGATCTCGCGCAGGTGCGCGGCGTCGGCCTCGAGCTCGGCCCGGCGGGCGCGCATGGGGGCGAAGTATTCGTTGACGGACTCGGTGACCAGCTTCTTGAGCGTGCCGGAGCCGCCGTCGCCGATCTCCTCGGCGATCGCGCGCGGGTCGCGGCCCGTGGTCAGGGAGGCGAGCAGCAGCAGGTTGGAGACCTCGGGGCGACCGACGGGGTCGTAGGTGATGTGGCGGTCGGAGTCGGTGACGGCCTTCTTGAGGACCTTGGCCGTGTCGTCGGCGCTCATCCGCAGCTCGATGGTGTTGCCGCGGGACTTGGACATCTTGGTGCCGTCGGTGCCCAGGAGGTTGGGGACCTCGGACAGGAGTGCGTCGGGCGCGGGGAAGACCGGCGCGGACTTGTCGCCGGGGCGGCCGTAGCGGTCGTCGAAGCGGCGGGCCACGACGCGGGTCTGCTCGAGGTGGGGCAGTTGGTCCTTGCCGACCGGCACGACGTTGGCCTTGCAGAAGAGGATGTCGGCGGCCTGGTGGACCGGGTAGGTGAGCATCAGCCCGCTCATCGGCCGGCCGCCGGTCGCCTCCTGCTCCGCCTTGACCGTCGGGTTGCGACGCAACTCGCTGTCGGTGACGAGGGAGAGGAAGGGCAGCATGAGCTGGTTGAGCGCCGGCACCTGCGAGTGCGCGAAGACCGTCGTGCGCTGCGGGTCGATGCCGATGGACAGGTAGTCGGTGAGCAGCGAATACACCCGCTCGCGGATCGAGTCGACCTCGTCGCGGTCGGTGATGACCTGGTAGTCGGCGATGAGGACGAAGGTCTCGACGCCCTTGTCCTGCAGCGCCAGCCGGTTGCGCAGGCTGCCGAAGTAGTGGCCCAGGTGCAGGTGCCCCGTCGGCCGGTCGCCGGTCAGCATCCGGTAGCGCTCGGGGTGGGTCTCGAGGTCGGCCTCGATCTGCGCGCTGCGGGCGAGGCTGCGTGCCAGGGAGGCGTCGGAGGTGCTGTCGGCGAGGGCGTCGGAGCTGTCGTCCAGGGGCGCGTCGGAGATGGTGGTCACGTCACTGGATGCTACGGGACGGACACCGGTATGTTGCTCCCAGCTCCGCTCGCGAGAGGTTCCCCGGCGCGCGTTGCGCGTGGCGGTGTGGCCCATCTCTCAGCGCGACGCGCCGGTCAGGCCGCCTTCAGGCTTGACGTGTACGGAGCAACCGTTAGAGTGAGCCACAGCGTTCGCGCTCCATGTCACCGTGATCAAGGGGAGTTGTTGATGAGTACTCAGCAGACAGGCGGGCTGAAGCCGACGCGCCGCACGCTGGTGAAGGGGGCCGCTTGGAGCGTCCCGGTGGTGGCCATGGCTAACCCGGTCCTGGCGCAGGACGTTGTCTGCTCGCCCAACAGCGTGCACCCAGATTGCAACCCTGTTGACCCCGAGTTCATCGGCAACTGGTGCAAGCACTCTGGCAACCCGAAGTACTACCACAACACCATGAGCTGGACTAACACCAACCAAAACTGCCAGGTGACCGTCACTCTGGGACAGATGAACATCAACGGCGTCAAGAGGCAGGCCTACGCCAGCATCGGTGGACAGTCGAAGACGACTTTTACCTTGGCACCGAATCAAGAAGTCATCTTCCCCGTCGATGCCGGCCTGTATGGCAACAGCGCGAACGGCGCCGCCACGCTTTCCTACAGTTGGACAATCACCTGCCCCACGGGCGATCCCGTCACTGGTAGCGCAACGATCGAGGGAGGCACGCTTAATGACAGTAGCCTTCCCCCCTGCGGAACGGGTGCAGACCCTGGCGGCAACCCCGGTGACGAGCCCCCCCACGATGACGGATCTCCCTTCACGAGTGTCGACCCCGATGCGTCCAAGCAGGTCGAGAGCGACGACTCCGCCAAAGCGACGGAAGACTTGACGGTGAAGCACCAAGAGACCACACCAGACGAGGCACCGGCTGAGGTCATCGAGGACACCGCGCCGGTCGTCGAAGAGCAGCCCCTCCCCGTCGACCCCCAGCCGGCCCCGCCGGCCGAGGGTGACGCTGGCAGCACCGAGACTGACGCCACGAACCAGGGCTGATCCCACTCAGTACAACGAAAGGCCCCGGCCCCACATGGACCGGGGCCTTTCGCTTCCCCCGAAGAGTCTCAGGCGAGCGACTCCCGGCCGTGCGGCTCGTCCCACCCCGACACATCGGGCCCCTTGGGAACCACGCCGGTCGGGTTGATGTCCAGGTGCGTAGCGTAGTAGTGCGCCTTGATGTGCTCGAAGTTCACCGTCGAGCCGAAGTCGTGCGTCTGCCACAGGTCGCGGGCGTAGGCCCACAGGACCGGCATCTCGGTCAGCTTCTGCCGGTTGCACTTGAAGTGCCCGTGGTAGGCCGCGTCGAAACGCACCAGCGTCGGCCACAGCCGCACGTCGGCCAGCGTCAGTTGGTCACCGACGAGATAACGCCGGGTCGACAGGTGCTCCTCGAGCTCGTCCAGCCGCTTCCACAGCCGGTCGTACGCCGCGTCGTAGGCATCCTGCGTGCCCGCGAACCCGCACCGGTAGACGCCGTTGTTGACCTCGCTGTAGTTGAGGTCCGACATCTCCTCGATCTCGTCGCGCAGGTGCTCGGGCCACAGGTCGGGCGCGTCCTCGCGCTGGTGCTCGGTCCACTCGGTGACGAGGTCCTTGACGATCTGGTGGAAGTCGTTGGTCACCACCTGCCCGGTCGTGGTGTCCACGATCGCCGGCACCGTGACCCCGGACTCGGGATAGCCGTCGGGCCGCGCGTCGTAGGCGTCCTTGAGCTTGGGGACCCCCAGCACCGGGTCGACACCACCAGGGTCGAGGTCGAAGGTCCAGGAGTCCTCGTCGTGGACCGGACCGGCGACCGCCATCGAGATGACGTCCTCCAGCCCGAGCAGCTGACGGGTCAGGATCGTGCGGTGCGCCCACGGGCAGGCCCGGGAGACCGCCAGGCGGTAGCGCCCCGGCTCCACCGGGAAGCCGTCGCGCCCGTCCTTGGTGATCCGCTCGGGGATGTAGCGGGTCTTGCGCTCGTAGCTGCCCTCGGCGTTGACGTAGGTGCCCTGCTTTTTCTCTGACATGTCAACTATTCTCGCTCATCCGGCCGAGCCGGTCCAGCAGGAGCGCCTCGGCCAGGCACACCTTCTCGAACTCCCCCAGGTGCAGGCTCTCGTTGGCCGCGTGCGCACGGGTATCGGGGTCCTCGACGCCGGTCACCAGGATCGCCGCCTCGGGGAACTTCTCGGCGAACGCCGCCACGAACGGGATCGACCCGCCCACGCCGATGTCGACCGGCTCCACCCCGCCCCAGGCGTCGCGGAAGGCCGAGCGCGCCACGTCATACACCGGCCCCTCGGACGCCGCCTCGAAGCCGGCGCCGTCGTCGTCGTGGGTGACGGTCACCCTGCAGCCCCACGGCGCGTTGTCCTCGAGGTGCTTCTTCAAGGCCAGGTATGCGGTCTCCGGGCTCTCCGAGGGATGGATCCTCATCGAGAGCTTGGCGCGGCCCACCGGCGTGAGAAGGTTGGCGGCCTTGTCCACCGACGGGGCGTCGATGCCGATCACGGTCATCGACGGCTTGGTCCACATGCGGGACAGGAAGGAGCCGGTGCCGATCGGCGAGACGCCCTCGGTCAGGCCGGAGTCGGCGCGCAGGTCGTCCTCGGAGTAGTCCAGGTCGGTCGCCTCGGAGGTCTTCAGGCCGGGGACCGCGACGTCGCCGGCCTCGTCGTGCAGGGTGGCGAGCAGGCGGCACAGGGCAGTGAGGCCGTCCGGCACGGGGCCGCCGAACATCCCGCTGTGCACGCCGTGGTCGAGCGCGCGCACCTCCACGACGACCCGGACCAGGCCGCGCAGGGTGGTGGTCAGCGCCGGCACGCCGATCTTCCAGTTGTGGGAGTCGGCCAGCACGATCGCGTCGCAGGCCAGCCGGTCTCCGTGGCGCTCCAGGATGGTCGGCAGGCTGTCCGAGCCCACCTCCTCCTCGCCCTCGACGAAGACGGTGACCCCCACCGGCGGACGCCCGTCGTGGGCGCGCAGCGCCGCCACGTGCGCCATCACGCCGGCCTTGTCGTCGGCGACGCCGCGGCCGTAGAGCCGCTCCCCCACCTGGGTCGGCTCGAAGACCGGGGTGTCCCACTCGGCGTCGTCGCCGGGCGGCTGCACGTCGTGGTGGGCGTAGAGCAGGACGGTCGGCGCCCCCTCCGGCGCGGGCAGGTAGCCGATGACGGCGGGGCGGCCGCCCTCCCGGACGATCTCGGTCTCCAGGCCCTCGGCGCGGAGCAGGTCGGCCACGGCGACCGCGCTGTCCTCCACGTGCTGCTGGTCGAAGGAGTCGAGGCTGACCGACGGGATCCGGGTCAGGGCCTCCAGGTCGGAGCGGACGCCGGGCATGAGCTCAGCGACGCGTGCGGGCAGGTCGGTGGTGGCAGCGGCATCGTCGGTGTTCACCCGCACGACTCTAATCGGGGACGGCGAGCCGGCCGCATACACTGACAGATGTGCCCCTGTGGAAGAAGTCGGCCGAGCCGGCCGAGTTGAGCGCTGCCCATACCGCCGACGCGCGGTCCTCCGACGACCCCTCACGGCCCGCCGGGAAGGGACGTCCCACCCCCAAGCGACGCGACGCCGAGGCCGCGAACCGTCGCCCGCTGGTGGCCGCCGACAGCCACAAGACGCCCGAGGCGAAGGCCAAGGCCCGCGCCGACCGCCAGGCCGCTCGCGAGGCGATGCTGCGCGGCGAGGAGCGCTATCTCTCCCCCCGCGACCGCGGGCCCGAGCGCCGCTTCCTGCGCGACGCCGTGGACGTGCGGCGCAGCATCGGCGAGTTCCTGCTGCCGATCATGATCACCGTGCTGGCGCTCTCGCTGCTGCCCTGGGCCTGGGCGCGCACCGGTGGCTTCTTCGTCGCCTATGGCCTGATGATCTTCGCGATCATCGACAGCTGGATGCTGTGGCGGCGGGTCAAGGGCCACTTCGTGGAGGCCTTCGGGCACCTGCCCGGCAAGGGCTCTGCCTCGTATGTGGTGCTCCGCGCCTTCCAGATGCGCGGCTCGCGCATCCCCCGCCCCGCGGTCAAGCGCGGCGACGAGCTGCGCCGCCGCTGACCCGGGCGGCCGGCGCGCGGCTCGGCCGCCGGACGGACCAGGGAGTCAGTCCGCGGGGCTCAGTCCGCGCGGCTCAGTCCGCGGGGCTCAGGCTCATCGGGCCGTAGACATCGTCCTCGCCGTTGCGCAGGGTGACCGCCTGCACGCCGGCGTCGGCGAGCGTCGGCCACTCGTCGCTGAGCCACGCCTCGGCGTCGGCCTGGGTCGGGAAGGCCGTGGAGGCCAGGCCCAGGTCGGTCATCGGGGTGCCGTCGGAGGCCTGGAGGAGCCAGGTGAAACCGTCCGTCATGGTCCCACCGTAGAACGTTTTCTCGCCCGACGCCGGACCAATCCCGGTCCACGGCAGGCCGGATCGTCCCAGGTGGCCTAGGCTTCGGGATAGCAACGGCCCAATTCCGAGGGCCGGAACGAGGAGAGGTCCTGCACCATGATTGACCAACTGATGCGCTCGCTCCCGATCGACCAGCTCGCAGGGGCAGTTGGCTCGGACGAGGCGACCACCGGCCGCGCCGTCAAGGCCGCCCTCCCCGCCCTGCTGGGCGGGCTGGCCGCCAACAGCCAGAGCCGCGGCGGCGCCGAGTCGCTGATGAACGCGCTCAGCAAGCACCAGGACGGCCTAGCCGACAACTTCTCCCTGGACCGCGTCGACACCACCGACGGCGAGAAGATCCTGGGCCACGTCTTCGGCAACAACACCGACGGCGTCGTGAACCAGCTCGGCGGCCTGGGCGGCCCGCAGACCAGCGCCATCGTGCGCAAGCTGCTGCCGATCCTGGCCCCGCTCGTGCTGTCCTGGCTGGCCAAGCAGATGGGTGGCGCTGGCGTGCCCAAGGCCGACGCGACCGGCGGCACCGCTGCCCCGGCCGAGGGCGGCATGGACATGACCTCCATCCTCCAGGACGTCCTGGGCCAGGCCCTGGGCGGCGCCACGGGTGCGCGCCCGGCGCAGCAGCCCGGCGGCAACATCCTGGGTGACGTCCTCGGCGGCCTGCTGGGCGGCCGTCGCTGACGCCCCACCGACGACCACGCTGAGGCGGGTCGCGGACGCGCCCCCGGGTGCGGTCCGCGACCCGCCTCTCGTCGTTATGCTGGGTCCCGCCGGTCGGTGGTGGGGACGGCAGGCGACGTAGGACGACGGCACCAGCCACGAAGGAGCACCTGCCCATGACCTCGACCCTCGTGCTCGGCCAGTCCCCCAGGGGCCGCACACGGTATGCCGAGTCCCTGCTCGGCGCCCACCCCCAGGTGACGTTGGTCTCCACGCACGCCTCGGAGGCCGAGCACAGCCTGGTCGCCGGCGAGCTGCCGGACCACTGGTCGACGCTGCGCTCCATCGACCTCACCCGCGCCCTCCTGGGGGCGCGCAATCCCGTCCTCGTCGACGACCTCCCCGCCTGGGTGGGCCGGCTGCTCGACGAGCACGACCTGTGGCAGGACCCCGAGGCCGCGCGCGCCACCGTCGGCGGCCTGGCCGACGAGCTGTGCCTGGGCCTGTCCGCCCTCCCCTTCGAGACGGTGGCGATCAGCTACGAGCCCGTCGGGGACGGCAGCGAGCGCGGCACGCTGTGGGCCGAGCTGGTCGAGGAGGTCAACTACCGCGTCTCGGCGAGGAGCACCTTTGTCCACGAGGTGCGCGCCGGCCGGGTCCTGGACCTGACCGACGCGCCCCTGGCCCCCGAGCTCTAGGAGCTCGCGCCGCCCTGCACGAACGGCGGCTTCTTCACCTCGGCCTCGATCTGCCGGCCGCGCACGTCGATGGTGACCTTGTCACCCTCGACGACCGAGCGGTCCAGCAGCGCCAGCGCGATGCCTCGCTTGATGCTGGGCGAGAAGGTCCCGGAGGTCACCTCACCGACCTGGTTGCCGTCGGCGTCCAGCACCGCGCAGTGGGCGCGCGGGATGCCGCGACCGGTGACCAGCAGCCCGTTGGAGACCCGGGACTCCTTGGCCTCGCGCTGCGCCTCCAGCGCCTCCTTGCCCCAGAAGGTGTCCTTCTTCCAGCCCACGGCCCAGCCCGTGCGGGCCATGACCGGCGTGATCTCGGTCGACAGGTCGTTGCCGTGCAGCGGGTAGCCCATCTCGGTCCGGAGCGTGTCGCGCGAGCCGAGCCCGCACGGCATACCGTCGAAAGGCTCCATCGCCGCGACCAGCGCGTCCCACAGCGCCGAGGCGTCCTCGACCGCGCACACCAGCTCGTAGCCGCGCTCGCCGGTGTAACCGGTGCGGCACACCGTCAGCGGGTGGCCCTCCCACTGCGCGTCGACGAAGCTCATGTACTCGTGCCCGGTCGGCAGGCCCATCGACTCCAGGACCTCGTCGGACTTCGGCCCCTGGATCGCCAGGATGGCGTTCTGCCCGTGGACGTTGGTGATGGTGATGCCCTCGGGCGCGGCCTCCTTGAGGCGACGGACCACCTCGGCGTTGTTGGCCGCGTTGGGGATGAGCATGACGTCGTCGTCGCTGCGCAGATAGGCGATCAGGTCGTCGACGACGCCGCCGTCCTCGTCGCAGCACAGGGTGTACTGCGCCTTGCCCGGGGCGATGCGGTTGAGGTCGTTGGTGAAGCAGGTGTTCAGGAAGTCCTTGGCGCCGCTGCCGGTGACCAGCGCGTTGCCCAGGTGCGACACGTCGAAGAGGCCGACGCGCTCACGCACGGCCGTGTGCTCGGCGACGACACCGCCGCCGGGGTACTCGATCGGCATCGACCAGCCGCCGAAGTCGGCCATCTTGGCGCCGAGCGCCACGTGCTTGTCGTGCAGGGGGGACGTCTTCGTCTGCTCGCTCATGCCTCCTGAGCCTAATGGGTATGCGGTTCGCGTAGTCTCGTTGTGGCCCTCCCCGGATCTCCGGGCGCCTGCGGCCACCGACGACCGCTCAACGACGACCTGACGAAGGACACGTTCACCCATGGCTGATGCCCGCCGCACGACCCTGAGCCCCACCGACCAGGCTCCCGCCGCCCTCGAGGCCGACGCCCTGGTGGTGGCCGCCACGAAGACCGACGGCACGGTCGCCCTCGTCGAGGGGCACGGGCTCTCCGACGAGGCCGCCGACCACGTCCAGCAGTCCCTGGCCGCCTTCGGCGCCGAGGGCGGCGCCGAAGAGGTCACCCGCCTGACCGGGATCGACGGCGTCTCCGCCCCCCTGGTGCTCGTGGTCGGCCTGCCCGCCAAGGGCCCGGCCACCCGCGCCGAGAAGCTGCGCCGCGCGGCCGGTGCCGCCGCCCGCGCCCTGGCCGGCAAGGACAAGGCCGTCTTCGCCCTCGGCCAGTCCTCCGAGGATGAGGTCGCCGCCGTCGCCGAGGGCGCCGCGCTGGGGGCCTACACCTTCTCCGTGCACCACGGCGTCGGCAAGGCCGACAGCGCCAAGGCCGAGCTGGGCGAGGCCGTCGTGGCCGGTCTGGGTGCGGAGGCCGCCACGGCGGCGACCGCGGTCGTGGACGCGGTCCGCTACGCCCGCGACCTGGTCAACACCCCGCCCAACGTCCTCTACCCCGAGACCTTCGCCGACTCCGTCGTCGAACGCGCCGGCGACGCGGTCCAGGTCGAGGTCTGGGACCCGGCCCGTCTGGAGCAGGAAGGCTGCGGCGGCATCCTGGGCGTGGGCCAGGGCTCCGCCCGCGGGCCGCGCATGGTCATCATGAGCTACGCCCCCGAGGGTGCCGACAAGCACCTGGCCCTGGTGGGCAAGGGCATCACCTTCGACTCCGGCGGCCTGTGCATCAAGCCGGGCGCCTCGATGGTGACGATGAAGATGGACATGGGTGGGGCCGCCTCCGTCGCGGCCGCGACCCTGGCCATCGCCGAGCTCGGCCTGCCGGTGAAGGTCACCGCCTACCTGTGCATGGCCGAGAACATGACCGGCGACCTGGCCCAGCGCCCCGGTGACGTCGTCACCATGCGTGGTGGCCGCACCGTGGAGATCATCAACACCGACGCCGAGGGCCGCCTCGTCATGGCTGACGGCCTGGCGCTGGCCAGCGAGCAGTCCCCCGACGCCATCGTCGACGTCGCCACCCTCACCGGCGCGTGCATCATCGCCCTGGGCGACCGCACCGTCGGCGTCATGGGCAACGACGACGAGCTGCGCGACACCATCACCCGCCTCGCCAACGAGGTCGGGGACACCGCCTGGGCGCTGCCGATGCCCGAGGAGATCCGCCCGACCCTCGACACCCCCGTGGCCGACCTCAAGCACACCGGCGAGCGCTCGGCCGGCGCGATGGTGGCCGCGACCTTCCTGCAGGAGTTCGTCGGCAAGGCCGGCGAGGGCGAGGACGCCGACCAGATCCCGTGGACCCACCTGGACATCGCCGGCCCGGCCTTCAACGAGAAGACCCCGTGGGGCTACCAGCCCAAGGGTGCCTCGGGCCAGCCGGTGCGCACCCTGGTGGCGCTGGCGCGCTCGATGGCCGGCTGACCCGCGCGATGACGGGCTGATCACGCGCACCGCCCGAGCACGCACGAGGGGCCCCTTCCCGGGTGGGAAGGGGCCCCTCGCGTCCGTCGTGGACGAGTCGGCCTCAGCCGCTCTTGCGTCGGAACATCTGCTGGGCCCCAGAGGTCTTGGCGCCGCGCTTGCCGGCGACCTTGCCGTGCTCGGAGTGGTCCGAGACGTCGGTCCCTCCGTGGCCCTGCTTCTTGGCCAGCGCCTCACGGAACTTGGCCTTGACGTCGTCCGTGGCCGGAGTGTCGTTCACGGGCGCCTCCTCTCTGTCGGGGACATCGGACAGCCCCACTGTGACACGAGGCTGGGTGCCGTGCCACAGGTTTAGGGCCGGACCCGCCCCGGCAGGCGCGCCGCCCCCACGTGGTGGCAGGATTGCGGCCATGCCGACTGACAACTTCGACATCGTCATCCTGGGTGCCGGCAGCGGCGGTTACGCCTGCGCGCTGCGCGCGGCGCAGCTGGGCCTGACCGTGGCCCTCGTGGAGAAGGACGAGCTGGGCGGGACCTGCCTCCACCGTGGCTGCATACCGACCAAGGCCCTGCTCCACGCGGCCGAGGTCGCCGACACGGCCCGCGACGGCGCGGCGTTCGGCGTCAACTCCAGCGTCGAGTCGATCGACCTGTCTCGGGTGCACACCTACAAGGACGGCGTCGTGGGCCGGCTCTACAAGGGCCTGCAGGGTCTGGTCAAGGCCGCCGACAAGGTCACCTTCGTCGAGGGCGAGGGGCGGCTGTCCTCCCCCACCACCGTCACCGTCGGCGACCGGGAGCTGGTCGGCGAGCACGTGGTGCTGGCGACCGGCTCCTACGCCCGCACCCTGCCCGGCGTCGAGATCGGCGGCCGCGTGATGACCAGCGACCAGGCCCTCGGTCTGGAGGACGTCCCCGAGCGGGCCGTCATACTCGGCGGCGGCGTGATCGGCATCGAGTTCGCCTCCGTGCTGCGCTCCTTCGGCTCGGAGGTCACGGTCGTCGAGGCGCTGGACCGCCTCGTCGCCGGCGAGGATCCGGCGGTCAGCAAGACCCTCGAGCGCGCCTTCCGCAAGCGCAAGATCACCGCCAGGACCGGCTCGAAGGTCGCCTCCGTGAGCCAGGACGACAGCAGCGTGACGGTCACGCTCGAGTCCGGTGAGACCCTCGAGGCAGACCTCCTGCTCGTGGCGGTCGGACGTGGACCCAGCAGCGAAGGCCTCGGGTATGAGGAAGCTGGTGTCCCCCTCGACCGCGGCTTCGTGCAGGTGGACGAGCGCCTGCGCACCGGCGTCGGCAACGTGCGCGCCGTCGGCGACCTGGTCAAGGGTCCGCAGCTCGCGCACCGCGGCTTCGCGCACGGCATCTTCGTGGCCGAGGACATCGCCGGGCTCGACCCGACCCCGGTCGACGACACCCTCATCCCGCGGGTGACCTACTCCGACCCGGAGATCGCCTCCGTCGGCCTGTCGGAGGAGCAGGCCCGGGAGAAGTTCGGCGACGAGGTCTCCACCTACGAGTACAACCTCGGCGGCAACGGCAAGTCGCAGATCCTGGCCACCGCCGGGTTCGTCAAGCTGGTGCGCTCCGGCCCCGAGGGTCCCGTGGTCGGGGTCCACATGGTCGGCGCCCGGATGGGCGAGCAGATCGGTGAGGCCCAGCTCATCGTCGGCTGGGAGGCCCTGCCGGAGGACGTCGCCACCCTGATCCACGCGCACCCCACCCAGAACGAGGCGCTCGGGGAGGCGCACCTGGCCCTGGCCGGCAAGCCCCTCCACGCGCACTCCTGACCCACCAGACCATCCGCCCCACGTAGACTTGCAAGCCCCGGACGAGGAGAGAGTTCACAACATGTCGGAACGCGTAACGATGCCGGCCCTCGGTGAGTCCGTCACCGAAGGGACCGTGACCCGCTGGCTCAAGAACGTGGGTGACACGGTCGAGGTCGACGAGCCCCTGGTGGAGGTGTCCACCGACAAGGTCGACACCGAGATCCCCTCCCCCGTGGCCGGTGTGCTGCAGGAGATCCTCGCCGAGGAGGACGACACCGTCGAGGTCGGCGGTGAACTCTGCGTCATCGGCGACGGCGAGGGTGGCGGCTCCAGCGACGGCGGGTCCGACTCCGCCGAGGAGTCCAGCTCCGACGACAGCGACAGCGCCGGGTCCGGGGAGGACGAGGCCGACTCCGGCTCCGAGGAGTCCGCGGACGACTCGGCCGACGAGTCCGACGACGAGCAGGAGGAGACCTCCTCCGGGTCCTCGTCCGGGTCCGGCGGGTCGGGCGGTTCCGCCGGCGGTGGTGGCGGCGAGACCGTCACGATGCCGGCGCTCGGAGAGTCCGTGACCGAGGGCACCGTGACCCGGTGGCTGAAGGCCGAGGGCGATGAGGTCGCCGTCGACGAGCCGCTGGTCGAGGTGTCCACCGACAAGGTCGACACCGAGATCCCCTCCCCCGTCGCGGGCGTGCTCACCAAGATCATCGCCGGCGAGGACGAGACCGTCGAGGTCGGCGGCGACCTGTGCGTGATCGGTGGCGACGCCTCCGGTGGCGGTGACGGCGGCTCCGACGAGAGCGCCTCGGCTGACTCCGAGGAGAGCTCCTCCGAGGAGAGCTCCTCCGAGGGCGGCTCCGACGCCGACGCCAAGGGTGAGGACACGGCCGAGGACAGCTCCGACAAGCCGGCCAAGGCCGAGAACGCCGAGTCCGGCGACGACGACGACGCGGCCTCCGCCGACGAGGAGAGTCTGGCCGGCGAAGAGGCCGTGCAGGAGAAGGCGGCCGCCGAGTCCGAGGCCAAGGCCGACTCCGGCAAGCCGACCGGTGACGCGAAGGACGAGCCCGAGCCCGCCGTGGGCCTGGGCACCGGCTCCGCGTCCCGTGCCTCGACCTCGCACAAGGACGCCGACGGCGACGGCGTGCCCGACGCCCAGCAGCAGCGCGAGGCCGCCGGCCAGTCTGGTGGCGGTCAGGACGTCAGCGCCTACGTCACCCCGCTGGTGCGCAAGCTCGCGGCCCAGCACGGTGTCGACCTGAACAGCCTCAAGGGCACCGGTGTGGGTGGCCGTATCCGCAAGCAGGACGTCCTGGACGCGGCCAAGGCCAGCCAGGAGGCTGCCGAGGCTCCCGCCGAGCAGGCCGCCCCGGCCACCGGTGGCGACCAGGCCAAGGCCTCCCAGGCCCCGGCCTCCGCCAGCTCTGCCCCGGCCGAGTCCGAGGCCAAGCGCGGCACCACGGAGAAGATGAGCCGCCTGCGCAAGGTCATCGCCACCCGCATGGTGGAGTCCCTGCAGACCAGCGCCCAGCTGACGACCGTCATCGAGGTGGACGTCACCAAGGTCGCCCGTCTGCGCAACCGGGTCAAGAACGACTTCCTGGCGCGTGAGGGCACCAAGCTGTCCTTCATGCCGTTCTTCGCGATGGCCGCGATCGAGGCCCTCAAGGCCCACCCGATCGTCAACGCCAGCGTCGAGGAGGACTCGATCGTCTACCACGCCGCCGAGCACCTGGGCGTCGCGGTCGACACCCCCCGCGGCCTGCTCGTGCCGGTGATCAAGGACGCCGGTGACCTCAACATCGCCGGGCTCGCCCGCAAGATCGCCGACCTGGCCGAGCGCACCCGCGACAACAAGGTCACCCCGGACGAGCTGTCGGGCGGCACCTTCACGCTGACCAACACCGGTTCGCGCGGGGCGCTGTTCGACACCCCGATCATCAACCAGCCCAACGTGGCCATCCTCGGCACCGGCGCGGTCGTCAAGCGCCCGGTCGTGGTGACCGACGAGGAGGGCGGCGCGACCATCGCCATCCGCGACATGGTCTACCTGGCCATCAGCTACGACCACCGCGTCGTGGACGGCGCCGACGCGGCCCGCTTCCTGGGCACGATGAAGGAGCGTCTGGAGGACGGCAACTTCGAGGTCTGAGTGAGTTGACGGAGCCGGTCCCCTCGTCCACGGGCCGCACGGTCGCCATCACCGGCGCCAGCGGCCTGATCGGCTCCGCACTCACCGCAGCGCTGCTCGGGCGCGGCGACCAGGTGATCCACCTGGTTCGCCGCGCCCCGCGCGTTTCCGGGGCAGCCCTCCGCGAGGTGCGATGGGACCCCGGGTCCGATCTGGAGCCCGCCGCACTGGCCGGGGTCGACGCCGTCGTCCACCTGGCCGGTGCCGGCATCGGCGACAAGCGGTGGGACTCCGAGCGCAAGCAGGAGCTGATCAGCTCACGGCTGGACGGCACCGGCACCATCTCCCGCGCCGTCGCCGCCCGGCCGGACCCGCCCCGGCTGCTGTCCGCCTCGGCCGTCGGCTTCTACGGCGACCGTGGGGAAGAGGTCCTCACCGAGGTCAGCAGCGGGGGCGAGGGCTTCCTGGCCCAGCTCAGCCGTGACTGGGAGGCCGCCACCTGGCCGGCCCGACGGACGGAAGCCTCCGTGGCCATGCTGCGCACCGGCATCGTCCTGTCCCGGGAGGGTGGTGCGTTGGGCAGGCTGCTCCCGCTGCTGCGGCTCGGGCTCGCCGGGAAGCTGGGCAACGGACGGCAGTACTGGTCCTGGATCACCCTCCACGACCACGTGCGCGCGGTCCTCTTCCTGTCGGACCACCCCGAGATCACGGGCCCGGTCAACCTCACCGGTCCGGCCCCGGCCACCCAGTCCGAGGTCGTCAAGGCCCTGGCGTCGCAGGCGCGGCGGCCCTCGTTCGTCCCGGCGCCGACCCTCGCCCTCCGCCTGGTGCTCGGCGAGATGGCCGGCGAGATCCTGGGCAGCCAGCGGGTCCTGCCCACCAGGCTCACCGGCGCCGGATTCACCTTCGACCACTCGGACCTGGAGTCCGCCGCCCGCTGGGTGCTGGCCCCGACGGCCTGAGCCTCAACGATGGGGCAGCCTCAACGATCGAGGCAGCCTCAACGACCGGGGGCAGCTTCAGCCATCGGGGGCGCCGGGCAGGTCCCAGGACCACAGCCGCCACGAACCCCCGTCCTTGGCCAGCACGATGACCACCTCGTCGGTGCGCATCGGGCTGTGCGAGCGTCGGCCGTCCTGGTCGTAGGCCACCAGGGGTGCCCTGCTCACCACCGCCTCCACGGTCATCCGGTCCTGCTCCGCACCGCTGTCGACCACCGAGGCCCCTTCCACCCGGAAGGTGACATCGGGATAGGTCACGCCGGAGGCGACGACGTCGCCCAGGTCCCGGGCCTCGGCCACCAGCGCGGGTGAGCCCTGGGCCATCGCTGCGGTCAGACGCTCGGCGTCCGCCTGCTCCCACGCCTCTCCGCGGACGTCGACCAGAGCCTGCAGGAGCTCGACGACGTCCGCCTCCTCGGGGGACGAGGTTGTCGCCGAGGCGTCGGGTCCGGCCGTGGGGTCGGAGGTCGTCGCCGAGGCGTCGGGTCCGGCCGTGGGGGCCGACGTCGTCGCCGACGGGTCAGCGCCTGAAGGCTCCGGGACTGGCGCGGCGGGCGGGGCGGCCGCGACCTCTTGCGGCGCCGAGGGCGCGGAGGGCGCCGCAGATGCACCCCATGGCGTGGGCACCAGCCCGGAGCCCAGGCCGGCCAGCACCAGGGACAGCACCGCCGCCAGGCCGACGAGCGCCCCGACGAGGACTCCTCTCCCCGATCCGCCGCCACGGGGGCCGCCACGGGGGCCGCCACGGGGGCCGGAGCGGGAGTCCGGGCGGGCCCGGTGTGCGCCGGGCGGCTTCTCGCCCGGAGGTCGACGGTGCTCGGCCCGTCGTGGGGACGGGGCGCGACCGAGCCGCGAGCGCAGCCGGCCCCACGCCCCCACCGGTGCGGCGGGCTCATCCTCGGCGTCCTCCCTGGCCTGCTGGCGCAGCCGCTCGGTGAGGCCGTGCACCGGGTCGGTGTCGGGGGCCACCTCCACCGGCTCGGGCCGCGCGGCCCCGGCCAGCGCCGCGACGATCTCGTCCGCGTCCGGCCGGTCCTCCGGCGCGGCCGCGAGTGCCTGCTCCACGACCTGCACCATCGCCTCCGGCAGCTCGGGCGACCGCTCGGCCAACGGGGGTCGGGCGAAGGCGGGGCCCGGCGGCTCTCCCACGAGGCACAGCCAGGCCAGCGCCCCGACGGCGTAGACGTCAGCCTCCCGCCCCGGGGCGAAGCCCTCCAGCACCTCGGGGGCCACCATCCCCGACGCCGCGTCGGTCCCGTGCAGCTCGCCCCGACGGTCGCCGACGATCCGGCCGGCACCCAGGTCGGCGAGCAGGGGCATCCCGTCGTCCAGGAAGACGACATTGCCCACGGACAGGTCGCCGTGGACCACACCCTCGCCGTGCAGCTCGGCCAGCACCGAGCAGATCGGCGACAGGACCGTCACCACCTCCCCCGGCGAGAGCATCCGGCGCCTGGCCAGCAGCTGCCCCAGCGAGCCGCCGGAGGCCAGCTGCATCGCCAGGGCCACGCCCACGGTGCGACCGGTCGCCAGGTCCGGCACCGGCACCACGTCGTAGAGGTGCACCAGGTGGGTGTGCCGCAACCGCGCCAGCAGCCCGGCCTCGCGCAGCCCGGCCTCGACCTTCCCGGCGGCCGGGCGCACCACCTTCAACGCCACGCCGAGCCCGTCCACCTCCCGACGGGCGCGCCAGACCCGCGAGGTGGCACCCTCCCCCAGCGGCGCGAGCACCTCATACCCCGGAACCCTGGGCCGCGCCCCGGCGGCCAGCGGTCGATCCTGCATGATCACCTCTCCTCCCAGGTCCAACCGTGCCAGGACTCGCGGTCGGGTGGCTGCGATTGTCCACAGGGCGCGCGTACAGTGACCGCATGCGCTTCGAGCACCTGGGCTTCGACCCCGATCTCGTCAACTACCAGCAGGCGTGGGACCACCAGAAGCAGGTCCACGCCCGGGTGGTCGCCGGCGAGCTGCCCGACACCGTCCTGCTGCTCGAGCACGCCGCGGTCTACACCGCCGGCAAGCGCACCGAGCCGCACGAGCGGCCGCTGGACGGCACGCCCGTGATCGACGTGGACCGGGGCGGCAAGATCACCTGGCACGGCCCGGGGCAGCTGGTCGGCTACCCGATCGTGCACCTGCCCTCCCCCGTCGACGTCGTCTCCCACGTGCGCCGGCTCGAGGAGGTCATGATCCGCGTCTGCGCCGATCTGGGGCTGGACACGATGCGCGTGGAGGGCCGCTCCGGGGTCTGGGTGGCCGCCGACGAGCGTCGGCCCGAGCGCAAGATCGGCGCGATCGGCATCCGCGTCAGCCAGGACGTGACGATGCACGGCTTCTCGCTCAACTGCGACTGCGACCTGCGCTGGGCCGACGTGGTCATCCCCTGCGGCATCCCCGACGCGGGCGTCACCTCGCTCACGCTCGAGCTGGGCCGCCCGGTGACCGTCGCCGAGGTGCTCCCGCTGGCCATCTCCCACCTGGAGCAGGTGCTGGACGCCACGTCCGACGCCCGGCTCGAGGAAGCGCGCGCCGGATGAGCGTCGCGGTGGCGGCCGACGGGGGGTTGGCGATCGCCACGAGGGGGCTGCGCAAGACGTTCAGGGGTGTCCGGGGGCGGCGGGTGGCGGTGCACGGTCTCGACCTCGACGTGCCGGCCGGTGGCGTGCACGGCTTCCTCGGGCCCAACGGCTCGGGCAAGACCACCACGATCCGGATGCTGCTGGGGCTGACCCGCGCCGACTCCGGCACCATGCACATCTTCGGCACCCCCGTGCCGCAGCGGCTGCCCGACGTCGTCGGACGGGTCGGCGCCATCGTGGAGTCGCCCAAGTTCTTCCCCACCTTCAGCGCGCAGAAGAATCTCACCCTGCTGGCCGACGCCATCGGCACGCCCCGCACCCGGGTCGGCGAGGTCCTGGACGAGGTCGGCCTCGGCAACCGCAGCAAGGACCACTTCCGCGCCTACTCCCTGGGTATGAAGCAGCGTCTCGCCATCGCGGCCACGCTGCTGAAGTCCCCCGACCTGCTCATCTTCGACGAGCCCACCAACGGGCTGGACCCGGCGGGCATCTCCGAGATCAGGCGCACCATGCGCACGCTGGCCGACCAGGGGCGCACCGTCCTGGTGAGCAGCCACATCCTCTCCGAGGTCGAGCAGATCGCCGACACGGTCTCGATCATCGGCCGCGGACGGGTCCTGGCGCAGGGCTCGGTCGCCGGCCTCATCGGGGCCGGCGGCGAGACGGTCGAGGTCGGCGTGGCCCACCCCGGCGCCGCCGTCCGGATCCTGCGGGAGGCCGGCCTCGACGCCCGGTGGCAGCCGCACCGCAGCGGCCACGACGCGGCCGAGGCGCTTGAGGACCTCGACCGCGGCGCCTCCGGCAGGCTCGTCGTCACCGGCGCCCAGCCGGCGGAGATCACCCGGCTGCTGGGTCAGCAGGGGCTGTGGGTCGACCGGCTCATCCCGAGCCGACGCGGTCTGGAGCAGATCTTCCTCGAGCTCACCCAGGGCGAGGGGCTGCCGATGGCGACCTCCGACCGGCCTACCGCCGATCACCCCACCGTCGAGGGGGGTGGGCGCCCGTGATGCGGCTGATCAAGGTCGAGCTGGCCCGGCTCACCGCGCGCAGGCTCCTGATCCTGGGGATCCTGGCCGCCCTCGCCATCGGTGCGGTCACCGTCGCGGGAGTCTTCACCCAGGCCCGGCAGATCGACCAGGCCCGGGCCGGGCTGGACGAGCAGTACCAGCAGATGGTCGACGGCTTCGACGAGCAGATCGAGCAGTGCAAGCTCGACGAGAGGTACGAGTCCGAGCGCAGCGGTCATGAGGTCGACTTCGGGTGCGAGCAGATGCAGCTGCCCACGATCGAGGAGTTCTACGGGCAGATGCCCTCCCTCTTCGACCAGTTCACCCAGCTCTTCGGGGTGCTGGCCTACCCGCTGATGTTCGTCGCCCTGGCGATCGGCTCCACCGCGGTCGCGGCCGAGTTCGCCCACCGCACGATGGGCAGCTGGCTCACCTTCGAGCCGCGCCGCACCCCGGTCTACCTGTCCAAGCTGATCGCACCCGCGCTGGCGGCCATCCCGGTCGGGCTCGTCGGCCTGCTCACGGTGTTCGTCGGGGTGCCGGCCGTCTTCCGGTGGTTCAACATCGACGAGGGCCTCTCCGCGGACCAGTGGAGCGACCTGCTCTGGATGCTCGCGCGGATCCTCGGCCTCGTCGTCGCGGCCGGAGCTTTCGGCGCCGCGGCGGCCTTCGTGCTCAAGCACAGCGGCCTGGTCATCGGCCTCATGGTGGGCTATCTCGTGCTGGTCGAGGGGATGCTCTCGATGGTCTTCGGCTTCCTGACCCGCTACTCCCTCGGCCGCAACCTCTCCGCGGTGATCCACGACGGCACCCGCTGGGAGACCTGGCCGCAGAGCTGCGGCGGCCCGGGCATGGTCGAGTGCGTCCCCGTCGTGCACACCCTGACGCTCACCCACGGCGTCCTCGTCCTCACCGTGCTCCTGCTGGCCGTGGCCGTCCTCGGCTGGGTCCGGTTCACCCGCTCCGACATCGACTGACGGCACGCCCTGCGGGCCTTCTCCGGTATGCGGTGGCGCACCCGGGTGCACGCGTGCACCCCACCCGAGGAGCCGCATACCCGCCGCCGGGCTTAGG
This sequence comes from Ornithinimicrobium panacihumi, assembly GCF_052073805.1. Lineage (NCBI taxonomy): Bacteria > Bacillati > Actinomycetota > Actinomycetes > Micrococcales > Ornithinimicrobiaceae > Ornithinimicrobium > Ornithinimicrobium panacihumi. Next base: position 90,129 of record NZ_JBQGWG010000006.1, on the reverse strand, counting down.
CTGGTCCGAGCCGTCCATCGTCTTGCAAGGGAGCACCAGTGACCGTCGCACCAGAGGGCCGTCGTCTGCTGCGGGTCGAGGCCCGCAACGCGGAGACCCCGATCGAGCGCAAGCCGTCATGGATCCGGACCACCGCCAAGATGGGCCCGGAGTATCGCGAGCTGCACTCCATGGTGAAGTCCGGCGGGCTGCACACCGTCTGCCAGGAGGCCGGCTGCCCCAACATCTTCGAGTGCTGGGAGGACCGCGAGGCAACCTTCCTCATCGGCGGCGACATCTGCACCCGCCGGTGCGACTTCTGCGACATCGCCACCGGCCGCCCCGGCCCGCTGGACATGGAGGAGCCGCGCAAGGTCGCCGAGTCGATCCGCACCATGGACCTGCGCTACGCGACGATCACCGGCGTGGCCCGCGACGACCAGAAGGACGGGGCGGCCTGGCTCTACGCTGAGGTCATCCGCAAGGTCCACGAGCTCAACCCGAGCACCGGCGTGGAGATCCTGCCGCCCGACTTCGGGGCAGTCCCCGAGCTGGTCCAGCAGGTCTTCGACGCCCGCCCGGAGGTCTTCGCCCACAACCTGGAGACCGTCCCGCGGATCTTCAAGAAGATCCGCCCCGCCTTCACCTACGACAAGTCGCTGCGGGTGCTGTCGATGGCCCGGGACGACGAGCTGGTGACCAAGTCCAACCTCATCCTGGGCATGGGCGAGGAGGACCACGAGATCGAGCAGGCGCTGCGCGACCTGCACGACGCCGGCTGCGACATCATCACGATCACGCAGTACCTCCGCCCCTCCCCGCTGCACCACCCCATCGACCGGTGGGTCAAGCCGCAGGAGTTCGTGCACTGGAGCAAGGTCGCCGAGGGCATCGGCTTCAAGGGCATCATGGCCGGGCCGCTGGTGCGCTCCTCCTACCGCGCCGGCAAGCTCTACGCGACCGCCATGAAGAAGCTGGGCCGGCCCGTGCCGGAGAACCTCTCCCACCTGGCCGCCCAGGCCGAGGCGGGCATCCCGGCCCGCCAGGAGGCCGCCTCGCTCATCGAGACGCCCCCGACGAGCGAGGGGCAGCGTGGCCGAGGCCAGGAAACCGCCGCCGCCCACGTATCCTGATCCTTATGTCCAGCAGCACCGGCACCACGCCCAAGAAGGGCCTCTTCGGCCGCACCAAGAAGGTCAAGGACCCCAACAACCCGGGGCGGATCGCCCAGATGCGTCAGGTCTTCGCCATGACGCGCAAGGCCGACCCGGCCTCCGTGTGGTGGATGCTGCTGGCCGCGCTGGCCGTCCTGCTGGTCGCCGTCGTCATCGGTCTGCTCTGGAACCAGCTGGTCTACATGCTCATCCTGGGCATCCCGCTGGCGATCCTGGCCGCGGTCATCGTCCTGGGCCGGCGCGCGGAGAAGGCCGCCTTCGCCCAGATCGAGAACACTCCCGGCGCCTCCACCGCCGCACTGGGCCAGCTGCGCCGCGGCTGGTTCTACGACCAGGAGCCGGTGGCCGCGGAGGCCGGCGGCACCATGCGGGGCATGCGCGACCTGCACAACGCCGCGATGGTCTTCCGCGCCGTCGGCAAGCCCGGCGTCGTCCTGCTGGCCGAGGGCCCGCGGGGGGCGGCCCAGCGCCTGCTCACCTCCGAGCGCCGCAAGGTCGCCCGTGTGGTCGGCGAGGAGGTCCCCGTGCACACCTACATGGTCGGTGCCGGCGAGGGTGACCTGCCGCTGCGCCAGGTCTCCCGCACCCTGCGCAAGCTGCCCCGGAAGATCAGCAACGACGAGGCGCTGGCCGTGCAGCAGCGGCTCAAGGCCATCGCCCGCACCCGCGCCCAGCAGGTGCCCGCGGGCATGGACCCCACCCGGGCTCCTCGCATGAGCCGCAAGGCCCTGCGCGGCCGCTGATCCTCAGCGCGGTTCCTCCGTCTCGGGCTCCCGCACGAACCAGGTGCTCGTCAACGCCAGGTCGGCGACCTCGTAGGCCGTCCGCAGCTGCTCCACCCCGTCGACTCCCTCGCTCAAGACACCCTCGGAGCTGATCCCCGAGCCGGACCCCTCCCGCAGCAGGTTGCGGCCCATCACCGCATCGGCATAGTCCGCCTCCGGGACCCCCAGGAGATAGGCGAGGGTCGGCATGATGTCGACCTGCCCGCCCGGTGTGTCGATCCGCTGCCCCGCTCCCCCACGCGCCGTCCCGCCCTGCCCCGCTCCCCCGCCGGTTGCCGCATCGGAGGCTGCGTCGGTGACGCCCGGCGCGTGCACCACGAACGGCAGCCGCTCGTGGTTATCGGGCACCGTGACCTTGCCGATGGCGTACTTGTGGATGCCCTCGTGATCACCCAGCACCACGATGGCCGACCGCCCCAGCAGGCCACGCTCCTCCAGCCCGGCGTAGAAGTCGGCCAGCGCGCTGTCGACGTAGCGCATCGACTGCAGGTAGTGCGCGCTCATGTCATCGGCCGACAGGTCCAGCTCCTGGAGGTCCTCGGGCAGCTCGAACGGCGTGTGCGAGGTCAGGCCGATGAGGTGCATGAGCACCGGGCCCTCACCCTTGCCCTGCTCCAGCAGCGCCTGGTCGAACATCGCGCTGTCGGCGATCCCCATCCCCACCTGCGGGGCGCTGGCGAAGTCCTCCTCGGAGACGTAGTCCTGCCAGCCCAGCCGGGGATAGACCCGGTCGCGGTTCCAGAAGGTCGCGCCGTCACCGTGCATCGCCAGGGTCCGGTAGCCCTGCCCAGCGACCAGCCCGGGCAGGGTCGTGTAGCCGTCGTTGTCCGGGAAGCGCAGGAAGGCCGATCCCCGCTCGAGCGGGTAGAGGCCGGTGGTGACCATCAGCTCGGCGTCGGAGGTGTTGCCGTCGCGCGTCTGCTGCACCACGTCGGTGAAGTGCAGGCTGTCCGCCAGGAGCGAGTTGAGGAAGGGCGTGACCTCCTGCCCCTCGACCTCCAGCCCCAGGACGAACTCCTCCATCGACTCCACCTGGACCACGTAGACGTCCCGCCCGGCCAGCGCCCCGAAGAGCTCGGCGTGCTCCGGCGCCGGCGCGTGGAAGGTGGCGTTGCGCTCGAACCATCGCTCGACCTGCGCCCGCTCCTCCGGCTCCAGCTCCCGGTTGGTGTCGACCAGTTCGCCATAGGCCTCGTAGACGTGGAAGCCCAGCGGGGAGAGCCAGGAGAGCCGGTCGTTCGGGTCCGAGGTGAGCGTCAGGACCTGCCCCACGAACAGCGCCGCGCAGGTCGCGGCGACGGCCACCGCGCGCCGCAGCCGCAGCCTCACCGGAGACACCGCACGCAGCTTCCTCCTGCGCCGCAGGGCGAGCAGCGCCACGACGACCACGTCGAGGAAGAAGAGCGGGTCGGTGGGCCGCAGGAGCGCCAGGACCGAGGATCCCAGCCCCTCGTAGGACGCCCCGGAGGTCAGCATGGTGATGCTCGGCAGCCGCCCGAACGCCCGGGCATAGACCAGGTCGGCCAGCAGGGTGGTGGAGATCACCGTCGCCGAGAGGAGGAGGTATGCGGTGCGGCGGCGGCCGTGCAGCAGGAGCCCGGGAGCGAGGGCCAGGGTGGCCAGGGGCAGGGCTGCCGGTGCGGCCACCAGTGCCGCCCAGCCGGGTCCCCGCACGGCGAGGACGAGCAGGGCGGCCTTGACCGCGAGGCCGGCCACGAGCAGCACGAGCTCACGGTCGGGGCGGCCCAGATCGATACGGCGTCTGCCCTCCCCGCCCCGGCTCATGTCAGCCGGCCCGGACGACGACGGTGCGTGCCGCCTTGTCGTGCAGGCCCCTCATGTCCGAGTCCATGATGATCGCCGGGATGGCCAGGCAGAGCAGCAGCGCACGCACCGCGGACCGAGCCGGCTGCGGGGGCTGGTCCGGCGTGCCGACGGTGACGACCCTGACGCCCACGAGCCGGTGCCCGATCGTCGTGCCGAGCGTGGTGACGAGCAGGAGGTTCTCCACGAAGAGGATGATGAGCGGCGCGAAGGCGGTCAGACCGCTCGCCCGGCCCCACTCCATACCGAAGAAGGTCATCGCGATCAGCTGGCAGATCGCCCAGTCGATGAGGATCGCCAGGAAGCGCCGCCCGAGCGGCGCGACGGCCCCGGGGCCGGCGGCGGGCAGGCCGATGGCCTGGCCCTGGTGCGTCTCGGGGATGGTCACCGCCCCAGCGTAATCCGTGCACTGTCGCGAAACATGATCGAAACACCCGGGTGACGGAGCGTTAACGCGCCCGGCGTACTGTCTAAGGCGCAACCGGCCACAGGCCCCATGGAGGAGATATGTTCAGCAACGCGGAGGAGGTCCTCGCCTTCATCAAGAAGGAGGACGTCAAGTTCATCGACATCAGGTTCTGCGACCTGCCTGGTGTCATGCAGCACTTCAACGTGCCCGCCGCCAGCTTCGACGAAGACGCGTTCCACACCGGCCAGATGTTCGACGGATCCTCGATCCGCGGCTTCAAGTCGATCCACGAGTCCGACATGAAGCTCATCCCGGACCCGCAGACGGCCTATCTCGACCCCTTCCGGGTGGAGAAGACGCTGATCATGAACTTCTCGATCGTCGACCCGTTCACCGACGAGCCCTACGAGCGCGACCCGCGCCAGATCGCCCGTCGGGCCGAGGAGTACCTCCGTTCGACCGGCATCGCCGACACCGCCTACTTCGGGGCGGAGGCCGAGTTCTACGTCTTCGACGACATCCGGTTCGGCACCGGTCCCTCCGGTGGGTACTACCACATCGACTCGATCGAGGCGGCGTGGAACACCGGGCGCGCCGAGGAGGGCGGCAACCGCGGCTACAAGCCCCGCTTCAAGGGTGGCTACTTCCCCGTGCCGCCGGTCGACCACTTCGCCGACATCCGCGACCGGATGGTCCTGGACCTGGCGGCCGTCGGCCTGGACGTCGAGCGTGCACACCACGAGGTCGGCACCGCCGGCCAGCAGGAGATCAACTACCGCTTCAACACCCTGCTGCACTCCGGCGACGACATGATGAAGTTCAAGTACGTCATCAAGAACAGCGCCTGGGCCGCCGGCAAGACCGCGACCTTCATGCCCAAGCCGCTCTTCGGCGACAACGGCTCCGGCATGCACACCCACCAGAGTCTGTGGAAGGACGGCGAGCCGCTCTTCTACGACGAGAACGGCTACGGCGGCCTGTCCGACATCGCCCGCTGGTACATCGGTGGCCTGCTGGCCCACGGCCCCTCGCTGCTGGCCTTCACCAACCCCTCGATGAACTCCTACCACCGCCTGGTGCCCGGCTTCGAGGCCCCGATCAACCTGGTCTACTCGGCCCGCAACCGCTCGGCCTGCGTCCGTATCCCGATCACCGGGTCGAGCCCGAAGGCCAAGCGCATCGAGTACCGCGTGCCCGACCCCTCGGCCAACCCCTACCTGGCCTTCGCGGCCCAGCTGATGGCCGGTCTGGACGGCATCCGCAACCGCATCGAGCCGCCGGAGCCGGTGGACAAGGATCTCTACGAGCTGCCCCCGGAGGAGCTGGACGACATCGCCCAGCTGCCGACCTCGCTGCCGGCCGTGCTGGACGCGCTCGAGGAGGACCACGCCTACCTGACCGAGGGCGACGTCTTCACCGAGGACCTGCTCGGCGCGTGGGTCGACTACAAGCGCAAGAACGAGGTCGACCCGATCCGTCTGCGTCCGCACCCGCACGAGTTCGAGATGTACTTCGACATCTGATGCAGCGACGTCCGAGGCAGCGTCGTCTGACGAGGCACGTCGGCTGATGTCATGAGAGTGCGTGGCCACCGGGAGCAGTCCTGGTGGCCACGCACCCTCTCGCTCAGCCCAGGCCGAGCTCGGCGGCCAGCTGCTGCACCCGCGCGCGGATGTCGTCGCGGACCAGGCGCATCCGCTCCTGCCCGTGGACGCCGCGTGCGCTGGGCTCGTCGGTGACCCAGCGCTCGATCTCGGCGCGCTGCCCGTCGACCGGCTCGAGCTGGGCGTTCTCCCCCAGAACGACCACGCGGTCGGCGCGGCGGAGCAGCTCGGGGTCGACGCCCTTGGGCGTGCCGCCGGACATGTCGGCACCGATCTCGGCCAGCGCGGCCTCGGACTCGTGGTTGATGTCCGTGCCGGGACGCGTTCCGGCGGAGTGGATCTCGACCTCGTCACCGACGACCTGGCGCAGCAGCGCCTCGGCCATCTGCGACTTCCCGGCGTTGGACTGGCACACGAAGACGACGGTGGGGCGCGACTCGTTCATGCCTCGAGCGTAGCGAGCGCCTCCCGCAGCCGGGCAGCGTAGGTCTCGGCCTCGCCGTCGGCATACTTCACGCGCGGCCAGAAGAAGCCCCGAAGCCCGTCGCCCTTGGTGCGGGGCACCACGTGGACGTGCAGGTGGGCCACCGACTGGCTGACGGTGTTGTTCATCGCCACGAACGAGCCCTGGGCGCCGAGCGCCTCCTTGACCGCGGAGGCGACCGAGCGGGCGGCAGTGAAGAGCGGCTGCACCAGCTCGTCGGGCAGGTCGGTCAGGGTGACCACGTGCCGACGCGGGACGACCAGCACATGGCCTTTGAACACGGGCCGGGTGTCGAGGAAGGCGAGGACGTCGGGGAGGTCGAGCACCACATACCCCTGCTCCTCGCCGGAGGCGATCCGGCAGAAGGTGCAGGTGTCCGCAGAGCCCCCGCGCGCCATGTCGCGGCCCGCGTCAGCCGACCGGCTCGGTGGCGCCGAGCTGGTCGACCATGAAGGCGATCTCGAAGGCCGTCTCGCGCCAGGCGTCGTAGCGACCGGTCTTGCCGCCGTGGCCGGCGACCATCTCGGTCTTGAGCAGGATCGGACGCTCCACCGGGTCGCTGGTGACCGTCTCGCGCAGGCGCGCCACCCACTTGGCGGGCTCGACGTAGAACACGCGGGTGTCGTTCAGGCCCGTGGTCGCCAGGATCGCCGGGTAGTCGACCGCCCGGATGTTCTCGTAGGGGGTGTAGCCGCGCATGAGCTGGTAGATCTCGGCCGACTCGACCGGGTTGCCCCACTCCTCCCACTCCCCGACCGTCAGCGGCAGGGTCGGGTCGAGGATGGTGGTCAGCGCGTCGACGAAGGCCACGCCTGCGTGCACGACCCGGAAGCGCTCCGGCGCCAGGTTGAGGACCGCGCCCATGAGCAGGCCGCCGGCCGAGCGGCCCTCGGCGGCGAGCCGGTCGGGGGCGACCCAGCCGGAGGAGACGAGCTCCTCGGCGCAGGCCACGAAGTCGGTGAAGGTGTTGCGCTTGTGCTCCATCCGGCCCTGCTCGTACCAGCCGCGACCCATCTCGCCACCGCCGCGGACGTGGGCGATGGCGTAGACGACGCCACGGTCCAGGTAGGACAGGCGCGACACGGAGAAGTAGGGGTCGATGGAGATCTCGTAGGAGCCGTAGCCGTAGAGCAGGCCCGGGTTGGTGCCGTCCGGGGTCGCTCCCTTGCGGGCCACGAGCGAGATCGGGATGCGCGTGCCGTCCTCGGCGGTGGCCCAGAGCCGGTGCTGCTGGTAGTCGTCGGGGTCGAAGCCGCCCAGCACGGGAGCGCGCTTGAGCAGCGCGAGCTCGCCGCTGGCCAGGTCCAGCTCGTAGATGCTGCTGGGAGTGACGAGGGACTCGATGACCACGAGCAGGGTCTCGGTGTCGTAGGTCGGGTTGCTGCCGGTCTCGATCGAGTAGACCTCCTCCTGCACCGGGACCTGGTAGCCGCGCCCGACCGGGCGGCCGGCTGCCGACAGGGGCAGGATCTGGACCTGGGTCAGCCCGTCGCGGCGCAGCGCCACGGCCAGGTGGCCGGAGAAGGCGTCGACGCCGCCGACCCGCACGCCGTCCTCCCCGTCCAGGACGGTCACCCAGTCCTGCGCGCTGGTGGAGGTCAGCGGCGCGACGGCGAGTTCGAAGTCGCGGTGGTTGCGGTTGTGGACGATCCACAGGTTGTCGCCGGCGGGCTCGACGTCATACTCCACGCCCTCCTCGCGGGGCGCCACGACGCGGAACTCACCGGTCGGGTCCTCGGCGGACAGGAGGCGGAACTCGGAGGTGTTCTTGCTGCCCAGGCCGATGACGATGTGCCGGTCGTCGCGGGAGGTGCCCACGCCCATCCAGAAGCGCTCGTCGTCCTCCTGGAAGACCAGCACGTCCTCCTCGGCGGGCGAGCCGACCACGTGCCGCCAGACCTGGTAGGGCCGCCAGGCCTCGTCGACGCGGGTGTAGAAGACGGTCGAGGCGTCGGCCGACCAGGCCAGCCCGTAGCCGATCCCGGTGACGGCGTCGTCGATGATCTCGCCGGTGCTCAGGTCCTTGATCTTGAGGTCGAAGCGCTCGTCGCCGCTGTTGTCGACCGCGTAGGCCAGCCGCTCCCCCATCGCGCTGACGTCGTAGACGCCCAGGGAGAAGAACTCCTGACCCTGCGCCTCGGCGTTGCCGTCCAGCAGGATCTGCTCGCCCTCGGGGACCACGCCCGGGTCCAGGACGGGCCGGTCGGGAGCGTCGCCGACCGCGATCCGGGCGTGCACCGCATACTGCTCGCCCTCGATCGTGCGGGTGTAGTGCCACCAGTCGCGGTGGCGCACCGGCACCGACAGGTCGGTCTCCTGGGTGCGGCCCTTGATCTCCTCGAAGATGCGACCGCGCAGCCCGTCCAGGTGGGCGGTCATCGCCTCGGTGTAGGCGTTCTCGGCCTCCAGGTGGGCGATCACCTCGGGGTTGGTCTTCTCGCGGAGCCACTCGAAGGAGTCGGTCACGTCCTCCCCGTGGTGGGTGCGGACGATGTCGCGGTGGTCGGCGACGGGCGGTGCGGGACGGTCGGCGGAGGTCACCTTTCCAACGCTACCTGCCCGGCCCCGGTATGCGGCATCCGCCCAGGCGCGTTCTGCCCCGCTGCCAGGGCTCCCGCCACCCCCTCAGCTCGAGATGCAGTGCGGGCCCAGGAGCGCCTTGAGGTCGCCGTAGAGCTCTGGGGAGGCGGTCACCCGCAGGGTCTCGTCGAGGCGCATCCGGACCTTGCGACCGGGCTGGTCGAGCTCGACGTGGACCTCGGTGCTGCCGGGGTGGTTGGCCAGCACCGTCTTGAGCTTGTGGGCCAGGCCGTCGGTGGCCCGCGACAGCGGCATGGCCAGCACGACGGGGCCACGGGGGCCGGCCTTGATGTCGGGCAGCATGAGCTCGTTGGCCAGCAGCTCGGCGCCGTCGTCGCCCTTCTTGAGCCGTCCCTTGATGACCGCGACCGTGTCCTCGGCCAGCATCGTGGAGATGGTCATGTAGGTCTTGGGCCAGAAGACGACGTCGATGGAGCCGGCCATGTCCTGGACGCTGAGCCGGGCGTAGGGGTCGCCGTTCTTGGTCCGCTTGAGCTGGACGTTGGTCATCAGCCCGGCCACCGAGACGAAGTCTCCGTCCTTGACGCCGTCCTCGCCGATCAGCTCCAGGATCGAGGCGCTGGCGTGCTGGGCCAGGATGTGCTCGATGCCGTTGAGGGGGTGGTCGGAGACGTAGAGGCCGAGCATCTCTCGCTCGAAGGCCAGCCGCGCGGTCTTCTCCCACTCGATCTGCGGGACCGGTGGCAGCGTGACGATCTGCACGCCCGCGTCGTCCCCGCCGTCGTCGCCGAAGCCGAACCCGGCGAAGAGGCTGTCCTGCCCGATCGCCTCCTGCTTCTTCTCGTCGACCAGGGCGTCGACATAGCGCTCGTGCACGCTGACCAGGCCCTGGCGAGGGTGGTTCAGCCCGTCGAAGGCACCGCTCTTGATGAGGGACTCGATGGTGCGCTTGTTGCAGACCACGGCCGGGGACTTGCGCAGGAAGTCCTCGAAGGTGGTGAAGGCGCCCTTGTCCTCGCGCGCCCGCACGATGCCGTCCACGACGTTGCGGCCGACGTTGCGGATGGCCGCCAGGCCGAAGCGGATGTCGTCGCCGACGGCGGCGAAGGTGGCGATCGACTCGTTGACGTCCGGCGGGAGCACGGAGATCCCGAGGCGGCGGCACTCGGCCAGGTAGAGGGCGGTCTTGTCCTTGTCGTCGCCCACGCTGGTGAGCAGGGCCGCCATGTATTCAGCCGGGTAGTTGGCCTTCAGGTAGCCGGTCCAGTAGGAGATCAGCCCGTAGGCGGCGGTGTGCGCCTTGTTGAAGGCGTAGTCGGAGAAGGGCACCAGGACGCCCCATAGCGCCGCCACCGACTCCTCGGTGTAACCGTTGGCCTTCATCCCGTCGGAGAAGGGGACGTACTCGGCGTCGAGCACCTCCTTCTTCTTCTTGCCCATCGCCCGGCGGAGCAGGTCGGCGTTGCCCAGGGTGTAGCCCGCCAGCTTCTGGGCGATCTCCATCACCTGCTCCTGGTAGATCACCAAACCGTGCGTCACTCCGAGGATCGGCTCGAGGGCAGCCTCCATCTCAGGCTGCAGCTTGCCCTTCAGCTGCGGGTCCAGCGGGGTGATCTCCTGCTTGCCGTTCTTGCGCAGCGCGAAGTTGGTGTGCGCGTTGACCCCCATGGGGCCGGGGCGGTAGAGCGCGAGCGCCGCGGAGATGTCCTCGAAGTTGTCCGGCTGCATGAGGCGCAGGAGCTGCCGCATACCGTTGCCGTCCAGCTGGAAGACGCCCAGGGTGTCGCCGCGGGAGAGGAGCTGGTAGGTCTTCTCGTCGGACATGTCCTTGGACAGCGCGTCCAGGTCGATGTCCTCGCCGCGGTTGGCCTTGATGTTGGCGATCGCGTCGTCGAGGACGGTGAGGTTGCGCAGCCCCAGGAAGTCCATCTTGACCAGACCCAGCGACTCGCAGCTGGGGTAGTCGAACTGGGTGATGATCTGGCCGTCCTGCTCGCGGCGCATGATCGGGATGACGTCGATCAGCGGCTCGCTGGACATGATCACGCCGGCGGCGTGCACGCCCCACTGCCGCTTCAGGCCCTCCAGCCCCCGGGCGGTCTCGAAGACCTCGGCGGCGTGCGGGTCCTCGGCCAGGACCTCGCGGAACTCCTGGGCCTCGTGGTAGCGCTTGTCTTCGGGATCCTGGACACCGGCCAGCGAGATGCCCTTGCCCATGACGTCCGGCGGCATCGCCTTGGTCAGCTTCTCCCCCATCGCGAAGGGATAGCCCATCACCCGGGAGGCGTCCTTGAGCGCCTGCTTGGCCTTGATCGTGCCGTAGGTGACGATCATCGCCACCCGGTCGTCGCCATACTTCTCGGTGACGTAGCGGATCACCTCGCCGCGGCGCCGGTCGTCGAAGTCGACGTCGAAGTCGGGCATCGACTGGCGCTCGGGGTTGAGGAAGCGCTCGAAGATCAGACCGTGCGGGATCGGGTCCAGGTCGGTGATGCCCATCGCGTAGGCGCACATCGAGCCGGCACCGGAGCCACGGCCCGGGCCGACCCGGATCCCGTTGTTCTTGGCCCAGTTGATGAAGTCGGCGACCACGAGGAAGTAGCCCGGGTAGCCCTTGCCGACGATGACCTCAGTCTCGTACTCGGCCTGCTTGCGCGCGTAGTCCGGGACCCCCTCGGGGAAGCGGCGCTGCAGCCCGGCCTCCACCTCCTTGATGAACCAGGAGGTCTCGTCCTCCCCCTCGGGCACCGGGAAGCGCGGCATGTAGCGCCCTTCGCCCTCGGTGAAGGAGACCTCGCACCGCTCGGCCACGAGCAGGGTGTTGTCGCAGGCCTCGGGCAGCTCGCGCCAGACGTGGCGCATCTCCTCGGCGGTCTTGAGGTAGTAGCCGTCGCCGTCGAACTTGAAGCGGTTGGGGTCGCTGAGCTGGGAGCCGGTCGAGACGCACAGCAGGGCGCCGTGGGCGTCCGCGTCGGCCTGGCGGGTGTAGTGCAGGTCGTTGGTGGCCAGCAGGGGCAGCGAGAGCTCCTTGGCCAGCTTGAGCAGGTCCTGGCGCACGACCCGCTCGATGTCGATGCCGTGGTCCATCAGCTCGAGGTAGTAGTTGTCCTCGCCGAAGATGTCGCGCATGTCGGAGGCGTACTGGATCGCCTCGTCCCACTGCCCCATCCGCAGCCGGGTCTGGATCTCCCCGGACGGGCAGCCGGTGGTGGCGATCATCCCCTGCCCGTAGGTCTCCAGCAGCTCGCGGTCCATGCGCGGCTTGAAGTAGTAGCCCTCCAGCGAGGCCAGCGAGGCCAGCCGGAAGAGGTTGTGCATGCCGTTGTTGTTGCGGGCCAGCAGCGTCATGTGGGTGTAGGCGCCGCTGCCGCTGACGTCGTCGCGGCCGCCGTCGCCGTACTTGACCCGGATCTTCTCGCTGCGGTGGGTGCCGGGAGTGACGTAGGCCTCCAGCCCGATGATCGGCTTGACCCCGTGCTTGTTGCCGGCCTTCCAGAACTCGTAGGCGCCGAAGATGAACCCGTGGTCGGTGGTCGCCAGCGCCGGCATGCCCTGCTCGGCGGCGGCCGCCATGAGCTCGTCGATCCGGGCTGCACCGTCGAGCATGGAGTACTCGGTGTGGTTGTGCAGGTGGACGAAGTTCTCCATGGCCTACTTCCGGGGCAGGGGGTGGGCGGGCGACGGCATGATCCTAGTTCGACCCACCGACACGGTATGCGGCCTCCCTCACCCTGGGAGATCCTCCCAGGTCAGGTCAGGTCAGGTCAGGTCACGTCAGGCGCGGACGCGCTCGAGCGCCTCGACGAGGTCGGCGGGATAGGCCGACTCGAACTCGACCCGCTCCCCGCTGCCGGGGTGGTCGAAGCCCAGCCGGACGGCGTGCAGCCACTGCCGTTCGAGCCCCAGGCGCCTGGCCAGCACCGGGTCGGCGCCGTAGGTGAGGTCGCCGCACAGCGGGTGGCGCAGCGCCGAGAAGTGGACGCGGATCTGGTGCGTGCGGCCGGTCTCGAGCTCGATCTCGAGCAGGCTCGCGGCCCGGTGCGCCTCGAGGAGCTGGTAGTGGGTCACGCTCTCCCGGCCGTCACGGCGGACGGCGAAGCGGTAGTCGTGGCCGGTGTGCCGCCCGATCGGGGCGTCGATGGTGCCCTCGTGCGGGTCGGGCAGGCCCTGGACCAGGGCGTGGTAGGTCTTGTCGACGACGCGGTCGCGGAAGGCCTGCTTGAGCACGGTGTAGGCCCGCTCGGACTTGGCCACCACCATCAGGCCGCTGGTGCCGACGTCCAGGCGCTGCACGATCCCCTGCCGCTCCGGCGCCCCGGAGGTGGAGATGCGGTAGCCCACGCCGGCCAGTCCCCCGACCACCGTCGGACCCGACCACCCGACGCTCGGGTGGGCGGCGACGTAGGCCGGCTTGTCGACCACGACGATCTCGGTGTCGTCGTAGACGATGCGCATGCCCTCCACGGGCTCGGCCACGACCTCGAGACCGGGCGGGGGCCCGACCGGGGGCAGCTCGACGTCGACGAGGGTGCCGCCGATCAACCGGTCGCTCTTGCCCAGCGGCTTCCCGTCGGCCTGGACGTGCCCCGAGGCCGCGAGGTCGGCGACCTTGGACCGCGACAGCCCGAGCAACCGCGCCAGCGCCGCGTCGACCCGCTCCCCGTCCAGGTCCGGGGGCACCATGAAGGTCCGGCTGCCGCTCACGGACGCTCCTGCCCCTGCGCCGCTCCCCTGGTCCCGTCCGGGTTCACCCCGCGCAGCGCGAGCAGGACGATGAGGACCGCCCCGCTCGTCACCCCGATGTCCGCGACGTTGAAGATCGGGAAGTTGGGCAGGCGGATGAAGTCGACCACGTGACCGAGGCCGGGCGCGGGATCGCGGAAGTAGCGGTCCACCAGGTTGCCGACCGCTCCCCCCAGCAAGAGCCCGAAAGCGATCGCCCAGGGCAGGCTGCGCACCTTCACCGCCTGCCAGATGATGATCAGCGAGACCACGGTCGCCAGCGCCGTGAGGATCCCGGTGCTGCTGGTGCCCAGGGAGAACGCGGCGCCGGAGTTGTAGGTGAGGTGCCAGCGGAGCAGATCGCCGATGACCTGGACCGGTCTGCCGTCGGCCAGCGCCCGCTCGGCCCAGATCTTGGTGGCCTGGTCGGCCAGCAGCCAGGCCAGGGCCAGCCCCAGCGCCAGGCCGGTGCGGCGCCTGGCCTGCGGCGGCGCGGGGTGATCGGTGGTCAGCGGCGTTCCTGCTTCTGCTTGCATGTCAGGCATAGCGTCGCACGGGGGAAGGCCTGGAGCCGCATCTTGCCGATCGGCGTCCCGCAGGACTCGCAGTCCCCGTAGCTCCCCTGGTCGATCCGCTCCAGCGCGTGCTTGGTCTGCAGGAGCAGCGCCTTGGCGTTGGCGGTCATCGACAGCTCGTGCTCCCGCTCCCAGGTGGCTGCGCCGGCGTCGGCCTGGTCGTCCCCCGCCCCGTCGCCGAAGCTGCGCATGAGCTCCACCAGGTCCTGCTCGGCCTCGTCGACCTCTGCGGAGAGGCGCGTCTCGTCGGCCTCCAGCTCGGCGCGGACCTCGGCCAGCTCCTCGGCCGTCCAGGCCTCCTCCCCCTCGCGCACGCTCAGAGCGGCGTGCGCGCCGGAGTCCTTCTTGGTCTTTGCCACGGGGTGCCCTTCTGGTTGGTGCACGTCACCGCGGCCGGAACGATCGCGGTGGGTTCGGTGCGGGCAGGATAGAGCAGGTCAGGGGCGATGACAATGCAGGGCGCCTCGGTGCGGCCCGGCGTGTCGGCGTCCGGCGCACGGCAGACCCACGACAACCCACGACGCCCCCCACGCACCGCGACGCCCCGGCCGTTGTGTCCAGGGCGGCTCGGTTTTTCAACCTATGGGTTCTATCTACTTTC
>NZ_JBQGWG010000006.1:0-75420 GCF_052073805.1 Ornithinimicrobium panacihumi | reverse complement strand
AAACCAAACACCCCCCCCATACACGGGGACGCCCGGGCCGTGGCGGCCGGGGCGTCGCGGTGCTGCAGCTCGTGGCTGCGGCCGATGTCTGTCGCTGTCAGGGCGTCAGGACTTGGCGTCCCCGTCGATCATCGACAGCTGGTCGTTGAGGAAGGCCCGGAGGCGGTCGCGCAGGTCGACCTCCTGGGTGTGGAGGGTGCTGATGCGCCCGTTGAGGGCCTCCTGCTGCGAGTTCAGGTCGGTCAGGATCTCCTGCCGCTGCTGCTCGGCCTCGGAGACCATCGTGTCGTGGCTGGACTGACCGGTGGTGACCAGCTCGTCGTGGCGGGCCTGCCCCTCGGTGACCAGCTGCTCACGCTGCTGCTGACCCTCGGAGACGAAGCGGTCGTGCGCCTCCTGGCCGGTGCTGACCAGCTCGTCGTGCCGGGCCTGGCCCTCGGTGACGAGGCGGTCGTGGGTCTCCTGACCTTCGGTGATGAGCTGCTCGCGCTGCTGCTGGCCCTCGGAGACGAGGCGGTCGTGCGTCTCCTGGCCGGTCGTGACCAGCTCGTTGGCCTTGGCGTCCGCCTCGGCGACGACGGTCTCGCGGTAGGTGTCGCCCTCCTCGATGAGGCGGGACTTGGTGCTCTCACCCTCGGCGACGTGCTGGTCGTGCAGACGCTGGGCCAGGGAGATGATCGCGCTCGACTCGTTGGCCCCACCGGCCCCGACCGCGGCGGCCGGCGCGGCGGCGGCAGCCGCCATCGGTGCGGCCTCCTCGGCGGAGCGGCGCTCGGCCTCCTCGGCACGGGCCTGGGCCTCGGCGGCCTCCGTGCGGGCCTGCTGCAGGAGCTCCTCGTTCTCCCCGAGGCGGGCCTGCAGGGTCTTGGACTCCTCGTCGGCCGCGGCGACGCGGTCACGGAGGTCCTTGAGCTCGGCCTGCGCGGCGGCAGCGGCGTCGTCGCCGGCGGCATAGCGCTCGACCTTCTCGGCTGCGTCGGCCGCGGCACGCTCGGCCTCGGCGCGGCTCTGCTCGCAGGCGGCGAGCTGGCGACGCAGCTCCTCCACCTCGGCGGACAGGTCTGCACCGGCCCCGCCCTCGGTCTCGGCGGCCCGAGCCACCTCGGCGAGCCGGTCCCGCTCGGACTCGGCGGCCTCGGCGCGCGCACGCACCTCGTCCAGCTCGGCGCGCAGGGAGTCCAGCTCGGCCGGGTCGGTCCCCAGGCCGGCAACGGCGGCAGCGCCGGAGGGCACGTAGTCGGTGTCGTCCCCACCCATCCCCCGGCTGGCGAGGCAGTCGTCCAGGTCGGACCGCAGCCCGTCGTTCTCGGAGATCAGCCGACGGAGCTCGACCACGACCTCGTCCAGGAAGTCATCCACCTGGGTCTCGTCGTAGCCGCGACGCAGGTGCGTCGCGCTGAAGCTCTTCTTGATGACGTCCTCGGGGGACAGCGCCATGTTTCACCTCGGGTCAGGAAACTCACCGACGCATGCCGACCAGGGGGCATGCCCGATGCCGTGCGGTGTGCACGTGCAGGGCAACTGTAACGCAGAACCTATCCCCGCAGACCCCGCCGGATTCAGAAGGGAAGCGTGCGCGCGAATCCCTGCGCGATGCTCACCAGGACGATCAGGATGAGGAACCCGAGATCCAGGGCGACCTGGCCGATCCGCAGCGGCGGGACGACCTTGCGCAGCGCCTTCAGCGGCGGGTCGGTCAGCGCGTAGATGCCGTTGGCCAGGACCAGGACCGGCCCCTTGGGACGCCAGTCCCGGGAGAAGACCTGCACCCAGTCCAGGATCAGCCGTCCGATGAGCACGGCGAAGTAGAAGGTGAGGAGCAGGTAGAGCGTCTGACCGACCATACCCACCAGGGTAGGTCCTCAGCTCTGGTTGAACGGCGTCGCCGGCTTCGCAGCCTGCGCGCCGCTGCTGCCCTGCACCTCGATGTGCTCGGGGCTGAGCAGGAAGACCTTGCTGGTCACGCGCTCGATGGAGCCGTGCAGGCCGAAGGCCAGACCCGCGGCGAAGTCCACCAGGCGCTTGGCGTCCGCGTCGTCCATGTCGGTGAGGTTCATGATCACCGGGATGCCGCCGCGGAAGGCCTCGCCGATGTTCTTGGCCTCGTTGTAGGTGCGGGGGTGGATCGTGGTGATCCGGTTGAGCTCGCTCATCTGGGGCTCCCTGACGACCTGGGCGACCGGGGTGCGGCGGTGCAGCGGGGCCACCTCCGCGCTGGGACCGTCCTCGTCCCGGATCTGGCGCACGGGGGCCTCGTCGCGGACGGGCTCCTCCCGGTAGGCGTCGTAGTCGTCGTAACGCTCGTCGGACTCAGCGAGTCCGAGGTACTCCATGGTCTTGCGCAGTGCCCCGGCCATGTATGCGAGCTCCTTGGTGCGTACGGGCGTCTACCCGTGGGGTGGATCGGTCGTGACCGACGCTACCGGGGTGAAGGGCGCGATCCGAGTATTGCGGTCCCGACACGCAGGTGTGTCGCTCCTGATCGGATCGCGAGCTCGAGGTCGCCACTCATCCCCATCGACAGCCACGACGCCTCCGGGTGGTCCCCCTGCACCCGGTCGGAGAGCTCCCTGAGCCGGTCGAAGGCACGGGCGGTGCCCTCGTCGTCCAGCCCGTACGGCGCGACCGCCATGAGCCCGCGCAGCCGAAGGTGCTCGGCGTCCGCGGCCTGCGCGACCAGCGCCGGAAGGTCCGCGGGCAGCACCCCTCCCCGCCCCTGGTCCTCGCCCTCACCGAGGTCGACCTGCAGGGTGATGTCGAGGGGGGTATGCCGCAGCTCACCCTCGAGGGCGAGCTCGGCACCGCGGTCGAGGGCGGTGACCAGGCGGTCCCGGTCGACGGACTGGACGACGTCGGCGAAGCGGGCGACCCGGTTGGCCTTGTTGGTCTGGAGCTGGCCCACGAAGTGCACGCGCACCGCCTGCCGTACCTCCGTGGTGAGCTCGGCGACCTTGGGCAACGCCTCCTGCTCCTTGCTCTCCCCCACGTCGGTGACGCCGAGCCCGACCAGACGTGCGACGTCGGCGGCGGGGAAGAACTTGGTGACCGCCACCAGCGTCAGCTCATCGGGGTCGCGGTCCGACGCCCGGCAGGCGGCCTCGATGCGGCCGCGGACGCCCTCCAGGTTGGCGCTCAGCTCGGCGGTGCGCTCGTCCTGCGTCATGCCACCTCCTCCGGCGCCAGCAGCCGGACGACACCGGCGAAGCGGCCCGTGACCCCGTCGCGGCGGTGGGAGTAGAGGTCCTCGTCCTCCCGGGTGCAGCCGGGCAGCCACTGGAGGGACACGTCCTCCCGGGCCAGCTGGGCCACGACACCGGCGGCGACGTCGATGGCCGGGGTTCCCGTCCACGACACGGAGGCCGACGCCGGCTCCGCCTCGGCCGCTGTGGCGCGCATCTGCTCCGGGACCTCGTAGCACCGCGGGCAGACCGAGGGGCCCACCAGCGCCTCCAGCGCCCCTGCCCCCAGCCGGCGCATCCGGCGGACCGTCTCGGTCACGACTCCCCCGACCATCCCCGGCCGGCCGGCGTGCACCGCGGCGACGAGTCCTTCCCGACGGTCCAGGAGGAGCACCGGGGTGCAGTCGGCCACCATGACCACCAGGGCCTCGTCGGTCCGGCCGGAGATGATGCCGTCGACGGGCGGGGTGGCACCGACGTAGTCGAGGACGGGCGGCGCCTCGTCGGCCACGCCGGCCCCTGCCCTGTCCGGCCCCACGGAGGTTCCCGGGGTGAGTGCCACCGCGCAGCCGTGCTGCTGGTCCATGAACCGCAGGTCGGTCAGTCGCAGGCCGAGCTCGTGGGCGAGCCGGTGCCGGTTGGTCTCCACGGCGTCGGGCAGGTCACCGACGTGCTGGGCCAGGTTGAACTCGCCGTACGGGTCCTGGCTGGACCCTCCCCAACGGTCCGTGAAGGCCCACTCCACGCCGTATCCCGGCCCGTCGGGCTCGATGCGTTGGCGCCAGAAGAACACCTGCTCAGCCTATCTCCCGGGATCCCCGCACCCGAGAATGACGTGGGCCCGACCGGATCATCCGGTCGGGCCCACGCATCACCTCGAGGTCACTTCAGGAAGTCGGGGACGTCCAGGTCGTCGCCGTCGTCCTCGAAGGTCACCTGGCGGGGCGGCTGCTGGACCGGCCGCTGCGTGGCCTGGCCGGGCTGCTGCGACTGACCACCCTGGGGCTGACCCTGCTGGGGCTGACCCTGCTGGGGCTGACCCTGCTGGGGCTGACCCTGCTGCGGCGGACGTGCCTGGCCGGGCTGCTGGGGCTGACCGGCCTGCTGGCCCTGGTTGCCCTGCTGCGGCTGACCCTGCCCGCCCATGCCGGGCTGCTGCCCCTGGGCCTGCTGGCCCTGGAAGTGCTGGCCGCCCTGCTGGGGCTGACCCTGCTGGGGCTGGCCCTGGGCGCGCTGCTGGGGCCGGGAGGCACCGCCGGGCTGGATCTGCCCGAGCGCACGCTCGTCGGCGCGCGCCTGCGGCGCACCTCCGTCGAAACCGGCGGCGATGACGGTGACGCGCACCTCGTCGCCCAGGGAGTCGTCGATGACCGCACCGAAGATGATGTTGGCCTCCGGGTGCGCGGCCTCCTGCACCAGGCGGGCGGCCTCGTTGATCTCGAACAGGCCGAGGTCGGAGCCACCCTGGACCGAGAGCAGCACGCCGTGCGCGCCCTCGATGCTGGCCTCGAGCAACGGGCTGGAGATGGCCAGCTCGGCGGCCTGGACGGCACGGTCCTCGCCGCGGGCCGAGCCGATCCCCATGAGCGCGGACCCGGCACCCTGCATGACCGACTTGACGTCGGCGAAGTCGAGGTTGATCAGACCGGGGGTGGTGATCAGGTCAGTGATGCCCTGGACACCGGAGAGGAGCACCTGGTCGGCGCTGCGGAAGGCGTCGAGCATGCTGACGGAGCGGTCCGAGATGGACAGCAGCCGGTCGTTGGGGATGACGATCAGGGTGTCGACCTCTTCACGCAGCGAGGTGATGCCCGACTCGGCCTGGTTGGCGCGGCGGCGGCCCTCGAAGGTGAAGGGGCGGGTCACGACGCCGATGGTCAGGGCGCCCAGCGACTTGGCGATCTTGGCCACGACGGGCGCGCCGCCGGTGCCGGTGCCGCCGCCCTCGCCGGCGGTGACGAAGACCATGTCGGCGCCGCGCAGGGCCTCCTCGATCTCCTCGGTGTGGTCTTCGGCGGCACGACGGCCGACCTCCGGGTCGGCGCCGGCGCCCAGACCCCGGGTGAGCTCACGGCCCACGTCGAGCTTGACGTCGGCATCACTCATGAGCAGAGCCTGCGCGTCGGTGTTGATGGCGATGAACTCGACGCCCTTGAGGCCGACCTCGATCATCCGGTTGATGGCGTTGACGCCACCACCGCCGATGCCGACGACCTTGATGACGGCCAGGTAGTTCTGCGCAGCGGACACGGGTGGACCTTTCGGGAGGGTGCAACTCGGGAGGGTGCTTCGGGGGAAGCATAGTTCGACAACCCACCACCACCCCAAGCACTTCAACCTCGACTTCAGGTCGAGATCTCGGTCGAGATACCGGTCGAGACATCGGCCGGCATGCCGGCCGGTGGGGTCGCTAGCCCTGGGGCGCCGGCGGGATACCGGTGACGACCGGCTGGTCGGGCAGCGTCACGTCGATCTTCTGCGGGATCGCCCCCTGGGGGTCGATCGAGGGCTGGGCCAGCAGAGCGGTGATCACGGCCCACTTCTTGTCGGTGTCGACCGGCTCGCCCCAGGCGATCTCGAGCTGCTCGACCTTCATGGTCACGGTGCCGTCGGCAGCCAGCACCGGCGTGCCGAGCTTCCCGCCGAGCGCCTTGGCGTCGGGCCGCGAGGCCAGCAGCTCGTTGAGCCCCTTGACCGTCTCGGCGGTCAGCTGGTCGGGCGCCGCGCTGACCTGCACCACCGGCACACCCTTGGGCGCCTTCTTCGCCGTGCCGTAGACCACGCCCCCCGCATCGGAGAGGGAGAACGTCTTGCCGTTGCGCAGCGCCAGCGCCGGCTCGCGCAGCGTGACCTCGAAGGTGATCGACGAGGGCCACGACCGCTGCACCTGCACGTCGGCGATCCGCGGCTCGGCCAGGACCCGCTCCTGCACCCCGGACTCGGAGACCCTCGCCAGCGGGCGCCCGTGCGGGATCCGCGCCAGCTCCACGACGGTGTCGGCCAGATCTCCCTTGGCACCCTTCACCGCGATGTCCTTCACCACGAAGGCCGCCGAGAAGTAGAAGAGGAAGACCAGTGCCGCCGCCAGCACGGTCCCGACGACGCCCCAGATCATGAGGCTGCGCCGCAGGGAACCGCGACGCCGGGGCGGCGCCTCCGCAGGCACCCCACCCCTGGTCGGTGCTGTCCCCTTCTCACCCCGAGCACGCCCGAGGCGCGGACGGTCGGGAAGGCGCGGCCACCTCATACCGTGTCCTCCCGGAGCAGGTCCAGCAGCCGCGGTCCGACGGTCGTCACGTCCCCGGCGCCGACGGTGACGACCAGGTCACCCTCGCGCACCAGCGTCCGGAGGGTATGCGGCGCTGACGCCAGGTCTGCGGTCTCGTGCACCTCCACGCCGGTGCCCCGGGACCGGACGAGGTCCGCCAGGAGGCCGGAGGTGACCTCGGGATACTGCTCCTGGGTCTCGCGGGCGCCGTAGATCGGCAGCAGGACGAGCACGTCCGCCCCGGCGAGCCCGTCGGCGAAACCCTCGGCGAAGTCGCGGGTGCGGCTGAACAGGTGCGGCTGGAAGGCGACGACCAACCGCCGGCCGTCGGCCGCCGTGCGTGCCGCGTGGACCAGGGCGGCGACCTTGGGCGCGTTGTGGGCGTAGTCGTCGACGATCTCGACGCCCGCAGCCTCGCCCTTGGGCTCGAAGCGACGGTGTGCGCCACCGAAGCCGGCCAGCCCCGCCAACGCCTGCTCCATCGGCAGCCCGAGCCCGACGGTGGTCGCCAGCAGCGCGGCGGTGGCGTTGTGGAGCGCATGCAGCCCCGGGACCGGCAGGTCGAGCCGGACCGTGCGGGCGTCCGGCAGGGTGAGCGTGGCGCGGGCGCTGCGTCCGGTGGTCGACAGGTCGGTGAGACGGACGTCGGCCTCGGGGCCAGTGCCCCACGTCAGCACGCGGACCCCGGCCTCGCGGGCCCGCCCGGCGAGCCGGGCGGCACCGGCGTCGTCGGCGTTGGTCACCAGCAGCCCGCCGGGCCGGATGGTGCCCACGAAGGCGGCGTAGGCCTCCTGCACCGCGGCGTAGTCGCCGTAGAAGTCGAGGTGGTCGGGCTGGACGTTGGTGACGACCGCGACGAGCGGACGGTAGACGAGGAAGGACCCGTCGCTCTCGTCCGCCTCCACCACGATCGGCGAACCTGGCGCACCGGAAGCGGCATTGCTCCCGGTCTGGGCCAGCGGGGCGCCGATGACATAGCCGGGCTCCGCCCCGGCCGCCTGCAGCGCCACGGTGGTCATCGCGCTGGTGGTCGTCTTGCCGTTGGCCCCGGCGACGGCGATCGCGTCGCGACCCGGCAGGAGGGCGGCGATGCCCTGCGCCCGGTGCAGGACGCGCAGCCCGGCGGCCCGTGCCGCCGCGAGCTCGACGTTGTCCTCGGGGATGGCGCTGGAGATGACGACCGTGTCCACGTCGGCGACGTGGGCCGGGTCGTGGCCGACGTGGACGGTGGCGCCCTCGGCCTGGAGCTCGCGCAGCGCTGCGCCGTCGGAGCGGTCGGAGCCGCTGACGCTCACGCCCTGCTCGAGGTAGAGGCGGGCGACGGCGGACATCCCGGACCCGCCGATGGCGATGAAGTGGACGCGGCCCAGCTCCGTCACCGGTGGGACCGGGGCGGTGAAGTCGAAGCGCGGGGTGGCCAAGGCGGGGCTCACCTCACGCGCGTCCCGCGGCGCGGAGGATCAGGTCGACGAGCCGGTCGTCGGCGTCGCGCTCCCCGTGCGCGGCCGCCGCGGCGGACATCTGGTCGAGCCGGGCACGGTCGGTGACCAGCGGCAGCACGGTCCGGCGGACCCAGGCGCCGTCCACGTCGCCGTCGTCGACGAGCAGCCCGCCCCCGGCCTCGACGACCTCGGCGGCGTTGAGCCGCTGCTCGCCGTTGCCGATGGGCAGCGGGACGTAGACCGCCGGCAGGCCCACGGCCGCCAGCTCGCTGACCGTGCCCGCGCCGGAGCGGCAGACGGCGAGGTCGGCGACGGCGTAGGCCAGGTCCATCCGGTCGGTGTAGGGCAGGGTGACGTGGCGGGCGCCGCCGGGGTCGGCGTGGGGCGGCTCGATGTCCTTGCCGGCCCCGGTGAGGTGGAGCACCTGGACGCCGGCGTCGAGCAGGTCCTGGCCCGCGTCGGCGAAGGCGGTGTTGAGCCGCTGGGCCCCCAGCGACCCGCCGAAGACCAGCAGGGTCGGTCGGTCGGCCTGGAGCCCGAAGTGCTCCAGGCCCTCCGCCCGGGAGGCGGCGCGGTCGAGGTCGCGGATCTCGTCACGCAGCGGCAGCCCGACCCGGACGGCGTGCGGCAGGTCGGTGCTGGCGAAGGTGGTGCCCACGGTGCGGCTCACGCGGGCACCGAGCCGGTTGGCCAGGCCCGGACGGGCGTTCTGCTCGTGGATGACGATGGGGACGCCGGCCTTCCTGGCGGCCAGGTAGGCCGGGGTGGCCACGTAGCCGCCGAAGCCGACGACGACGTCCGCGTCGACCTCGGTGATGACCGACGAGGCCGCCCCGATCGCCCGCAGGAGCGCCCCGGGGAAGCCGAGGGCGGCCTTGCTGGGACGCCGGGGGAAAGGCACCTTGGGGACGAGGCGCAGGTCGTGGCCCCGCTCAGGCACCAGGCGCGCCTCCAGGCCCTCGGCGGTGCCGAGGACCGCGATGCGCACGTCCGGCACGCGGCGACGCAGGGCCTCGGCCGTGGCCAGGAGCGGGTTGACGTGGCCGGCCGACCCGCCACCGGCCAGCACGACGGACAAGGTCACCGGATCCTCCCGCCCCGTCGGGTCTTCGCCGGGCGCCCCCGGGCCGAGCTGCGCGCAGAGCTGCGGACGTCGCCACGGGCGCCGGCGCGGGCGCGGTTCGACGACGTCCCCCTCGCAGCGCCCGCCGCACGGGTGCGCCTCGCGGCACCGGCCGTGGACCGGGCCGCGGCGGATCCCCCGACGGACGGCCGCGCGGTGCGCCGCCAGGTGGTGCTGGGGATCGCGGCGAAGGTGCGGCGCAAGGTCGAGGTGCGGCCGCCCATCGACTCGGCCGCCCCCGGCAGGGAGCGGGCCAGCGACAGCAGGAAGCCCATCCCCAGGAGGGCGGCGATGAGGGCCGAGCCACCGCTGGAGACCAGCGGGAGCGGCACGCCGATGATCGGCAGCATGCCGATGACCGAGCCAATGTTGAGGAGGGCCTGGACCAGCATCCACACCATCACCCCGGAGGCGGCCAGGCGGGTGAAGGGGTCCTCGGCCTGGCTCACGATGCGGAAGCAGGCGTAGGCCAGCACGGCGAAGAGCCCCAGCACCGCGAAGGTGCCGCCCAGGCCGAGCTCCTCCCCGATGATCGCGAGGATGAAGTCGTTGTGCGGCTCGGGCAGCAGGCCCCACTTCTCGCGGGACTCCCCCAGGCCCAGGCCCCACCAGCCACCGTCGGCCAGCGCCCACTCGGCGTGGACCTTCTGGAAGCAACCGGGGTCGGCGTGCGGGCCGCCGTCGCAGATGTCGCCCAGCCAGATCTGGATGCGCTGCATCCGGTTGGCGCTGCCCGTGGCCAGGTAGGCGACGCCGAGGCCGATGACCGCCCCGACACCGGCGAACCACCGGCCGGGCAGCCCGGCCGACCACAGCAGCCCGACGATGATGGCCAGCAGGATCATGCCGGTGCCCAGGTCGTTGCCCTGCATGACCAGCCCCACCAGGACGAGCCCGACGGGGAAGACCAGCGGGATGGTGGCGTGGCCGATCTTGTGCATGACCTTGCGCTTGCTGGCCAGGACGGCGGCGCCGAAGACGACCATCGCGACCTTGCCGAACTCCGAGGGCTGCAGGGTCCGCCCGCCGACGCTGATCCAGTTGTTGTTGCCCTGGAACTCACCGACGCCCAGCGGGGTGAACACCAGCGCCTGCAGGAGCAGGGCCAGGATCGCCGCGGGCCACGCCAGGCGCTTCCACCAGGACACGGGGACGCGGGAGGCGATGAAGGCCAGGGTGATGCCGATCCCGGCATAGATGACCTGGTCGAGGAAGACCTCGTAGGAGTTTCCGCTCTCGGCGTAGGACCCGACGCTGCTGGCGGACAGGACCATCACCAGACCGAGCCCGGTCAGCAGGGAGACCGAGGCCAGGACGAGATAGTAGGGAGCCACCGGCGACCGTAGCCACTCGCCGACGGTGGTCACCGACCATCCGCCGTCCCCGGCCTGCGCGGCGCTGCCCCGCGGCCCGGACCCTCCTGGCCGGAGCCCGCGCTGTCGCGTGATCGACGTCATCCCTGCTCCCCCGTCCCCTGGCTCCCCGTGCCGTCTCCGCCCGTGCCGAGCCGGCGGTGCACCGCGGCCGAGAAGGCGTCGCCGCGCGAGCCATAACTGGGGAACATGTCCAGCGAGGCAGCCGCGGGTGAGAGCAGCACGACGTCTCCGGCGCGCGCCTCCTGCGCGGACCGGGCGACGACGTCGTCCATCAGTCGCGCGAGTGCCTCCATGTCCCCATGGTCGGTGACCCCGAGGTCGTGGACGGGGACGTCGGGCGCGTGTCGGGCGACCGAGGCCGCGATCTGCGCCCGGTCGACGCCGACGAGCACGACGGCGCGCAGCTGGTCGGCGACCCCGGCGACGAGCTCGTCCACGTCGGCGCCCTTGAGCTGCCCTCCGGCGACCCACACGATGCTCGGGTATGCGGCAAGCGCCGCCTGGGCGGCGTGCGGGTTGGTGGCCTTGGAGTCGTCCACCCAGGTGACGCCGTCGACCTGCGCCACGACGGCGGTGCGGTGGGCGTCGGTGCGGAAGGCGCGCAGCCCCTCGCGGACCTCGGCGGGCTGGATCCCCACGGCCCGGGTCAGCGCGGCCGCGGCGAGGGCGTTGGCGACGAGGTGGGGCGGGGGCGTGACGGTGCCGCCGGAGGCGTGCTCGAGATCCTCCAGCGTGCCGATCTCGACGGCCGAGGTGGCGCGCTGCTCGGTGAAGGCACGGTCGGCCAGCACGTCCTCGACCAGCCCGACCATCGAGCGGCCCGGCGTGCCGAGGGTGAAGCCGATGGCGCGGCAGCCCTCCTGGACGTCGGCCTCCTCGACCATGGTCTCGGTGCGCGGGTCCTGCACGTTGTAGACGCAGGCGAGCTTCGTCCGTTCGTAGATCCTGGCCTTGTCCGCCGCGTAGGCCTCCAGCGAGCCGTGCCAGTCGAGGTGGTCGGGCGCCAGGTTGAGCACGGCGCTGGCGGCCGGGGCCATCGAGTGGGTGAAGTGCAGCTGGAAGCTGGACAGCTCGACGGCGATGACGTCGAAGGGCTCCGGGTGCTGGACGGCGTCCAGGATCGGGGTGCCGACGTTGCCGACGGCGATGGCGCGCAGCCCCGCCGCGCGCAGGATCGTCTCGACGAGCTGGACGGTGGTGGTCTTGCCGTTGGTGCCGGTGATCGCGATCCAGGGGGCCGCCCCGGTCAGGGGCCGCAGCCGCCAGGCGAGCTCGACCTCGCTCCAGACCGGGATGCCGCGCCGCTGCGCCTCCGCGAGCACGGGGTGGTGCGGCGGCCAGCCCGGGGAGGTCACGACGACGTCGACGTCGAGCCCGTCGGGCCAGCCGGCCACGTGCTCCGGGCCGATCCGCACGTCGGCGCCCATGATGCCCAGGATCCCCGCCTGGGTCTCCTGGCGCTCGCGTGCGGTGCTGCTCCCGGCGTCGACGACGACCACCGCCGCGCCGTGCTGGAGCAGCGCGTCGGCGGCGGCGAACCCGCTGACGCCCAGACCGGTCACGAGGGCCTTCAGGCCCGCCCAGTCGGCGTCGCGGTGGCTCAGCTCCTCCAGGTCGCGAGGGCTCACAGGTTGGCCACCCATTCGCCGTAGAAGAGGGCCAGGCCCAGGGCGACGCAGATGCCCGCGATGATCCAGAAGCGGATGACGATCGTGACCTCGGCCCACCCGAGCAGCTCGAAGTGGTGCTGCAGCGGCGCCATCCGGAAGACCCGTCTGCCCGTGGTCTTGAACGAGGCGACCTGGATGATCACCGACAGGGTGATGATGACGAACAGCCCGCCCAGGACGGCCAGGAGCAGCTCGGTGTGGGTGGTGATCGCCAGGCCGGCCAGGCCGCCGCCGAGGGCCAGCGAGCCGGTGTCGCCCATGAAGATCTTGGCCGGCGAGGCGTTCCACCACAGGAAGCCGAAGCAGGCGCCGGCGACCGAGCAGGCGACCACCGCGAGGTCGAGCGCGTCACGCACGTCGTAGCAGTTGGGACCGGGCGCGATCTGGCAGTTCTGGTTGTACTGCCAGATCCCGATGATCGAGTAGGCGCCGAAGACCATGACGCTCGCGCCGGTCGCCAGCCCGTCGAGGCCGTCGGTGAGGTTGACGCCGTTGGAGGCGCCGGCGATGAGGATGTTGGCCCAGATGATGAAGAGGATCACGCCCAGCACCGGCCCGGCGGCGGCCAGGTCCAGCGAGGTGTCGCGGACGAAGGAGATGGCCGTCGAGGCGGGGCTGCGGCTGTTGTCACCGGGGCTCTGCAGGGCGAGCACCGCGAAGATCACCGCGACCACGGTCTGGCCGGCGAGCTTCTCGACCGAGGTCAGACCGAGGCTGCGCTGCTTGGAGATCTTGGTGTAGTCGTCCAGGAAGCCGATGAAGCCCAGGCCGGTGATGAGGAAGAGCACGAGCAGGGCGCTGAGGGTGAACCGGCTGTGCGTGACCTCCACCATCCCGGTCACGTCCAGCAGGATCAGCAGCAGGTGGGAGATGAGATAGCCCAGCAGGGTGGCCAGGATGATGACGGCACCGCCCATGGTGGGCGTGCCGCGCTTGGTGTGGTGCGAGGTGGGGCCGTCGTCGCGGATGAACTGGCCGTAGCCCCGTCGGACGAGGAACTTGATGAACAGGGGTGTGCCGAAGAGCGCCGCGACCATCGCGACGCCGCCGGCCAGGACCACGTTGACCATCTAGAGGTCTCCATCCGTCGGGCTGGTGCCGGGTGCCGCGGAGCCTTCCGCGGCGAGGTCGTCCCCCAGCAGGCGCAGGCCCGAGTCACGGCTGGACTTCAGCAGCACCACGTCGCCGGCGCCCAACGTGCGGCGCAGCAGGTCGTGGGCCTCGTGCCGGTCCCCCACCACCTGCGCGTCCGCGCCCCCGGCGGCCAGGTATGCGGCGGCAGCGGGCTCCGCCAGGTCACCGACCGTGACGAGCTGGTCGATCCCCAGCTCGGCGGCCAGGGCCCCGATCCCCCGGTGCTCCTGCTCGGCGTTCTCGCCCAGCTCGAGCATCCCCCCCACGACCGCGACGGTGCGCCCGGACGCCGGCCGCATCTGGGCCAGGGTCTGCAGCGCGGCCCGCATCGAGTCGGGATTGGCGTTGTAGGCGTCGTTGACGACCGTCACCCCGTCCGGGCGGGCGGTGACCTCCATCCGCCAGCGCGACAGCGCCTCGGCCCCGCTCAGCGCGGTGGCCACGTCCTCCCAGGCCATGCCCCACTCGTGGGCGACGGCGGCCACGGCCAGCGCGTTGTCGACGTGGTGCCGACCGACGAGCCGCAGCACCACCGGGACACCCTCGTCGGGGGTCCCGGGTCCGTGCAGGCTGAAGCTGGCCCGTCCTCCGCCGTCGATCGCGACGTCGGTGGCACGCACCTGGGCCGTCGCCGAGCGGCCGACGAGCACCACACGCGCCCCGACCTCCTCGGCGATGGACGCCATCGCGGCCACCACCGGGTCGTCGGCGTTGAGCACGGCCAGGCCACCCTGCGGCAGGGCCCTGACGATCTCGGACTTGGCGGTGGCGATGGCCTCCTTGCCGCCGAACTCACCGAGGTGGGCGGAGCCGACGTTGAGCACGACGCTGATCTGCGGCGGGGCGACCTGGGTGAGGTGCTCGATGTGACCGATGCCGGAGGCACCCATCTCAGCCACGAGGAAGTCGGTGTCCTCGGTGAGGCGGGCCACGGTGAGGGGGACGCCGACCTCGGAGTTGTAGGAGGCCTCGGGGGCGAGCGTGGTGCCGAGCCGCGCCAGCACCTGGGCCATGAGGTCCTTGGTGGAGGTCTTGCCCGAGCTGCCGGTGATGCCCACCACCTTCAGGCCGCCGGCCGCCAGGCACCGGTCGTGGACCTCGCGCGCCAGGGCGGCGAAGGCCCGGGTCACGGCGTCGTAGGGGGGCCGGTCGGGGCGCTCGGACAGCCGCTGCGGGTTCTCGTCCACCACGATGCAGGGCAGCAGGTCGCTGGTTCGGTTGGTCAGGGCGGCCACGGCACCGTGCTCGGCGGCGGAGGCCAGGAAGTCGTGACCGTCGGCCGTCTCGCCTCGCCGGGCGACGTAGAGGCTGCCGGGCTCGGCCAGCCGCGAGTCGGTCACGACCGCGGAGGAGACCACGAGGTCACGGGTGCGCGGCAGGTCGGGATGCACGCGACCACCGGTGACCTCGGCGATCTCGCGCAGGGTCAGGCGGATCACCTACGAGTTCCCTTCGTCCTTGAGCGCGATGTCGCCCAGTGTGACACCAGGCTGGCCCTTGACCTTCTTCTCGGGGTCGTATTCCAGGTCGATCTTCACCGGGGGCTCGGTGGCGGGCGCGATCCCGTCCTTCTGCAGGGCGTAGCGCATGATCGAGGAGAAGACCGGGCCGGCGATGACACCGCCGTAGTCACTGATCCTCGAGGGCTTCTGGACGGCGACGCCGACGACATATCTGGGGTTCTCCGCCGGGGCGAAGCCCATGAAGCTGGAGGTCACGCCGTTGTAGCGGCCGGTCTTGGGATCGATCCGGCTCGCCGTGCTCGTCTTGCCGGCCACGTGGTAGCCGTCGATCGCGGCGAGCGGTGCGGTGCCGGCCGAGGACGGGATCTGCTGCATGATCTCGGTCAGGGTGGCCGCGGTCTCCTCGGAGATGATCCGCTCGCCCTCGGGCAGCGCGGCCTCGGTGTAGCGGCCCTCCTCGTCGGTGGTGCCCTCGACGAAGGACGGAGCCAGCCGCACACCCTTGTTGGCCACGGTCTGGAAGACCGCCAGCTGCTGCAGGAACGAGCCGGACAGACCCTGCCCGAACATCATCGTGTACTGCGTCGAGGCGCTCCAGGTCGACAGGTCCGGGACCAGGCCGGGCGACTCTCCCGGGAGCCCGTGACCGGTCAGGCTCCCCAGCCCGAACTTGCGCAGCCACGAGTCGAGCTTCTCCTCGCCCAGCTTCTCGCCGTAGAGGATCGTGCCCATGTTGGAGGACCGCGCCAGGACACCGGCGAAGGTGAGGTACTGGACGGGGTGGTCCTCGACGTCCTTGAAGTAGAAGCCGCCGCGGTACATCGTGCCCTTGCGGGTGCTCACGGGGACCTGGATCGGGTCGTCCCGCCCGATGATGCCTTCCTCGAGGGCAGCCGCCGCGGTGATCAGCTTGGCGGTCGAGCCCGGCTCGTAGACGTCCTCGATGGCGGCGTTGCGCATCCCGCCGGCCGTCTGGGTGCTGTCGGCTGGGTCGAAGGAGGGATAGGAGGCCAGTGCCACGATCCGCCCGGTCTCGACCTCCATGACGGCGGCGTAGCCCGACAGCGCCCCGGCCTCCTTGACCCTGGTCCGCACGGCGTCGTAGGCGTACCACTGCAGGTCGGCGTCCAGGCTCAGCCGGACGTCGCCGCCGGGCTGGGCCGGCTCCTCCTCGTAGATGCCGGTGCTGATGACCTCGCCGGTGCGGCCGCGCTCGTAGACCGCCTCCCCAGGCACGCCGACCAGACCCTCGTTGTGCACCAGCTCCATCCCGCCCGCCGGCTGCTCCCCCGAGCCGATCCAGCCGATGAGCGGGGCCGCGGCCTCCCCCAGCGGGTAGTCCCGTCGCATGAAGGACTCGGAGCTGATGCCCCGCACGTTGCGCTTGCTGAGCTCCTGCCAGACCTGTGGGGAGATGTCGGGGACGAGCACCGTGTAGCGCTCCGAGCTGGGGTTGCTGAGCCGCTCGAGGATCGTGGCCTTGTCGGCGCCGGTGACCTCCGCGATGACGTCGGCGGCCGGGGCGAAGCCCTCGGCGATCTTCTCCCCGTCCTCGTAGACGGCGTAGTCCTCGACGAGCTTGGGGTCGGCGATCACGCGGCGACGCTCGCTGCTCACGGCGAGCTCGTCGCCGTCGGAGTCGGTGATCGACCCGCGGGCCGCCGGGATGACCTTGACCTCGAGCCTGCTGTCGAGGGCGGCGGCGGAGACGCTGGCCGCGTCCAGGCCCTGGAGGCGTACGAGCTGGGCGGCGAAGAGACTCAGGACCAGGAGCATGCCGAGCAGCAGGAAGCGGGCCCTGCGCCGGGGGTGGACCACGCCCGCGGGGACCTGTCCGGGTGCCCTGGGGGTCCGCCGGGGTCGACCACGGGAGGCTCCTGCTGCCACGTGCTTCTCACCCCTGTCAACACTGTGCCGAGTGCGGTTCGTCGAGTGTGGTTCTCGAGTGCGGTTACGGACGGAGGAGGTCCCGACTCCTGACGTCCTGCTGGTGCGACCGCTCACTCGTCCTTCGGGAGGGGGACACCGGTGGCGGGCAGATCAACCGTAATCGTGCGGTTGCCGTCGACCATGGATGCCACGCCGGTGAGCTCTCCGCCGGACAGGTGGAGCGTCGCGGTCGAGGTGCTCGGCACCATCTTGAGACGCTTCGCCTCCTTGGCCAGGTTCTCCGAGGACTCCAGCTGGGCCAACTGCGTCTCCAGGGTGACCTTGGTGTCGTGCAGCTCGGTGACCTGGGCGTTGAGCCGGGAGATCGTGTAGGACCCCTCGGCCCGTGCGGTGTTGAGCAGGAGCACGGCACTGAAGGCCGCCACGACCACCAGCAGGCACAGGATCAGGAAGGCGGGGTGCGCCGCGACCGGCGCCGCGTCCTGGACCCGGGTGCGACGGTCGGAGCGTTGGGCGGCGCGCGGGGCGGGCCGGACCCCTGCACGACCCAGCAGGACGGAAGCGGTCATCTGGCTCATGGCTGCACCTTCGGGTCGGTGTCGGTGGTGTCGTTCTGGACGCTGTCGTTCTGGGCGCTGTCGTTCTGGACGCTGTCGTTCAGGACGGCGTGGCTCGGGGCCATCTCCGCCTGGTCGGGGGTGGCACGGAGGCGCTCGGCGGCGCGCAGCCGCACCGACGCCGAGCGCGGGTTGGCGCCCACCTCGGCCGCGTCGGCCTGCTCGGCGCCCCGGACGAGGAGACGCAACCAGGGCGCGTGCTCGGGGAGCTCGAAGGGCAGGTCCGGCGGGGCCGAGCTCGTGGCGCCGGCGGCGAGCCCGCGCTTGGTGATGCGGTCCTCCAGCGAGTGATAGCTCAGGACGACGATCCGGCCGCCCACGGCCAGCGCCGACAGGGCACGCTCCAGACCCTGGGTCCACACGCTCAGCTCGCGGTTGACCTCGATCCGCAGGGCCTGGAAGGTCCGCTTGGCGGGGTGGCCGCCGCTGCGCTGGCTGGCCGCCGGCACCACGTCGTGGAGGAGCTCGACGAGCGGGCCGGAGGTGGTGAAGGGCTCGGTCTCCCGGCGACGCACGACGGCGCGGGCGATCTGGCGGGCGAACTTCTCCTCGCCGAACTCCCGCAGGATGTCCGCGAGCTCACCCATCTCGTAGGTGTTGAGGATCTCCGCGGCGGTGACCCCGCTCGTCTGGTCCATCCGCATGTCCAGCGGCGCGTCGGTGCGGTAGGCGAAGCCCCGCTCCGACTCGTCCAGCTGGAGGGAGGAGACACCCAGGTCGAAGAGGATCGCGTCGGCCCGCGCCAGGCCCAGGTCCGCCAGCACCGCCGGCACGTCGTCGCTGACGGCGTGCACGCCGGTGAAGCGGTCACCGAAAGGGGCCAGCCGCTCGGTGGCCAGCGCCAGCGCCTCCGGGTCGCGGTCGATGCCGATCGCGCGGGCCTGCGGGCAGCGGGTCAGCACGCCCTCGGTGTGACCCCCCATGCCGAGGGTCCCGTCGACGAAGACGGCGCCCTCGCGCTGGAGCGCAGGGGCGAGGAGGTCGACGCAGCGGTCGAGCATGACCGGCACGTGCCGGGAGGCGGTGGGAGGTGCGCTCGGCTTCATGGCGTGCGGCCCGGAGAGGTCTGAGTCGGTCGGCCGGAGGTCCTCGGCCCCGGATCCTGGTCCCCCACCGTCCGTCCTGCGGGTCCGGGACGGGGGAAGTCGTCCCGGCTGTGCGCGGGCTCCGGCGCGGGGGAAGTCGCGTCGGAACATGTCTGGGCGGACGGGGGGAGACCAGGACCCGGGCGCGCGGTGGCGCTCCCGGCTCAGATCAGTCCGGGCACCACCTCCTCCGAACGCTCGGCGAAGGCGGGCTCGGCGACGTCCAGGTATGCGGTCCACGCGCCGGTGTCCCAGACCTCGACGCGATTGCCCGCCCCGATGACGGTGCACTCGCCGGTGAGTCCGGCGTAGGCGCGCAGCACCGGCGGGATGGTGACCCGACCCTGCTTGTCAGGAAGCTCGTCCGAGGCCCCGGAGAGGAAGACACGCTGGTAGTCGCGGACGTCCCGGGAGGTGGTGGTCGTCCCGGTCGTCATCTCGGTGGCGATCCGCTCGAACTCCGCGCGGGGGTAGACGTACAGGCACCGCTCCTGCCCGCGGGTGATGACCAGACCGTCCTCAAGGCGGGCGCGGAACTTGGCCGGCAGGAACATCCGCCCCTTGTCGTCGAGCTTGGGGGTGTGGGTGCCGAGGAAGAGCACTCGGACCACCCCCTCTCGGCTCGGTTCACGGGTCTGTGTCTCCAGGTCGCCCCACTCTACTCCACTTTGCTCCCTCTCCGCAGCAAAATCCCGCATGTTTCCTCGCGATTCTCAACATCGTTGCAGGTCAGGGGCCAGGGAGCGAAGTGGAGCAGATTCTGCCTCCAGGACCACCCTTCCCACCGGCACCGGACCCCGCACCCGGACCGGGGTGACGGCCGAGGATGCGGGGCGTGACCGCATACCCGCAGGTCAGAGCAGTTTCCTCCCGGCACCCGGTGAGCTGTGGAGCGAGGTGGAGCAGAGATATGGAGCGAAGTCCAGCAGAGGTGGGGAGCGAAGTGGGCGGAGGTGTGGAGGGAGGTGGAGCGCAGGCGTGGAGGGAGGTGGGGCGAAGTGCGGCGGGGTCCGCCGGAGTGGGCGCTGCGGGTGCCGGAATGCACGATCCGGGCCCAGGTTTGGCAAGATCGAGGACATGTCTGCGATCTCCCCCGCACCCGACGCGGTCGACCTCGACTCGGTGCAGTCCGTCGCCGTCGCGATCCAGCGCGCGATCACCACCGTCATCGAGGGCAAGGACGACGTGGTCGCGACCGCGGTCACCGTCCTGCTGGCCGAGGGTCACCTGCTCGTCGAGGACGTTCCGGGGGTCGGCAAGACCATGCTGGCCAAGGCTCTCGCCCGGGCCATCGACTGCCGGGTCTCCCGCGTCCAGTTCACACCCGACCTGCTGCCCAGCGACATCACCGGCGTGAGCGTCTTCAACCAGGAGACCCGCGACTTCGAGTTCCGCAAGGGCTCGGTCTTCGCCAACGTCGTGGTGGGCGACGAGATCAACCGCGCCTCCCCCAAGACGCAGTCGGCGCTGCTGGAGGCGATGGAGGAGCGGCAGGTCACGGTCGACGGCACGACCTACGAGCTGCCGCGCCCCTTCCTGGTGATGGCCACCCAGAACCCGATCGAGATGGAGGGCACCTACCCGCTGCCGGAGGCGCAGCGCGACCGGTTCATGGCGCGCCTGTCGATGGGCTATCCGTCGGTCTCCTCCGAGATGGCCATGCTGGCCTCGCACGGCGCGGTGAACCCGCTGGACTCCCTCCAGCCGGTCGCGACCGCCGAGGACGTGCAGCGCGCGATCGAGTCGATCCGTAACCTGCACACCGCCGACGTGCTGCGCCAGTACGTCGTCGACGTCGTCGGCGCCTCCCGTCAGCACCGCCTGCTGCGCCTCGGCGCCTCCCCGCGGGCCGGCCTGCAGCTGCTGCGTGCCGCCCGCGCCCACGCCGCGCTCACCGGCCGCGACCACGTGCTCCCCGAGGACGTGCAGACCATGGCGGTCCCGGTGCTGGCCCACCGCGTCCTGCCCAGCGGCGAGGCCTCGCTGGCCCGGCACAGCCCGGCCGACCTGGTCCGCGACCTCATGGGCAAGACGCCGGTCCCCTCCGGACGCTCCGCCCGCTGAGCCGACGACCTGATGCCGACGACCTGATGCGCTCTCCTTTCGGCCGGCTGACCACCCGGGGCAAGTTGTTCCTCGCCCTGGGTGCGGTCGTGGCTGCTGCGGGAGTGCTCCTGGGCTATCCGGACGTCACGCGGGTCGGCCTGGTCCTGGTGGCCCTGCCCGTGCTGGCGCTGCTCCTGATGCCCAGGCGCACGCCCCGGATCCGGGTGCTGCGACGCATCGACCCACCCCGTCTGACCCCGGACGAGCGAGGGGTCGTCGAGGTCCGCTTCACCAACGTCGGCCGCAGGCGCACCCCGGTCTACCTGGCCGAGGAGCACCTCCACTACCAGCTGGGCGACCGGCCCCGCTTCGTGCTGCCGCGGATGACGCCGGGCGAGGAGCGGCGGCTGACCTACACGATCCGCAGCCGCCACCGCGGGGCCTACACCCTGGGCCCGATCATGCTGCGCCAGCGCGATCCCTTCGGGCTCACCTTCCTCACCCTCCAGCTGTCCGCCACCTCCGAGGTGCTGGTGCTCCCGCGCCTGCACTCCCTCGGCGACGGTCGGGTGCGAGGCACCTCCCGCGGCAGCGAGGGCGAGATGCCGCAGATGGTGGCGCTCCACGGTGAGGACGACGTCAGCATCCGCAACTGGCGCGAGGGTGACGAGCTGCGCCGGGTGCACTGGCCGGCGACCGCCCACCGCGGCGAGCTCATGGTGCGGCAGGAGGACCGTCCCGCCCGTCGGCGCGCCCTCCTCCTGCTCGACTCCCGCTCCCAGGCCCACCCGGGCAGCGGGGTGCGGAGCTCCTACGAGTGGTCTGTCTCCGCGCTGGCCTCGGTCGCCCGCCACCTCGTCGCCAACGGCTTCGTGGTCCACCTGCTCACCGACGACGCCCTGCGCGACGGCACCGCCGACGACCCGATCGAGCTGGACGAGACACTCAGCTCGCTGGCGCGGGTGCAGCCCGAGCAGGACTCCCGCCTCGACCGCTTGACGGCGGCCGCCTCCTCCTTCACCGCCGGCGGCGCCCTGGTCGTCGCCGCGGTGGTCGCCAGCGACGAGGAGTCGCTGCGCACGCTGGCCGCCATCCGCCAGCCCGGCTCCCGTGCCCTCGCCTTCGTCATCGACCCCGAGAAGTTCGGCGGCTCGCGCGGTGAGACGGGGGACGGCGCCTCCTCCCCCACCAGCACGCTGGCCGACGCCGGCTGGCGCACCGTGGTGGTAGGACCGCACACCGAGGTCGCCCAGGCCTGGGCCGCGATCAGCCCGACGTCCGTGGGGAGCATGCGATGAGCGCCCTCGACAACCAAGCCTTCAACCAGGCCTTCCACCGCGGCATGTGGGCCGAGGGGCTCGTGGCGGCCCTGGCCACCCTCGCCGTCGCCTGGCCGCTGACCCAGCTGCTCCGGGAGGACACCTGGCTGGTGCCGGCCGTGCTCATGGTGGGCCTGGTGGCGCTCACCGGGGCGGTCCTGCGGACCATCGACGCGCCCCCGAGCGTGGTCTCGCTGGGCCAGCTCGCGCTGGGCCTCGCCGGCCTGATGCAGCTCTACCTGCGCGACTCGCTGTGGAGGGGTTTCCTGCCGACCTCGGAGACCCTGCCCCTCGCGGGCGAACTCCTGCGCGAGGCAGGTGTGGTGCTGCAGACCTATGCCGCCCCCGCACCGACCACCGAGGGGGTCGCCTTCCTCGTCGTCGCGGTGCTCACCCTGACCTCGATCTCGGTGGACTCCATGGGAGTCACGGGACGGGCGCCGGCCAGCGCGGGCATCCCCCTGGCCGCCGGCTTCCTCGTCTCGGTCTCCAACTCGGGCCAGGCCATGGAGCCGTGGTACTTCGCCGCCGTCGCCGCCCTGTGGCTGGTCATGCTCGCCCAGCAGGGCCACCGCGTGGTGACCGCCTGGCCCTCGGACTCCCGCCGCGAGTCGGTCGGCAGCGACGACGTGTCCTCGGGCATCCCGCGCCACAAGGGCCTGGCGCAGGTGCTCGGCATCGGCGCCCTCGTGGCCGCGGTCGCCGGCGCGGCCGCCATCCCGCACCTGCCGCCGACCTTCTTCGGCGAGGGCCTGGCGCGCAACCCGGACGCCCGCGAGGTGCAGGGCGGCACCGGCGAGGTCTCCTTCACCGAGACGATGGACCCGACGCAGGACCTGCGCAACCAGTCCCAGGAGCCGGTCCTGACCTACCGGACCACTGCTCCGCGGCTCGAGCCGCTGCGCGTGACGTCCACCGAGAAGTGGGAGGACGGCCGCTGGGTCGCCCCGGACCGCGACGAGGGTCCGATCATGCCCGTCGGCGAGCAGATCCCCGCCCCGGAGGGCCTCTCCCCCGAGGTGCCCACCGAGGAGCAGACCCTGACCGTGCTGGGCAACGCCCTGCCGGCCCCGCACCTCGCGGCGCCCTCACCGCTGGCCAGCGTGCGCACCGGCAACGGCGAGACCTTCCGCTACGACCCCACGGACGCCACGGTGCTCCTCGACCGTGCCGCCCCGCGCTACGAGGCGACCTGGCTGGCCCTGCCCGGCGGCACCGAGCTGCCCGAGGGCACCGGTGCCCCGCTGGAGGACCGCAGCGCCTTCCCGGAGGAGGTGCTGGAGGTCGACGACACCACCACCGCCTCGATCGATGACCTGACCGAGGAGATCGTCGGCGATGAGACCAACGACCTGGCCAAGGCCATCGCGATCCAGAACCACTTCCGCACCGAGGGCTACACCTACTCCCTCGAGCTGGACCCCGCTGCCCGCGAGGATGCCACCGACCCGATCGGCGGCTTCCTGGACACCAAGATCGGCTACTGCGTGCAGTACGCCACGACGATGGTGATGATGGCCCGCCACGAGGGCATCCCGGCCCGGATGGCCGTGGGCTTCCTGCCCGGCGAGGTGCAGACCGACGGCAGCCGCAAGGTCGTGGCCGCCAACGCGCACACCTGGCCCGAGCTATGGATCGAGGGTATGGGGTGGACGCGCTTCGAGCCCACGCCCCGGGTCCACGCCGGCCCCCCGCCCGCCTACGCCCGGACCCCTGCCGAGGGAGCGGCCGAGACCGAGACGACCACGACCACCACCCGCACCATCACCCCGAGCGTCAACCCGACGCCGCCCCCCACCCCGGTCGAGCCGACCTGGCTGGACCGCCTCGGCGAGATCCTGCCGTGGCTGGGTCGGATCCTGCTGGGCGTGCTCGTCCTGGCTCTGCTGATGGCGGTCGTCCCGTTCGTGGGCCGTCGCTACCGGGAGGCCGGTCTGCGGTCCGCCGAGGACGTGGGCGACGAGGTCGAGGGTCAGTGGACCCTGCTGACCCGCTCGTTGCAGGACCTCGGCGTCGAGCCTCCGCCGGCCCGCAGCCCCCGCGACATGGCGCGGCACTACGAGGGTGAGACGGTGCTGAACCGGCGCAGCACCGAGGCGCTCGGCCGGGTCACCGCGACCCTGGAGCGCAGCCGCTACGCTCCCCCGGCGGCCACGGCGGCCAAGGACGCCGAACGGATGAGGGAGGACGTGCAGGCGGTGGTCGAGGACGTGCGCAGGGACACGCCGTGGAACGTCCGGCTCAACGCCCTTCTGCTGCCCCGCAGCGGGATGGACGGCATCCGGGCGTGGTTCAACGGCGACTTCCGCCGGTAGACAGCGGCAGCTCCATCTCCAGGTCCGTCGACCCCCGCGTCGGGTGCACGAGCCGCCGGCCGGTCAGCTCGAAGCCGAGCCGCCGGTAGGCGGCGATGGCTCGGACGTTGGTCTCCAGGGCCTGCAGGACCCATCGCTTCGCGCCCTGCTCACGCGCGACCGGCAGGGCGGCCGCGGCGAGCGCGTCCAGCACGCCCCGTGACCGCCACTGCGGCCGGACGTAGACAGCCACCACGAGCAGGTCGTCAGGGAGCAGCCCCTCGTCCTGCGGCCCAGGAGGCACCATGGTCCAGGTGCCGACGGGTCGACCACCGACCCGGGCGTGGAAGGTGCCGGGGTGGGCGCTACGGCGCCACTCCTCCTCGGACCGGCCCACCACGTCGGCGTGCTCGGTCCAGAAGGCCTCCGGCGCGTCGAGCAGCATCTCGAGCCGCAGCTCGCGATAGTCCTGCCAGTCCTGCGGACCCAGCCGCACCACCTCTCCGGGGAACGCGTCCGCAGGGGTGGGTGACAGCATACCAGCCCTCAGTCGAGGTAGTCGCGAAGGACCTGCGAGCGCGAGGGGTGACGCAGCTTGCTCATCGTCTTGGACTCGATCTGGCGGATCCGCTCGCGGGTGACCCCGTAGACCTTGCCGATCTCGTCCAGCGTCTTGGGCTGGCCGTCGGAGAGGCCGAAGCGCATGGAGACGACGCCCGCCTCGCGCTCGGAGAGCGTGTCGAGCACCGAGTGCAGCTGCTCCTGCAGGAGGGTGAAGGAGACCGCGTCGGCCGGGACGACCGCCTCGGAGTCCTCGATGAGGTCGCCGAACTCGCTGTCGCCGTCCTCACCCAGCGGGGTGTGCAGCGAGATGGGCTCGCGGCCGTACTTCTGGACCTCGACGACCTTCTCCGGCGTCATGTCCAGCTCGGCGGCCAGCTCCTCCGGGGTGGGCTCACGGCCCAGGTCCTGCAGCATCTGGCGCTGGACGCGGGCGAGCTTGTTGATGACCTCGACCATGTGCACCGGGATACGGATGGTGCGGGCCTGGTCAGCCATCGCGCGGGTGATCGCCTGCCGGATCCACCAGGTGGCGTAGGTCGAGAACTTGTAACCCTTGGTGTAGTCGAACTTCTCGACCGCACGGATCAGACCCAGGTTGCCCTCCTGGATGAGGTCCAGGAAGAGCATGCCGCGGCCGGTGTAGCGCTTGGCCAGCGAGACCACGAGTCGCAGGTTGGCCTCAAGCAGGTGGTTCTTGGCGTTCTTGCCGTCGTTGGCGATCCACCACAACTCTCGCTTGAGCTTGGCCTCGATCTTCTCGCCGGAGTTGAGCTTCTCCTCTGCGAAGAGACCGGCCTCGATGCGCTTGGCCAGCTCGACCTCCTGCTCGGCGTTGAGGAGGGCGACCTTGCCGATCTGCTTCAGGTAGTCCTTGACCGGGTCGGCCGTCGCGCCGGCGGTCACGACCTGCTGGGCAGGCGCGTCGTCGTCGTCGGCGGTGGACAGGACGAAGCTGTCGTCGTCGGACTTGGCGCCGTCGGCCTTCCCCTTGCCGTCGACGTCCTTGTCCTCGTCGTCCTCATCGGCGTCGGAGTCCTTGCCGGTGTCCTTCTCGGCGTCCTTCTCCGTGTCCTTCTCGGTGTCCTTCTCGGTGTCCTTGTCGTCGACCTCGACCTCCGCGTCGACGTCGTCCTTGAGGTCGGCCTCGTCCGGGTCGACCTCGACGTCAGGATCCTCGGTCTCCTCGACCTCCGCGGTGGTGGAGGTCGCGCCCTTGGCGGCGGTCTTCTTGGCGGTGGACCGCGAGGCCCGCTTGCGCGCCGGTGCAGCCGTCTCCCCCGCGGCTGCGGACGCGGCGGCCCGGGTGGTGCCGGCCTTCTTCGCGGCCGTCTTGGTGGTGGCGGTCTTCGCGGCGGCCGTCTTGGTGGCTGCCGTCTTCGTGGCAGCCGTCTTGCTGGCAGCCGTCTTCGTGGCGGCGGCCTTCTTCGTCGCGGTGGTCTTGCTCGCGGTGGTCTTCGAGGCGGCCGTCTTCGAGGCGGCCGTCTTCGTCGCAGCAGCCTTCGTGGCGGTCTTGCTCGCGGCCGTCTTGGACGCCGCCGTCTTGGTGGTGGCGGCCTTCGTCGCGGCGGTCTTGGACGCGGCCGTCTTGGGCGCGGCCGTCTTGGTCGCAGCGGTCTTGGAGGCGGCGGTCTTGGACGCGGCGGTCTTCGAGGCGGCCGTCTTACGGGTGCGACGGGCGGGGGTCGCGGCCGAGGTGCCATCGTCGCGGATCTCGATCGCCTGGTCGCTGAAGACGCGCAGCACCTTCTTCTGCGCGGCGGGAGTGCTCACCTCGGCGGCCTCCAACGCCTCGCGCACCTGGGAGAGCGCGACGTGCCCCTCGGAGGTCCCCTGCGCCAGGAGCTTCTTGAGCACCTCGTGCTCGAACGCCGGGGGTAGTTCGGTCGCGGGCGGGGTGGTGCTGGAGGTCTTGGCAGTCACGGGGAGAACCAACTCTTTTCTGGCTGTGCGTGCAGCGCCTCGGGAAGGGCCCCGGGCAAGGAGGAGCGTCGGCCTAGGTGTCGTGGAAGTCGTGCGCGTCCTGCGGCTGCCGCAGGCGATCTCGTTCCATTATAAAACGCCGGAGCTGCCCGAGATATGCCGAGGCCCGGCAGACCGCCTCGTGGCGGCCCGCCGGGCGGGTCCGGATCAGTCGTTCTCGCCTGCCTTGACGGCGAGGACGGGGCAGGACGCCTCGAGCAGGATGCGCTGGGCGTTGGAGCCCAGGATCAGCTTGCCGATCGGCGAGCGGCGGCGCAGCCCGATGACGATGCACGAGGCGTCGCTCTCCTCCGCGACACCGACCAGGTCCTCGGCGGGCTCGTTGCCGCGCACCAGGGCGCGGACCTCGTGCTCGACACCGGCGGCGTCGAGGTCGGCCTGGACCTTGGCCAGCTCCTCCTCGAAGCGCTGGGCCTCGCTCGCGTCGAAGTCCCGACCACCACGGTGGGAGTTGACGACGATCAGCTTGACGTTGCGCAGCTTGGCCTCTTCGCTGGCCTGGCGCAGGGCGGCGCGGCCTTCGCGGGTGGGAATGTAGCCGACGATGACAGACATGGGGGCCTCTCCTCTTGTGGTGCTCCTGCCTGCGCAGATTACACCGCTCCGGCCCCTCGCTGTCGTCCGGCTCCACCCGCATCGCCGGCCCCTCTCCCTCAGGCCGCGCGCGCCGCGGCTGCCATCACCCGCGGGTTCACGCCCTTGGACAACGCGACATCGAAGAGCATCGCCAGGGCGTAGCCCGGCTCCCGCTCCAGCGCGAGCGCGATCGTCTCGTTGGCGAGGGTTCCCTGGCCGTTCCACCAGGCCACGCAGCCGGCGATCGTCAGCAACGACGCGGTGCGTCCCTCCGGGAGCATGGACGACAGCTCGACCAGCCTGGTGACCGCCTGCTCCTCGCTGCCGGGCACCAGGGCAGGCACGGCATCCTGCAGGGCCTCATCGCCGGCCCGCAGCGCCATCTGTCGTGGCGGGAAGAGCTCAGGCACCCAGCGCGAGAGGACGAGGTCGCGGGTGGCCCGGTCGGTCAAGGTCACCCCGATGGCGGCCCGCACCTTGGGACTGGGCGCCTCGCCCTGGGTCACCCATCTCCCCAGCGCGGCCAGCGCCGCCTCCTCGTCGAGCCGCGACATGTCCAGGGCCAGGATGTCCTCGGCGAGCTGCGTCACCCCGGCCGCCCGCTCGTCCCGGCGGCGCACCAGGTCGACGACATCCCCTCGCCGGCGTCCGGGATTGCGGCCCTTGAGCACCCAGTCAGCGATGGCGGGGACGTCTTCGGGGCTGGGCAGATCTCGCCAGTCACCCGGCGCGTGCTCGACGTCGCCGTCCTCCCCCACGACGGGACAGACCTCGCCGGCCGTGATGAGAGGCAGGTGGGTGCCGCCACGCACGACGTGCACCTCGTGGGCGGCGACCCCCACCGTGGGAAGGATGGAGCGGCACTGCCGCAGGATCTCGGCGGCCAGGTCGTCGTCCGCGTCGTAGAGGAAGACGTGCGCCAGCAACGCCGGTCGTGTCTGCCCGCCGAGCCAGCGCTCCATGCCGGAGTGGTCGAGGCTGAACCCGTCAGCGTGGTCGCGCCGGACCAGCTGCGCCATCGGCTCGACGATCTGAGCGACCATCGGCGCCACGGTCTCGGGTGAGGACGGGAGGTCGACCCGGAGCGTCACCTCCACCGCGGAGCCCGACCGGCCCCGTCGTGGGAGGCGTCCGGCGATGAGGACGATGGAGCTCTCGGGGGTGTAGCCCAGGAGATAGGGCACGCTGGTGAGAAGGTGCGCAGCCCCCCGGAGCGCGGGCGTGGACGTCTGGTGTTTCGTCATGCCCCCACAGTGCCGCGAACCGGCCCGCACGTGCGGGCCGGTTCGCGAAAACCTGTGGATAACTCGGTCAGGCGCTGGTGTCGGCGAGGTCGCCGAGCACCGGCTCTGCGGTCTCCCGCAGGGGGAACTCACGCTTGGCGTGGTCGGCGATGCGCTTCATCAGGAGTCCGTCCAGACCGGCACCCACGACGCCGCCGGCGACGGGGACGAAGCGGATGAACCGGCTCAGGGCCTTGCCGCCGACCGAGGTCAGCAGGCGGAAGCCGACGGCCTTGTTGATCATCATCCCGGCGGCCTTGGGCATCCGGGACATGGCCATCCGCGCCAGTCGACCGGAGCCGGTCATCGCGCTCGCGGCCCCGAGGCCGGCCTTCTGGATAAGGTCGTCCGCG
Organism: Ornithinimicrobium panacihumi; assembly: GCF_052073805.1. Lineage (NCBI taxonomy): Bacteria > Bacillati > Actinomycetota > Actinomycetes > Micrococcales > Ornithinimicrobiaceae > Ornithinimicrobium > Ornithinimicrobium panacihumi. Next base: position 46,758 of record NZ_JBQGWG010000006.1, on the reverse strand, counting down.
TCGGCCCCGACCAGGCTGAGCAGGATCGCGGCGCGGGCGCCCTCGGTGCTCACGTCGTAGCCGCGGGTCTCGGCGATCCCGGCGACCATGCGGGTGGCGAGGGTGTAGAACTCGAGCACGTTGGCCGGCAGCGACACCGGCATGGTCACCAGGCCGCCGAAGCCGGTGACGAAGCCACCGACGCCGGCCATCTTGACGTGGTCGGTGACGATCTCGTTGACCGCCTTCTCGACGTTGTTGCCGTGCTTGCGACGGGCCTTGGCCACCACCTGGGAGGATGAGCCGAGCGGTCCGACCCCGTCGATGCCGAGGTCGACGATCTTGCCGACGAAGCCCTTGGCGAGCTTGTCGAGCGGGCCGTCCGGCTCGGTCTCTGCGGCGTTCGCGGGTGCCTGCTGGGCGACCGGGCGGTCGTCCTTGGAGTCGAAAAGACCCACGGGTGTCCTCCTGGAGGGATGGGTGGAAAGGTCCTGCTGCGTCATCCTCGCACGGCGGCGGGGACGTGTCCTGGTCAGCGCGACGGCTCGTCGCCGGGCGGAATGTCTCCGGGAGAGCTCTCCCCGGGGGCTGCGTCGTCGCGGTCGTCGTGCGGGTCGTCGCGGTCGTCCTGCCGTTCGTCCTCGTCGCCGTCGGCCGACCTCAGGAAGGCCTCGAGCTGGGCGCCGATCTCCTCGGCGCTGGGCAGCTCGGCCTCCTTCTCGGCCAGCAGGCTGCGCCGGCGCTGGCCCTCGACGAAGTGGTCGTAGCGCTCCTCGAGCCCCTGGACGATCTCCCGGGCCTCGTCGTTGTTGGCCAGCTCCTCCTCGATCCGACCGCGCGTCAGCGCGGCCAGCTCGACCAGGCCTGTGGTCGGCAGGACGAGCCCGCCGAGCTCCATGACCGCGTCCAGCGCGGCCACGGCGGCGTCGCCGAACTGCGTCTCGGCCAGGTAGTGCGGCACGTGCACGGCCACGCCGAAGGTCGACAGGCCGGCCTCACCGAGGCGCAGGTGCATCAGCGCGTCGGCGCTGCCGGGCACCTTGACCTGGCCGAAGAGCGGCTTGTGGCCCTCCAGCCTCGACGGGTCGCTGGCGAACCGGGTCGTCCCCACCGGGCGGGTGTGCGGGACGGCCATGGGGATGCCGTGGGCGCTGACCATCGTGCGCACCCCGAAGGCGAGCCCCAACTGCCGGACGGCCTCGATGAAGGCCTCCCACCGGAAGTCCGGCTCCGCGCCGTGCAGGAGCAGGAAGGGCTCGCCCGCGGCGTCGATCATCCGGTAGAGGATCAGCGCGGGGTCGTCGTAGGACGCGTAGTGGTCGGAGTCGAAGGTCATCAGCGGACGCCGCGACCGGTAGTCGATCAGCTCGTCGACCTCGAAGCTGGCCACGACCTCGTGCTCGAGGGTGTCCAGCAGGTGCTCGGCCACGGTGCTGCGCACCTGGCCGGCGTCGAGGAAACCCTCCAGGGACACGAGCAGCACGGCGGCAGGCTTGGGCTGCCGCTCGGCGTCGGTCTCCAGGCGGAACAGTGGCGAGTGCCTCGTCACAGGTGGTCTCCTCTCGGTCTTCGAGGGGTCCAACGCGCAGGACACGCTCCAGATTCCGGGGTATGCGGTTCTCCTCGCCTTCTCCTCGCCCTCTCCAGCCCCGCTTCTCCGGGGGCCTCTGTGGGCGGGAGGTGTTAGAACAGGACACATGACCACACCGGCCTCGCCGTTCCACGACCTGTCCCACTACGTCGCCATCCCCCGGATCTCCGGGCTGGCCCTGTCCCCCGACGGCGATCGCCTGGTGACCACCGTGGCGACCCTCAACCGCAAGGGCACCGGCTACGCCTCGGCTCTGTGGGAGATCGACCCGACCGGCCAGAGCCCGGCCCACCGCATCACGCGCAGCACCAAGGGCGAGGCCGGGGCCGCGTTCGCCGCCAACGGCGACCTCTACTTCTCCTCCTCCAGGCCCTCCCCCGACAGCGACGACGAGGAGCCCCGCTCCGCCCTCTGGCTCATCCCCGCGCGTGGCGGCGAGGCCCGCATGGTCCTGAACCGGCCCGGCGGGATCGCGGGCGTGGTCAGCGCCAAGGACGCCGATCGCGTCCTGGTCACCGCCGGGCTGCTGCCGGGCGCGAAGGACGAGGAGCAGCACGCGGCCCTGGCCAAGGCCCGCAAGGAGGGCGGGGTCGATGCGATCCTGCACGCGGGCTACCCGATCCGTTACTGGGACCACGACCTCGGGCCCGAGGTGCCGCACGTCTTCGCCGTCGAGCGCGGCCCCGACCCCGCCTCCGACCCCGACGAGGGCGAGGACGAGGCCCAGGCCCCGCTCCCAGGCACCCTCGACCGCTCCCCCGAGCTGCGCCTGCGCCTGCTCACCGGCGAGCTGCCCACCCCCCTGCACGAGCCCCAGCCGGTGCTGGCCGACGACGGCACCTTCGCGCTCCTGACCGCCGCCGTGCCCATGGGCCGTGCCGACCTGCGCGAGAAGGTCGTGCGCATCGACGTGACCACCGGCACGGTCAGCACGCTGGCCGACCTGGAGGGCCAGGAGGTCGGCGCGGGCCCGATCAGCCCCGACGGCAGCCGTGCCGTCGTCGTGGTCAGCCACCTCAGCGCCCCCGACCGCGCACCGCACCCGCGGCTGCACGTCATCGACACCAGCACCGGCGAGCTGACCCCGCTGGCCCACGACTGGGACCGATGGGCCCAGCCGGTCGCCTGGACCGCCGACGGCAAGAGCGTCTACGTCCTGGCCGACGACGACGGCCGACGCCCGGTCTTCCGCATCGACGTCGCCTCCGGCGAGGTCACCCAGGTCACCCACGACGACGCCGCCTGGAGCGACCTCGTCCTGGCCCCGGACGGCCGCACCGCCTACGGCGTGCGCAGCTCCTACGAGTTCCCCTCCGAGGTGGTCCGCCTCGACCTGGCCACCGGCGAGGTCACCGAGCTGCCCGGTCCTGTCGAGCGTCCCACGCTGCCGGGCACGCTCGAGGAGATCGAGACCACGACCGAGGACGGGACGCGCGTGCGCGCCTGGCTGGCGCTGCCCCATACCCCCAAGAAGGACCAGCCGCACCCCATGCTGCTGTGGATCCACGGCGGCCCGCTCGGCTCCTGGAACGCCTGGTCCTGGCGCTGGTGCCCGTGGCTGCTCGTCGCCCAGGGCTATGCCGTGCTGCTGCCCGATCCCGCGCTGTCGACCGGCTACGGCCAGGACTTCATCCAGCGTGGCTGGGGCGCCTGGGGCGAGGCGCCCTACACCGACCTGATGGCGATCACCGACGCGGCCGAGGCGCGCGAGGACATCGATGAGACCCGGACCGCGGCGATGGGCGGCTCCTTCGGCGGCTACATGGCCAACTGGGTCGCGGGCCACACCGACCGCTTCAAGGCGATCGTCACGCACGCCTCGTTGTGGGCGTTGGACGGCTTCGGGCCGACCACCGACGCCGCCTTCTACTGGCAGCGGGAGATGACCGAGGAGATGAGCCAGGCCAACAGCCCTCACCGCTTCGTCCAGGACATCGTCACGCCGATGCTGGTCATCCACGGCGACAAGGACTACCGCGTGCCGATCGGCGAGGGCCTGCGGCTGTGGTACGAACTGCTCTCCCGCTCCGGCCTGCCCCAGTCCGAGGACGGCTCGACGGTCCATCGGTTCCTCTACTTCCCGCAGGAGAACCACTGGATCCTCAGCCCGCAGCACGCCAAGGTCTGGTACTCCGTCGTCGAGTCCTTCCTGGCCGATCACGTGCTGGGCCAGGAGCCCTCGGCGCTGCCCGAGGTCCTGGGGCTCTCGGCCCCGGCCGAGGAGGGCAAGGACTCCTGATGGGCCGCGACCAGACCCGCCTGACGCCGCACGCCGCCAGCAACGACCCCGAGCTGGCCGACTGGCGGGTGGTGCTGGGGCGTCTCGGCACCCGCTTCGACACCGGTGACTTCGCGACGGGCGCCAGGCTCGTGGCGGCCATCACCGAGGCCGCCGAGGAGCTGGACCACCACCCCGACGTCGACCTGCGCTACCCGCACGTGACGGTGACGACGGTCAGCCACGACGTCGGGCATCTCACCGGCAGGGACCGGGAGCTGGCGATGCGGATCAGTGCCGCGGCGCGCGAGCTCGGTGTCGAGGCCCGCCCGGCCGAGATCAGCGTCCTGGAGATCGGGCTCGACGTCATGGACGCCTCTGCCGTCGCCCCGTTCTGGCGGGCGGTCCTCGGCTTCGAGCCGGAGTCGCCCGAGGACGAGGCCGACTGCCTGGTCGACCCGGCGTCCCGCCACGCGGCCCTGTGGTTCCAGCAGATGGAGGAGCCGAGGACGGAGCGCAACCGCTTCCACCTGGACATCACGGTGCCGCACGACATCTCCCGCGACCGGGTCGACGCTGCCCTGGAGGCCGGTGGGCGCCTGGTCACCGACGAGTTCGCCCCGGCCTGGTGGGTGCTCGCCGACGCCGAGGGCAACGAGGTCTGCGTCTGCTCCTGGCCTTCGAGACGGGACAGCGGGGAGCCCGAGGACGCTCAGCCAGGCTGACCCTCGGCCCGCCCGTCAGGCTCCCAGCCGGTGGCCTCGGCCCACTCCCGGGCCCGGGGCAGGGCCGCCGCGAACCATGGCTCCTTCGCCTCCGCGTAGTCGGTGGAGCCGAGGCCCTGATCCTGGAGGCCGAGCTTGAGGTCGCGGTAGTCCTGCCGCGCTGCCGGGTCCTGCCGCAGCCAGTCGCGGAACTGCAGCGCCAGCTCCCACGCGGGTGACTCGGCCGGACGGACGTGGCAGTGGAGCACCCTGGCCGGGTCCGCGGTGGCCACCATCCGCTTGGGCCAGGTCTCCCGGGTCGCGTCTGCGTGGGCATGGCCGACGTGGGCATGGCCGACGTGGGCATTGTCGACGTGGGCATGGTCGAACCACCCGCCGTCGCGATCGACCACCAGCAGCCCGACCCTGGCCAGCCGCTCCCCCACCGCAGGGTCGTCCAGCAGCGCGGTGTCCTCCACGATGACCTGCAGGTCGATGACGTCCTTGGCGACCAGGCCCTCGATGCTCGTGCTGCCGACGTGGTCGGCGCGGAGCACCGCCTCCCCGAGGGCATGCCGGACCCGGGCGAGCAGGCGGCCGGCCTCGGCGGGCCAGCCGGGATCGGGGTCGACGAGCGTGAGTTGCTCAGGCCGGCGCGAGGGTATGCCGTGGCGCAGGTTCTCCTCGAAGGGCACCAGCCGCTCGCTCCAGATCTCGTCCACCCGCGCGTGCAGCTCCTCGACGGTGCCCGTGTTGTCGAGCAGCACGTCGGCGGCACGGTGACGCGCGGCGTCGTCCGCCTGGGCCTCGATCCGCCGCCGGGCCTCACCCTCGTCCATGCCGCGGTCGCGCACCAGCCGCTCGAGGCGCACCTCCGCCGGCACGTCGACGATGACCGTCAGCGCGTAGTCCCCCGCACGGTCGAGCTCGACCAGCAGCGGGATGTCGTGCACGACGACCGCGTCGTCCGGTGCCGCGGCGACGAGCTCCCAGGTGCGCTCGGCGATCGCCGGGTGGGTGATCGCCTCCAGGTCGCGACGTGCCTGCGGATCGGCGAAGACGATCGCCCCCAGCGCGGCCCGGTCCAAATACCCTTCGCTGCCCAGCACCTCGGGACCGAAACGCTCCGCGATCGCGGCGAGCGACGGCATACCCGGCTCGACGACCTCCCGCGCGATGACGTCGGCGTCGATGACCACCGCCCCCAGCTCCGCCAGCCGACGGGACACCGTCGACTTGCCCGACCCGATCCCGCCGGAGAGTCCTACCCAGAGCATGCGGTCCAGCCTAGTGACGCAGGCCCGTGTGACACACTGACGCCCATGTCACGCCGGCCCACCATCGGTGATGTCGCCCAGGCGGCCGGCGTCTCCCGCACCACGGTCTCGCACGCACTCCGAGGAATGGGTCAGGTCAACGCCGAGACCCGTCAACGTGTCCTGGACGCGGCGGAACGGCTGGGCTACCGCCCCAGCGCCCGGGCCCGCAGCCTGCGCCTGGGCACGACCAACTCCATCGCCCTGATGTCCTCGATGCCCACGGCCGTGTCGGCCGGGAGCTCGCGCATGGGCTTCTTCACCGAGGTGGCCGCCGCGGCCGCGGAGACAGCGCTGATGCGCGGCTACAGCCTCGTCCTCGTGCCGCCCGCCGAGACCGCGCAGAGCCCGTTCGCCCACGTCGACGTCGACGGCGCGATCCTCGTCGAGCCTCGTGCGGACGACCCCCTCGCCGCGGAGCTCACCGCCCGCTACCTGCCCTTCGTCTCCATCGGCCGCCTCCCCGGGTCGGACGCGCCGCACGTCGAGATGCAGGGCGGGCGGGGTGCGGCCCTGCTCCTGGAGCACCTGCGCGAGCGGGGTGCCCGGACGATCGCGCTGGTGTGCGGGGCCAGCGAGCGCCACTCCTACGTCGACACGCTCCAGGCCTATGCCGACTTCTGCGCGGGGACGGGTCAGGAGCAGGTCGTCGCCCGCATCGACGAGGCCGAGGGCGAGGAGGGAGGGTATGCGGCCACCTCCCAGCTCCTGCAGGCCCACCCCGACCTCGACGGTCTCTGCGTCGTGATCGACGCCCTGGCCACCGGAGCCCTCCGGGCGATCCGGGATGCCGGGCTCCGGGTCCCCGAGGACGTGCTGCTGGCGACCCGCTACGACGGGGTGCGCGCGAAGGTGTCCGAGCCGCCGCTCACCGCGCTCGACCTTCATCTGCCCGAGATCGCCGCTGCGGCAGTGGATCTGCTGCTGCGGACCCTCAAGGGTGAGGCGGGCACGCCGACGTCCGTCATGGCGGAGGAGCCGGGGTTGGTGGCGCGTCGTTCCACCGACGGGCTCCGGCGGTAGCCGAAGCGATAGCGTGCCGGCGTGACCAGTCAGCCGATCGCCGTCACCGCCCTCACCCGGTCCCGCCCCCTCGTCGTGGCGCACAGAGGCGCCAGCGGCTACCGGCCGGAGCAGACGCGGGAGGCCTACACCCTCGCGGCACGTCAGGGGGCCGACCTGCTCGAGCTCGACGTGATCTCGACCGCCGACCACGTCCTCGTCGCCCGCCACGAGAACAACCTCGCCGGGACCACCGACATCGCGACGCGGCCCGAGTTCGCCGCCCGGCGCACCACCAAGGTCGTGGACGGCGAGCGTCAGGACGGATGGTTCACCGAGGACCTCACCCTGGCCGAGCTGCGCACCTTGCGCGCGGTCGAGCGGCTCCCGGACCTGCGCCCGGACAGCGCCGTGCTGGACGGCCAGCTGCCGATCCTCACGGTGGAGGAGGTCTTCGAGCTGCGCGCCGAGCTGGCGGTCGAGCTGGGCCGACCCGTCGGGCTCTACCCGGAGATCAAGCACTCGGCCTACTTCGCCGCCCTCGGCCTGCCGATCGAGCCGGTCCTGGCCGACCTGCTGGCCAGGTTCGACCAGAACCGGTCCGACGGCGACGTGCTCCTGCACGCCTTCGAGCCCAGCAGCCTGGCCACCCTCGCCGACCTCGGCGTGCTGGCCCCCCGGTCCCAGCTCATGTGGAACGGTGGGCGGCCCGCAGACGCCGGTCTCCACGACCCGGACTACGCCTGGTGGTCGAGCCAGGAGGGCCTGGCCGAGCTCGTGCGTCGAGGCGTCAGCGGCATCAGCCCCGATCTGTCGATGGTCGTCTCGGTGAACGAGGACCACTCGATGGGCTCCGACACCGGCCTGGCCGCCCGGGCCCACGAGCAGGGTCTGTGGGTGCACCCCTACACCTTCCGGGCCGAGAACGCCTTCCTCTTCACCGACTTCCGCCGAGGCGACGGGGGGTCCGAGGGGGACGCCACAGCCGGCGACGACCCCGCGGTCAAGGGCGACCTCGCCGGTATGGTCTCGGCTTTCCTCGACGTCGGCATCGACGCGGTGAACACCGACCATCCCGACCTCGCGGTGGCCACGCTCACCCCTCTCACCCCCTGACAGACCCACGACACGTCTTCAGCCTGCCGACGCGTCCTCCGCGGCATCCATCAGGGCGTAGATCCGCTTGGCCGAGACCGGCCCGGCGGTCCCCAGCCGCTGGGCGAAGAGAGAGACCCGCAGCTCCTGCAGCGACCAGACGACGTCGAGCACGTCCGGGTCCTGGCGGCGGTGCGGGGGCAGCTTGTCCAGGAAGGCCGCCAGCTCCTCCTCCACGACCTGCACGTCCTGCATCCGCTCGCGGTCGCGGGGCAGGTCCTGCACGCCCTTGTCGAGCCGCTCGGCCATCGCCCGCAGCCAGACCACCATCCGCGGCAGGCGGGCCCACCCGACCTCGGCCACGAAACCGGGGCGGATCAGCTGGTCGAGCTGCCGGCGCAGGTCGACCGCCATGTCGGCGGCGGCCGGGGTGGTGAGCCGCTGCAGCCGTAGCGACACCTCACGGGCCGTGTCCAGGATCGGCACCAGCGCCTCGACGATCTCCAGCACGCGCGGGACGGTCTGCTGGCGCACGGCGACCAGCGCCGCCTCGAACTGCACCGGCGTGCGCACCGTCGCGCCGGGCAGCCCGGCCACCACGGAGTCGACCGCGGCGGCGAGCGCGTCGTCCAGGAGTGCGGGCACCGACCCGTGCGGGTTGTGGCCCAGGGCCAGTTTCTGCTGGTTGGTGAGCAGCGCCAGCAGCCGCTTCCAGGGCGGGGCCGTGTTGAGCAGCAGCAGCCTGCGGATGCCTCGGCGCGTCTCCCGGTCGGCCTCCGACCGGGTGGCCAGGACGCGCACGTCCACCGCCCCGCCGGTGTCGACCAGCGCAGGGTGACCCTGCACCGTGCGGGGCCCGACCTTCCGCGCGAACGACTCGGGCAGCGGGTCCAGGTCCGCGGGCCAGGTGGTCAGACCTGTCCTCTCCACGCCGGAGGCGGCGGCGGCCATCGTCGTGCGGACGTGGCCGGCCAGCTCGGCCTTCAGCGCCGCCAGGTCCTTGCCCTCGCCCAGCACCTCGATCCGCCCACGAGTCCTGCCCCGCCCCGGACCACCACGCCCTTGCCCACCACGCTCACCGCGCCCAGATCCCTTGCGCCCGTGTGCATTTCCCTGCGCATCTCCGGCAGGCTTGACCGCGCGCTCGACCCGGAAGGTCATCTTCAGATGGTCGGGCACGCGCTCCCACTCCACGTCCGCGGCGTGCACCCGCACCAGTCCGCGGCGGGTCAGCTCCGCAGCCAGCGCCTCGCGGACGGGGAGGGCGCCGACCGAGCCGGCCTGCCGCATACCCTCCAGCGCCGCGCGGGCGTGGTCCGGCGCGGGGACGAAGTTGCGCCGCAGGTCCTTGGGCAGCGCCTTGACCAGCGCGGTGACCAGCTCCTCGTGCATGCCGGGGACCAGCCAGTCGAAGCCGTCCTCCTCGACCTGGTTGAGGACCTCGACCGGCAGGTGCACGGTCACGCCGTCGGCGTCCGCGCCCGGCTCGAACTGGTAGGTCAGCCCGAAGGTCAACTCGCCCTGCGTCCAGCTCGTGGGGAAGGCGTCGCCGCGCACGGCGTCGGCCTGCTCCTGGTTGACCAGCAGGTCCTCGGTGAAGGTCAGCAGCCGCGGGTCCTTGCGCCGCGCATCCTTCCACCAGGTGTCGAAGTGCGTCCCGGAGACGACCTCGGCGGGGATCCGCTGGTCGTAGAACTCCACCAGCGTCTCGTCGTCGACGAGGATGTCGCGCCGCCGCGCCCGCGCCTCGAGCTGCCCGAGCTCCTTGACGAGCTTGCGGTTGGCGTGGAAGAACTCGTGCCGCGTGTCCCAGTCCTCCTCGACCAGCGCGGTGCGGATGAACAGCTCCCGCGCCAGCTCCGGGTCGATCCGGCCGAGGGGCACCTGGCGCCCGGCGACGAGGGGTATGCCGTAGAGCGTCACCCGCTCGTCGGCGACCGCGCTGCCCGCGGACCGGGACCAGCGCGGCTCCGAGTAGGACCGCTTGACCAGGTGCGCCGCCGCGCGCTCGACCCAGGCCGGGTCGATCGCGGCGTTGGTGCGGGCCCACAGGCGGGTGGTCTCGACCAGCTCGGCGGTCATCACCCAGTCGGGGTTCTTGCGGTGCAGCACCGACCCCGGCTGGAGGACGAAGTGGGCGTTGCGGGCGCCCAGGTAGTCCCGTTTGTCCTTGTCGTAGAGCCCGACGTGCGAGAGCAGGCCGGCCAGGAGCGACTGGTGGACGGCGTCGGCGTTCGCCGGGTGGTCGTTGGGCGTCAGGCCGAGGCCCTTGGCCGCCTGGCGCAGCTGGGTGTGCAGGTCCTGCCACTCGCGCACGCGCAGGTAGTGCAGGTGCTCGGCCTTGCAGAGGCGGCGGAAGGCGCTGCCGGAGAGGTCCTTCTGCTGCCGCTGCAGATAGCGCCACAGGTTGAGCAGGACGAGGAAGTCGCTGTCGACGGTGTCCCTGGCGGAGGCGGAGTCAGGGTCCTTGGGTCCACGACCGTCAGCGCCCTGGACGCGGACGGGTGCGCCGGTGCGGCCGTCGCCACGCTGCCCGTCCCGGCCACCGCGACCGCCCTCCCCGCGCGGGACTCCCCCGACCTTGCGGAACCGTGCGTGCAGCTGGTCGGCGTGCGCCTGGTTGTCGGCCGGCCGCTCCCGCACGTCCTGGATCGAGAGCGCCGAGACGATGACCAGGACCTCCTTGAGCGCGCCGTGCCGCTCGGCCTCGACCAGCATCCGGGCCAGGCGCGGGTCGACCGGCAGCGCCACGATCGCCCGGCCGTAGGGGGTGATCCGCTTGCGCGGCAGATGAGCGGGGGCCTCGGGGTCGATGGCCTGGAGCTCGGTGAGGAGCCGCACGCCGTCGGTGATCTGCCGCGCGTCGGGCGGCTCGATGAACGGGAAGCGCTCGATCTGCCCCAGCCCCAGGCTGGTCATCTGCAGGATGACGCTGGCCAGGTTGGTCCGCAGGATCTCGGGGTCGGTGAACTCCGGGCGCGAGAGGAAGTCCTCCTCGCTGTAGAGCCGGATCGCGATGCCGTCCGCGAGCCGTCCGCACCGCCCGGAACGCTGGTTGGCCGAGGCCTGGCTGATCGGCTCGATCGGCAGCCGCTGCACCTTGAGCCGCTGGCTGTAGCGGCTGATCCGAGCCGTCCCGGTGTCGATGACATAGCGGATCCCGGGCACCGTCAGCGAGGTCTCGGCCACGTTGGTCGACACCACGATCCGTCGTCCCGCGTGCCGGGAGAAGACGCGGTGCTGCTCGGCCGCGGAGAGACGGCCGTAGAGCGGCAGGATCTCGGTGGCGGGGAGCCGCATACCCTCCAGGGCGTCGACCACGTCGCGGATCTCCCGCTCGCCGGAGCAGAACACGAGCACGTCCTCCCCGCGCCCGTCGCGTCCGGAGGCCTCGGTCCACAGCTCCTCGACGGCCTCGACCACGCCGGTGACCTGGTCGACCTCGATCTGGGTCGCCTCGCCCTGCTTCGTCGGCGGGCCCTCGCGCAGCAGGGGGCGGTAGCGGACCTCCACCGGGTAGGTCCGCCCCGACACCTCGATGACGGGGGCCGGCCTGCCCTCGGCATCGGCGAAGTGCTCGGCGAAACGCTGCACGTCGATCGTCGCCGAGGTGATGATCACCTTCAGGTCGGGCCGCCGGGGCAGCAGCTGGCGCAAGTAGCCGAGGATGAAGTCGATGTTGAGACTGCGCTCGTGCGCCTCGTCGATGATCAGGGTGTCGTAGCGCCGCAGCATCCGGTCGTGCTGGAGCTCCGAGAGCAGGATGCCGTCGGTCATGACCTTCACGAGCGTGTCGTCGCGCGACTCGTCGGTGAAGCGGACCTGGTAGCCGACCAGGGTGCCCAGCTGCGCGCCGAGCTCCTCGCTGAGGCGTTCGGCGACCGACCTCGCGGCGATCCTGCGGGGCTGTGTGTGGCCGATCATGCCCTCGACGCCGCGCCCGAGCTGCAGGCAGATCTTGGGCAGCTGGGTGGTCTTGCCCGAGCCGGTCTCGCCGGCGACGATCACGACCTGGTGGTCGCGGATCGCCTCGCGCAGCTCGTCGCGCCGCTCACTGACCGGCAGGTCGGCCGGGAAGCTGATCGACTCCGGTGCGGGGAGGGCGGCCCTGCGGGCCTCACGACGCTCCTGCCAGCGGGTATGCGGTCGCCCGCCTCTCCCGTCGCGTGTCCCTCGGTCCCGTCCCCCTCTGTCCCGTCCCGCTCGGTCCCGTCCCCCGCCGTTCCGGACGCCTCCGTCACGCCGCGGCCTGCGTGATCCCCGGCCGCGTGGGCGCTCGCCCGGGGTGCGGGCGGGGTCGGGATTTTCAGGCACGTCTTCCACTGTACGAGCAGGGCGCAAGCGGATTGGAATCCGCGACGGGTCTGCGAACGCGTCAGGGGTGCTGGACGTCGATGACGATCCGCGACGGGTCGGAGAGGGCGAAGACGCGGTAGGCCGTCTGCTCGGTCAGGCCCAGGACGATCTGCTGCTGACCCTCGAAGAGCCCGCCGAAGACGACCTCCTCGACGACGGTGCTCCCGCCGGGGACGGGGTCGCCCGCGTAGCGCTCCGGCGAGTCCACGATCCAGTCGATCCCCCTGACCCCTAGCTGGAGATAGGTCTGCCCCGCGACGTCGAGCGGCTCCCCCGTCGGGTCGTGGAAGACCTGGTCGGTGAACGCGGCGTACCACCCCAGCCCCACCTCGTCGCCGGTCAGGTCGAGCACCACCCGGTCGAACCCGTCATGCGTGCCCGTGCGGACCCCGGTGATCTCCTGGGCGTCGCCGATGGTCGCTGCCCCAACCTCGGAGGTCCCCGTGTCCTCGGGCGCCTCAGGGGCGTCGTCGGTCGTCTCCTGCCCGTCCTCGGCCGATGTCTCCTCGACCGTCTCGTCTTCCGACTGGGGCACGCCGGAGTAACGCGGCGACCGTGCCACCCTGTGGCGCCGCGCTTCTCAGGCTGCACCGTGCCGGGACAGGAGCGCGGAGGCGACCGGAAGAGGAGTGACCCCCGCCGAGGTCACGAGGAAGGTGCCGAGGAGTCGGATCCCGGTGCGACCGCATACCTCGATCGCATGTTGATGGAGGGCACGGTCGGCGTCGGTGACCGACCCCCAGTGGCGCACGATGGAGAGCACCACCGAGGCGACCTCCGGCACCTCCCCGGTGATCTCCAGCATCCGCTCCACCGTGAACGAGAGCTCGTCGGGGTCGGGGATGTCGCCGACGAAGACCGGTTGGGCGAGCGTGTCGTCGCGGCGGCAGAGCAGCAGGCTGAGCCCGCCCTTCATCCGGTCCTGGTCGGTGACGCACAGGTCGAGAAGGTCGGCGGCGAGCACCTGGTCGCTCAGTGGTCGGGTGGGCCAGTCGTCAGGGACGTCTTCGAAAGTCATGCCGGAAGACTGCCGAAAAAGCCCTCCCCGGCGCAGAAGTTGTCCACAGGCCCCCTCCTGGAGGCTTGACCGGTGTCAGAGGAACTGCGACAGCGTGTGGATCACCAGGCCCACCAGGGCACCGACGATCGTGCCGTTGAGGCGGATGAACTGCAGGTCGCGGCCGACGTGCAGCTCGATCTTGTCCGAGGCCTCGCACGCGTCCCACCGCTTGATCGTGGAGGAGATGACCGAGGTCAGCTCGGGGCCGTAGCGGGAGACGAGCCCCACCACGGTGTCCGCGCTCCAGGCGTCGAGGCGGGCGCGCAGCCCGTCGTCCTCCACGACCCGCCGGCCCAGCGCCGCCAGCTCGGTGGCGATGCGGGTCCGCAGGTGGCCGTTGGGGTCGTCGAGCGCCTCCAGGATCGCCGAGCGCAGCGTCTCCCCCAGCCGGACGCCGGTGGCGCTGACCTGGGGGTGGTCCAGCAGGCGCTCCTTGAGCGACTCGAAGCGCTCGCTGGTGCGCGGGTCGTGCTGGAGGTCGCGGCCCAGCTCGGAGAGGTAGTCGTCGACGGCCCGGCGGAGCTTGTGCTCCGGGTCGTCCTTGACGTCGCGCGCCCAGCGCACCGCCTCCTGGTAGACCCGTCGGGTGACCTGGTCGTTGACCCAGGCGGGCGCCCACGCGGGCGCGCGCGAGCGGATGATGTCCTCGACCTGGTCCTGGTGGAGGGACAGCCAGGCGTGCAGCTCGCGGACCGCGAGGTCGACGAGTCCGTGGTGCGAGCCGTCCTCCACGACGCGCTCGAGCAGGTGGCCGGCGACCGGCGACAGCGGCTCCTTGCGGGCCTTGGGGATGATCACCTCGTCGACGAGGGTCCGCAGCTCGTGCTCGTCGATGCGCTCGATGCCGCGGCGCAGGAAGGGCACGGCCTCGGCGACGATCCGCTCGGCGTTCTCGGGGCGCCCGAGCCACTCCCCGAGCCTGCGCACCACCTGGGCGTCGAGGAACTTGTCGCGCAGGACGGCCGGCGTCAGGAAGTTCTCGGTGACGAACTGCTCGAGGCTCGCGCCCAGGTCGTCCTTGCGCTTGCGCACCAGTGCCGTGTGCGGGATCTTCAGCCCCAGGGGGTGCCTGAAGAGGGCCGTCACGGCGAACCAGTCGGCGAAGGCGCCCACCATGCCGGCCTCCGAGGCCGCGTTGACGTAGCCCCAGACCCCGTCCCGCCCGTGGGTGAGGACGTAGATGATCGCCATGACGACCAGGAGCCCGGTCGCCACGAACCGCATCCGGCGCAGCCCTGCGCGGCGGTCCTCGTCGGTGATCCGGATGGTGCTCTCTGCCACGTGGTGCTCCTGGTGCTGCGATGTGCCGTGCGGCCAGCAGGTGCAAGCCCCCGGAGGACCAGACTATTCCGAGGAGCTGTCGGTGGCGATCTCCGGCGAGCGGGAGCCGCGGTCGCCGAACCGCTGCGCGAGACCGGCCTCGAGGCAGCCCAGGTCGGTCTCCACCGCGACGAGCTGCAGCGGCGGGAGGAGCGGGGTGAGCGTCGGGGAGCCGCTGAAGCAGCCGGTGATCTTGCCGGCCCGCTCGACCGTGGCCCGCACCTCGTCGATCGCCGTGATCACCTGCGGATCCCGAACCTCGGGTGCGCCCAGGCTCAGGGTCAGGTCGTACGGTCCGACGAAGATCCCGTCCACGCCCTCCACCGCCACGATCTCCTCGCGCGCGGCCAGCCCGGCGGCGGTCTCGACCATCGGGAGCAGGAGCGGCGGGTCCTGGTGCGTGATCCGTGCGGAGCGCGAGAGCCCGAGGCTGCGACGACCTCGAGGGGGCGGGTATGCGGCCGCCACCAGCTCTCGTGCCTGCTCACCCGACTCGACGGTCGGCACGATCACACCGTCCACGCCGGAGTCGAGGATGGCCCCGATGTGGGCAGGATCGTGGGAGGCGGCCCTGGCCACGACGGGCAACGAGGTGGCTCGGGCGAGGGGCGCCAGGTCGTGGACACCGAGGCTGCCGTGCTGGAGGTCGACCGCGATCCAGTCGACGGCGTCAAGGCTCACCAGCTCCAGGCCATCGGCGGACAGGAAGGTCAGCCACAGGCCGGCGAGCTCCGTCTGACTGCCGAGCCCTGCCGCGAATGTCCTCACAGCCCGGAGCCTACTCCCGCCCGAGGGGGTTCGCTGAGAGCGGAATGTCGACCCTTGACCTGTCGGACATATGTTCTATTATTGAGGGGACGTCGCAGGTAGAAGCATCGATCAAGGGGAGGGGAGGGTCACGATGTCTGAGCTGACGCTGAGCGAAGTCCTTCCACCAGAGAGCGAGTCCTCCCCCGGTGAGCGGTTCCTGCGCACCCTGCTGACGAAGAAGGTGCCACGCCTGGAGATCTCGTATGACGGCGTGTCCCAGGATCACGCGCCCGACGAGTCACCAGCCGACGCTCCAGCCTCCCCGATGGGTCGCCTTCGTCAGGCCCTCGCGGACCTGGGTGTAGCCCCGCACGCCCAGGAGTGGTTCGCCATGGCGGCACAGACCGCGGGTGCGCTCGAATCGGGCCTGGACCTGGATACCCTCCCCGCCGGCACCTCCGAGACCCGTGTGTCCGAGACCAGCGTCGGGGCGCCGGACCGGAGCGCCCTCGTCGCGGCCGGCTCCCGGGTCCTTGACCGGTTCGGCGCGCTCACCGCCCTCCGTTCCCATCTCGATGCCACGCTCGTGCGCACGGCGCGCGAGCTGTCCCTGCGCACGGGCCGGGTGCTGCTCGCCGACCGTGGCCTGGCCGCCCCTTCGGAGATGACGGCTACCGCGCGCAAGCGTTGGCTCTCGCGGTGCCGGAGCACCGCGGCCGCCGAGATCACCGCGTTCACCGGCCTGGGCCAGGGCGAGGCTCGCGACCTTGTCACCCTGGCCACCACTCCCGCTGACGTCTCCGACACCGTGGCCACGGCCATGGACCACGGCGTGGTGCCGTGGAGCCTCGCCCGCCCCTACTACCGGGCCAGCGCCGAGCTCCCCCACGAGGACGCCGCCCACGTGGCCGACGTGCTGTTCGGCTCCGACCCCGGCACCGTCGCGCCCGAGCGGCTCGACCCGGAGGGACGCCTCAAGGACGAGCCGTGGAACCACCAGGAGTTCCGCAAGGCCTTGGACCGCGAGATCCAGGCGGTCAGGTCGCGAGACCAGGATGCCGCCCGGGAGGCCCGCGAGCGAGCCCGGGAGTCGCGCGACCTCATCGTCCGGCTCAACTCCGACGGCACGGGGCAGGTCATCATTGGGTGCACCGCCACCCAAGCCACCGCGACCAAGGACCGGGTCGAGCGGGGTGCCCGGCTCGCCCGCCACGGCGGTGACGAGCGCACCCTGGGCCAGCTGCGCAGCGATCTGGCGATGAGCCTCCTGCTGCACTCCACCCTCAACCTGCCCGAGCTGCCCACCGATCCCGACCTGGTGACCACCGAGCACACCGATCAGATGACGAAGGTGCTGCTTGCGCTGCCCAGCGCCGTGCTCAACGTGGTGGTCCCCTACTCCGCCCTCCTCCACGACCCAAACCAGCCCCTCCCCGACTTCGCTCGCACCGGAACGAGCATCGGGGACGAGCCACCTCGCGACCCGGATGGTCCGCCACCCCACCCAGACACGCCGTCGACCGACCCCGATGGTCTCCCTTCCGCCTCGCCGGGCCGCTCCCCCGACCACTCCGATCCAGCCATCGCGACGGCCAGGGAGACGGTCTCTCGCATCCTGAGCGACGGCGGAGATCTCTTCACCGTCAGAGCAGCTGCCGAGGCCGGCCTGTACTCACCTCCGGAGACCCTGGCCGTCGGCGAGACGCTCGGGGTCAAGCCCTACTTCCTGACACCCGACGAGGTTCGGGACCTCGCGCTGCAACCCGGCACGATCATGTATCGACTCCTCACCGACCAGGCCGACGGCAGATGCGTCGAGCGCACGGTGGACAGCTATGCCCCGGACGGCCTGATGCGGGCCCAGATCCATGCGGCCGACGTCACCTGCCGAGCACCGGGGTGCGTCCAACATGCCAGCTACGCCCAGCTCGACCATGTCCTGGAATGGCCAGAGGGCCCGACCGCCGAGCCCAACCTGCAGACGGCGCACGAGGGCCATCACCACCTCAAGACGTGCAAGGCGTGGCGGGCGGTGATGGATCCCAGCGACCGGACAGTGACGTGGACGACCCTCCTGGGCCGCATCTACCGGACCCGGGTCCACGACTACCGGCAGTACACCCGCCTCTACAACGACGCTCTCGCCCGCATCGAGAAGCGCATCCGGGCCGTGCTGGACGACCCGGCGGCATCCGAAGCCACCCGGAAGCACGCCCGCAGCGACGCCATCGACCAGGCGGTCATCGAGGCCTTGTCCTGGCGCGACCCCCGACAACGGCTCAGCGGGGAGGACGAGGAGGAGGCCGGCGACCGCAGGTTCGAGGGCTGGGCCACGACGATCCTCACCCACACCTCCCCCGACGGCCGTCGACGCACCGGTCCGCTCCCGGAGACGCTGGAGGCCGAGCGAGCCCGTCAGCGTGAGCGCGCGGAGACGCCGGCCACCACAGAGGGAGCAGTCACGGCAGGCGAGGCAATCACGGCAGACGAGGCAGGCACGGCAGACGAGGCAGGCACGGCAGATGACCGGCCGGACGGGACTGTCTCACCGAGCGACGACGATGCGAGCTAGGACACGACTCCGTCGTCCCGACGGAGGTCACCGAGCCTCGGCAGCTCCCTCTGACCAGACCTCCTCGGCCCAGACCCCCGTCTCCCACGCCCGCTCCAGCACCTCCAGGTAGGGCTCGAGCACCCAACCGCGCTCCCCCGCCCACTCGTCGCAGCAGTAGGTGTCGGCATACCGGCTCCCGTCGTCGCACAGGAGCGTCACGATCGAGCCGACCTCCCCCGCAGCCCGCATCTCGCACGCGAGCCGGAGCACCGCATACAGAGAGGTCCCCGTGGACGGACCGCACGACAGACCGGTCCGCTCACCCAGGAAGCGCATCGCCGCCACGGACGCCGCGTCGGGCACGCCGCACATCCGGTCCACGACCCCCGGGATGAAGCTCGGCTCCACCCGCGGGCGGCCGATCCCCTCGATCCGCGACCCGCACGGGCGATAACCGTCCAGCTCCCCGAGGAAGCCGGGCAGGAAGGCAGACCCCTCCGGGTCCACCACGCACAGCTGGGTCGCGTGCCCCCGGTAGCGCACGTAGCGCCCGATCGTCGCCGACGTCCCACCCGTGCCGGCGCCCACGACGATCCAGCTCGGCACCGGGTGCGGCTCAAGCTCCATCTGGTGGAAGATCGACTCGGCGATGTTGTTGTTGCCGCGCCAGTCCGTGGCGCGCTCGGCGTAGGTGAACTGGTCGATGAAGTAGCCGTCATACTCCAGCGCCAGCTCCCGGCTGACGTCGTAGACCGCGGACGGGTCGTCGACCAGGTGGCAGCTGCCGCCCTCCTGCTCGATGAGGTGGATCTTCTCCGGGCTCGTGTCCCGGTGCATGACCGCGACGAAGGGCAGGCCCAGCATGCGGGCGAAGTGCGCCTCGCTCACCGCCGTCGACCCCGAGCTGGCCTCGATGATCGTCGTCCCCTCGTGGATGTAGCCGTTGCACAGCGCGTAGAGGAACAGCGAGCGCGCGAGCCGGTGCTTCAGGCTCCCTGTCGGATGGGTCGACTCGTCCTTGAGGTAGATGTCGACGTCCCACCCGGCCGGCAGATCGAGCTTGATCAGATGCGTGTCGGCGCTGCGGTTGGCGTCGGCGCGCAGCTTGCGCACCGCCTCGTCGGTCCAGGCCCGGTCCGTGGGGCGGGGCGGGCGGCGGTCGGTCAGGGGCGCGACCGTGGAGGGTGCTTCGGTCGGGGGCGCGACGGTGCGCTGCAGATCGGTGGCCACGGTCCCGACGCTACCCTCTTCCGCCGCGGCCCGACCCACCACTGTCGGCGGCGTGCTCGGTCAGGGCTGTGCGTAGGAGATTGGCGGCCATCGTGCCCGCCGTGCCCGCCCCCAGGATCAGGAGCTTTCTCATGCCCCAATATAGGCCCGGGGGTATGTGGTTGGGCGCGTTTTCGGGTCAGTGTGACCGACCAGACACCTCACCTCACCTCACGGCACCTCAGCCACCGAACAGGTCCCCCAGCCCGCTGCCGCCGCGGCGCTCGCCGGCACCTGTCGGCCCGGCGTTCTCGGCCGGCTGGACGAGGACGTGCCCGTGGCCGGTGAAGGCCATCTGGATCATCTCGCCGGTGCCACCCCGCAGCATGGAGCCGAGCCCACCGCTGTCGACGCGCAGGTCCATCCGCACCCCGCCGGTCCAGAGCACCACCGCCTGGGCGTCGCCGAAGGTCGGCGCCGACGCGACGTCGAGGGCGACGGGATCGCCCTTGGTGGTGACCGCCACATACCCCGTGCCGCGCAGCGAGACGTTGAACAGGCCGCCGGCCATCATGCCGCCGCGCGCCGAGACCCGGTGGATGTCCCACTGGATCGAGGAGCTGAACGCGAGGACGTTGGCGCCGTTGACCGACACCATGTCGTCCTCGAGGTAGAGGATCTGCACGTCGGAGGCGTCGTCGGCGAGGAAGAGCTCACCCTGCCCCGTGCACTCCATCATGGCCACGCCCTCGCCGGTCACCGCGGACTTGAGCATCTTGTTGAGCCCGCCGGAGCCGCGGTTGGCGAAGCGGATGTCCCCCTGGTAGGCCACCATGCTCCCCAGCCGCGCCATGACCGGCCCGTAGTCCATCCGGACCTTGAGCATCTTGCTGCTCTGCCGGACGAACTGGTCCCGCGCCTCGGTCTCCTTGAACTCCTCGAACAGCGATCCGTGGATGGCCATGCCCTGCTCCCCTCGTGCGTGCCTGATGCGTCGAGAGCTCGACACCTTGAGTATGCGGCCGCGCGCCCCCGCGCGTCAGGCCGGGCCCGGTGAATTCTCGGGTCAGGTCAGGACAGGTCGGGTCAGGCAGGGCGGTGCCGGAAGCGCGCCCGGACGATGCCGTGATCACCCGTGCCACGCGCCTTGTGGTCCTCCTCGTCCAGGTGGTCGTTGTAGATCACCAGCCCGTCGAAGAGCCACCGCCGTCGGCGCGAGTGGTCGTAGAGCTGCTCCGAGACGAGCACGTGGTCCAGCGACTCGCGCATGTCCTGGAAGACGTGGGTGTAGTAGACGTCGCGGGTGTCGCGATACTCCTGCAGCGTCTGCCCGGCGTAGAGCCCGTTGTCCGCCCCGCCGACCGAGCCACCGACCAGGTAGCGAGGCTGCTCGGTGAGGATGTTGAGCGTGTTGGACGACTGGCCGTCGTTGAGGTCGCCCAGCACGATCACCGGCGTGGTGGTGCCCTTCAGCTCGGCGGTGAGCAGCACCCGCAGCGCCGCCGCCTCGGCGGTGCGCCGGATCGTGGCCAGGGCCGCACCCAGGGCGGTGGCGTGCGGCTGGAAACGCTCGCGCTCAGCCGCATACCAGCCCTCCTTCCACAGCTGGGTCGGCGCCTTGGACTTCAGGTGCGCGACGTAGACGGCGATCGCCTCCTCGTCCTCGCGCGGCTGGATCTCGAAGCGCAGGACCGGCCTGGAGAAGCCGCGGATGCCGACCGAGATCTCCGGCGTCTGCGGGTCGTCCCCGGACGACTCAAGCCGCAGGTCGTCGGGGAAGTCCTCGATCCACCGCGCCGACCCGGGCACCAACAGACCGGACCGCACCAGCGCCCCGCAGACGATCTTGGCCCCCGTCGCTGGCTCGGCCAGCAGGTCGTACTCCCCCTCCGACCCCGCCGACCGCACCACCTCCGCCAACGCCTCCGCGTGCCACAGCTCCTGAACGCCCACCACGTCGGGCGCGAGGTCGCGCAGCAGCCGTCCCGTCCAGGCGACCTTGGCCGCATACTCCTCCTCGGTCCAGCCGCCCGCGTCGCGGTACATCGGCCCGCCCGGCAGGTTGAGGTTGTAGAGGTTGAAGGTCGCCACGCTGAAGGTCGTGAGGTTCATCGCTCCCCCGCTCGATCGGTCCGTCTCGAGATCACGTCCAGCATGGCAGCAAGGACTGACAGCGCGGCTAGCTTCTCCGCAGTCCTTCCACGATGCGGTCGAGCGCGGCGAGATGGCTCTGGTACGCGGCTCTCCCGCGCCTGGTCAGCCGATAGGTCGTCCGGGGCGTCTTGCCCTCGAAGGCCTTCGACACGGCGAGATAGCCAGCATCCTCCAGGATCGTGGCGTGCTTGGTGAGCAGGGCGTAGCTCAGGCCCATCTCCTCACGGAGCGTCTGGTAGTCGGCGCTGTCGACGCTGGCCAGGGCGCTCATCAGGGTGAGCCGGACCGGCGAGTGCACCAGGTCGTCCAGCGCGGCCCGCGCCTGGGCCAGGGTGGGGCGACCCTGACCCGGCGGCGACAGGGACCGGGCTTTCGTCACCGTGCCCCCGCCCGGGCCAACCGCCACCCCACGACGGCCAGTGGCGCGAAGGCCAGCGCCGACACGGCGGTCGTGAGCGGCCAGCCCACGTCGTGCTCACCCTGGGCGATCCAGAACCAGCCCGCCACGGTCGCCACGAGGAAGGCCCAAGCCCCGGCGAGAAGCGCGGCGCGCCGATGACCCCGCGGGTGTACCCCCTCCGCCCCCCGCCGCTGCAGGCCGAGCCAGGCGAGCCCGAAGATCATCAGGAAGAGCAGGGCGAACCGCAGGATCCCGCCCCACTCGAACGCCAGCGCCTGGAAGAGCACGGCATGCCCCACGAAGAGCACGAGCGCCAGGACCATTACCCACCAGCCCTCCGCCGCGCTGACCCCGGACGTCCCCCTCCCGTCAGACCTCCCCTGGGCCGACGCGGAGCTGAACCTTCCCTCGGACGTGGAGTGCCTCATACCCGGACCATAGCCGTGACTCAACGATTCGTAAAGTGCACGACGAAACGACCATGACTCGACGTCTAGTCGTCCTCGACGTCCTCGCCCGCCAGCGCCTTCGCCGCCAACCTCTCCTCGGTGGCCACCTCCCAGACCTCCTTGGCCGCGCTGACGTTGACGACGACGATGATCACGCCGAGCACGATGTCCGGCCACCCGCTGTCGGTCAGCCAGGTCAGCACGCCCATCCCGATGATCGCCAGGTTGACGATGATGTCGTTGCGCGCGGTGACGAAGGCTGCGGTCGTCATCGACCCGCCGTGGTGCCGGATCCCGGACAGCAGCCAGGCGCACACGCCGTTGACCACGACGGCTCCACCGGCGGTGAGGACCAGCGACAGGACGTCGGGCGGGCTCGGGTCGCCAGCCTTGGCGAAAGCCGCCCAGGCCGCCGCGACCGCGGGCACCAGGATGATCCCGGCCATCACCTTGCCGGCGAGCGCACGCCTGGCCAGCGGCCACCCGAGCGCGAGGAAGATCAGCAGGTTGACCGCCGTGTCCTCCAGGAAGTCCACGCTGTCGGCCAGCAGCGCCACGGACGCGATGGACAGCGCGACGACGACCTCCACCCAGAAGTAGCCGAAGTTGAGCCCGGCCACCGTCAGCACGGTGCGCCGCAGCTTTTCCCTGGGTATGTGGTCGCTCACCGCAGCATTCTCCCCCTCCACACCTCTCCCTGGGCCACCCCACGCCTCCTCACGCCTCCTCACGACCCTGCCGAGATCCGCCCGTGTCCTCCTTCTGGTGGGCATCCCCCGTGTGCGAGGGTGGAACCCGCGACACAATGGGACCGTCAGTGCAGACTGAGGGTCCGACAGCCGTGAGGACCCTCGCCACCAGCAGGTCCTCCACCAGGGGGCCAGGCCGCCCACGCGACCCGAGGAGAAGAACCACGATGTCCGACCAGCCGCAGCAGCTCGCCGCGCCCCAGCCCCTCGAGGCCCCGTTGACCCTGACCGCCCCGGCCCCGCCGCAGCCGGTCGCCGAGACGGCCGCCCCGAAGATGGCGCCGCAGGTCGCCGCCGAGGCGGTGCCGGCCCTGGACAAGAAGGTCGAGGAGTTCCTCCACGGCCTGACCCAGACCGAGACCAAGAGCCCGGAGTTCGCCAAGCGCGCCGCCGACGTGCGCACGATGGGTGACGCCGAGATCCGCGCCGCCGCCGAGACCTCCAACCGGCTGCTCAAGTCGCCGGTGCGCGCGCTGCACGAGGGCGGCATCTCCAAGGAGTCCAAGGTCGGCCGCACCCTGATGGAGCTGCGCCGCACCGTCGAGGACCTCGACCCGGCCGACGCCAAGGGCACCAAGAAGTTCCTCGGGATGATCCCGTTCGGGGACCGCCTGCGCGACTACTTCCGCAAGTACGAGTCGGCCGAGAAGCACCTGGACGGCATCCTGCACGCGCTGCGCTCCGGCCAGGACGAGCTGTCCAAGGACAACGCCGCGCTCAACCTGGAGAAGCAGCAGCTCTGGGACACCATGGGCCGCCTCAACCAGTACGTCTACATCGCCGAGCAGCTCGACGCCAAGGTGTCCGCGCACGTCGCGCAGCTGGAGGAGACCGACCCGGAGTCGGCCAAGGCGATGCGTGAGGACGTCCTGTTCTACGTGCGCCAGAAGCACCAGGACCTGCTCACCCAGCTGGCGGTGTCGATCCAGAACTACCTGGCCATCGACATCATCATGAAGAACAACATCGAGCTGATCAAGGGTGTCGACCGGGCCTCGACCACGACGGTCAGCGCGCTGCGCACCGCCGTCCTGGTCGCCCAGGCGCTGAACAACCAGAAGCTCGTCCTGGACCAGATCACCGCGCTCAACACCACGACCAGCGACATGATCCAGCGCACCTCGGAGATGCTGCGCGACAACTCGGTCGCCATCCAGGAGCAGGCCGCCTCCTCGACCCTGGGCCTGGAGCAGCTGCAGGCCGCCTTCGCCAACATCTACGAGACGATGGACGCGATCGACGCCTTCCGCTCCCAGGCGCTGGACAACATGGCCCAGACCATCGGGGTCCTGGAGGGCGAGGTCGCCAAGAGCCAGGACTACCTGGAGCGGGCCAAGAAGACCGACATCCGCCTGGCCGGCGGCTCCCTCGACCTGGGTGACACTTCCGGCACCGGACGCTGACCGTGGGCTTCGGAGACCTGCTCGACCGCATGCTTGGTCGGACCCCGGCGACCCCGGAGTCCGACCGGCTGGTCCTGCCCCCTCCCCCCACCGCCGAGGAGGTGCTGGAGGCGCTGAAGGAGACCGAGACCTCCCTGACCTCCAGCGCCCTGCCCTCCGTGGTCGTCGCCCGCGCGCAGCGGGTGATCGACACCGCGCGCGACACCGTGCCGCGGCTGAAGCGGATCAGCGGCAGCGACCTCGGCTACACGGTCATGGCGACGGCGACCGACTACCTGCCCGAGGCGATCGGCGCCTACCAGCGCCTGCCCCGCCGCTACGCCGACACCCGCCCCGTCGACGGCGCCAAGACCTCCCTCATGGTGCTCGTCGACCAGCTCGACCTGCTGGGCCTGACGATGGACCGGGTCTTCGACGCCGTCTACCGCGACGACGCCCGCGAGCTGGTCGCCCAGGGCCGCTTCATCGCCGAGAAGTTCGGACACGCCGGTGACGGCGGGGCGCTGCGCGTGGACTCCGCCAGCGCGCCCGTGCCCGACATGCCCGAGGCCGACGACCCCACGGGGTCGGTGACCGCCCTCGCCCCGCCCGAGAGGAACCCATGATCATCCAGCAGAGGAACGCATGAGCACCCAGCAGCTGCGCGACGCCGTCGAGATCCTCGCCCGCGTCGGCCGCGAGTCCGGCCTCGACGAGTCGATGGCCCGGGCCGAGGGCATGGCCCTGGCCGCCTCGGTCATGGAGTCGTCCACCGGCGCCAGCGAGCTGGCCCGCACCTGGGGCAGCGCGTTCGGCGTGCCCGCCAGCGAGTTCTTCGGGATGGTGCCGCGCGGCCGCCGCTACGGCTCCATCGCCACCACCGGTCTGGCCACCCTGGTAGCCGAGGGCAGCCCCCACGCCAAGGGGTATGCGGAAGCTCTCGCCTCCGTGGCCACCTCCGCCTGCGCGGTGCCGGGGGCCTCTGCCCTGAGCGTCGGCAAGGCGACCGCCGCGGCGCGGACCCAGCTGACCGCGGCCGGCGTCCGCCCAGAGCCGGTGCTGCCGACGCCGGGCCCCGCCGGCCCGACCCCGACCGGCCCATCCCCGACCGGCCCATCCCCGACCGGCCCATCCCCGACCGGTGGGACGACAGGATCTGGCGCGACGCCGCATACCCCCGCCTCTTCTTCCTTGGAGACCATGGGTCACGACCTGCTCCGGCGCGCGCAGGAGCAGTCGGAGCGGGTGCGCGACATGCTCGGCAGCCTCGGCCGCGCCGCGACCGGCACCGGCCCTGGATCCAGCGCTCCCCCGCAGGATCCCTGGGCCGGGATGCCGCCGCTGCCCCCTCAGCCGACCGGTGAGGTGCGGCCGCAGGACCTGATGCCGCAGGCGCCCGGTGGACAGGGAACCGGGACCGTGGGTGCCCCGGACCAGCTCGCGACCCAGGAGGATCCGGACGCGACCCCGGCCACCGAGACCGATGGGCCGGCCGAGCCGGAGCGCAGCCTGGAGGAGCTCCTCGCCGAGCTCGACGCCCTCATCGGGCTGGAGCGGGTCAAGGCCGAGATCCACCGTCAGGTCGCCGTGCTCAAGATGGACGCGCGTCGTCAGGAGGCCGGCCTGAAGGTCGCCACCCTGACCCGGCACCTCGTCTTCGTCGGCAACCCGGGCACGGGCAAGACGACGGTGGCGCGGCTGATCGGCGGGATCTACCGGGCGCTGAAGCTGCTGTCCAAGGGCCAGCTGGTCGAGGTCGACCGCTCCGAGCTGGTCGCCGGCTATCTCGGTCAGACCGCGGCCAAGACCGCCGAGGTCGTGGAGTCGGCCAAGGGCGGGGTGCTGTTCATCGACGAGGCCTACAGCCTCAACGGCGACCAGTACGGCAAGGAGGCCATCGACACCCTCGTCAAGGAGATGGAGGACCACCGCGACGACCTGGTCGTCATCGTGGCCGGCTACCCCGCGCCGATGGCGGAGTTCGTGGCGATGAACCCTGGGCTGGAGAGCCGGTTCCGGACGATCATCGAGTTCGACGACTACACCGACGACGAGCTCGTGGCGATCCAGGGCACGCTGGCCGAGAAGATGGACTACGACATCTCCGAGGACGCCAGCACGCGCTTCCGCGAGATCCTGAAGGCGACGCCGCGCGGGCCGAGCTTCGGCAACGGCCGCTTCAGCCGCAACATGCTCGAGGCTGCCATCGGGCGGCACGCGTGGCGGTTGCGCGACGCCGAGGACGCCACCGTCGAGGAGCTGCGCACGCTGGAGCGGCAGGACTTCGAGGACCGGGACGCCATCGACCTGAGTGTCGGCGACGGCGCCGAGGGGCCGCCCCTGGAGCCGGCCGAAGATGGCGTCGATGGTGGCAGTGACGATGGCGGTGACGAGGTGACGAGGTGAGCGCTCCGGCTCCGGGCCAGGGAGCGAACCAGGCGCAGGCACAGCAGGCTCAGGCACAGCAGGCGGCCGCGCCGCAGCAGGCACGGGCACAGGCTCAGCAGCCCCAGGCACAGCAACAGGCTCAGCAGCAGGCCAAGCAACAGGCTCAGAAGCCACGGCGGACCTCCTCGACACCTGGCCGGCTCCGCTTCGCGCGGGCCCTGGCGACGGCGGCGGCGGCGCTGACCGGCATCGCGGCCACGGGCACCTTCGACACCGGCGGGGTCAACCCCACCCCCAACGTCATCGCCTCCCAGTGGGTCGCGGCCGAGCGGGCGGGCATCGCGGTCGCCCAGGGTGACCTCGATGCGGCACGGGCCGTGGCCGAGGCGAGCACCGGAGGGGAGCCGGACAGGGAGAGCTTCCACACCGCATACCAGGACGCGGTCGAGAACCTCACCGCCTCGGGCAGCGACCAGCCGCGCAGCGCCGGGGCCCGGGAGCTGCTCCACGCCGACGTGCTGGCCGAGCGGGCGATCGAGCAGGCGCGCACCGACGCCGAGGGGGCGGCGCAGACCTACGCGACCTCCTCCGCCGCCTCTCGCGCCGCGGGGCAGGCCAGCGGACAGGTGGCCTCGGAGTCCGCCGAGAACCTCAACACCGGCTCGCGCTCCGGGCTGACCGCGCTGCTCGGCGGCCTGGCGACCGTGGTGATGATCGGCGTCATGGTCTGGCTGGCGCTGCTGACGCGGCGGATGATCAACGTGCCGCTGCTGATCGCGACCGCGATCACCGGCTGGCTGACCTACGTCTCGCTCAACCCCTCGGCGCTGCCGGTCAGCTACGAGGACCGGGTCGACGCCGTCGCCACCCGAGCCACCGCCATGGAGGAGGTGCTGCAGGCCAGGCAGGCGCAGTATGCGGTCGCCCTCGGCCTGGAGGACGAGCTCCCCGTCAGGCTGGACGCCGAGATGAACGAGGCGACCCGTGCGATCCGCGCGCTGGGCGAGACGGGCTACAGCACGACCTGGCAGGAGGCGTCGGAGGGGATCGACACCTTGATGGACGCCTCGGGCACGACCGCCCGTCTCCAGGTCATCGACGCCACCGGGTCCGCCTTCGACGAGATCACGACCGCGCTGCACAACGACCTGGTCGAGCAGTTCGACGACGCCGAGTTCGGGGTGGGCACGACCGCCTCGGTGACCTCCGGCTTCGCGCTGCTGCTCGGCATCATCGCCGCCGCACTCGCCTGGAGCGGGCTGACGCAGCGGCTGAGGGACTACCGGTAAGGAACGATGACGGACAAGGACGAGACCGAGCCCATGCTGGTGCTGGGCCCCGACGTCCCGGACGTGGAGGACACCACGCCCGAGGAGCTGGCGCGGCGGGCCGCGGAGGCCGAGCGGGAGATCGCCGAGCGCAGGCGGCAGGCCGAGGCGGAGATCGCGGCCAAGCGGGCCGAGGTCGAGCGCCAGCTGCGCGAGCAGCAGCTGGAGGTCGACCGCCGCGAGCGCGAGCTGGCCCGCCAGGAGCGGCGCCTCGGCCGGACCTCGGGAGGCGCCGGGCGGTCGCGCAACCACGGCGGCGGCCGGAAGACACCTGCCAGACCCAAGGTCCCGATCCACCAGCGGCCCTTCCACCGCAGCTGGCTGGCCGCGCTCCTCGCGCTCGGCGGCGCCGGGACCCTCGTCGGGGCCGCCTTCGCCAGCGGTGTCGACACCGACCACCGCGCGCACGAGGCCTACCGCAGCGAGGAGTTCGCCTACGCCCACTGGCAGCGCGCCGCCCTGCGTCTGGACGAGGACGTCGTCTCCCACCTCGCGGGCAACCATGTCGCGTCCCCGGGCCAGGACCCCGTCTCGGTGGAGATGATCCAGCAGGCGGTGGAGCTGACGCCTGACGGCCGCCGCTACTACGCGGAGGACGCGGTGGACTCCATGGCGGTCATCCTGGCGCCCAGCACCTCCCCCATCCGTGCCCTCTCGGAGTGGGGCGACATCCGGACGCGCACGAGCATCGGGGTCACCACCTACCAGCTCCGGGACCACCACGACGAGCTCACCGACGACACCTGGGTCCCCTACGCCCTGGCCGGCATCGCGCTGCTGCTGCTCATCGGGCTGGCCTGGCTGGCCTTCGCCGGGGGCGCCGTGGTGCCCGGTGGGCTCGCGGTGCTCGCCGCCCTCATGGCCGGGGCCGTCATCATCGGTGCCCCCGATCCGGGCACCATCGCCGAGGCGGACGAGGCCCACGAGCGGGCCCTGGACCAGGTCTCGGACCTGGTGCGTGACGTCGAGACGCGGCTCAACGTCGCCTTCGGTCTGCGGTCCGGGTCCTGGTTCGACCGTCCGGACTTCTGGGAGGCGGAGGACCTCGGCCTCACCCCGACCCCGGAGCTGGAGACCTTCCACCGTGCCCAGGAGGCGCTCGGGCAGGTGGTCCTGGACGGGCCCTCCCGCGAGGCCTGGTGGTCCGAAGAGGTCTTCAGCGCCGCCCTCCCCTACGTGCAGGCCGCCCAGCCGGTGCTGGACACCGAGCTCGAGGAGCTCGAGCAGGCCCGTCTCGACGTCGACGAGGCCCTCACCCGCAGCAGCCTGGACGGCAACCTCACCTTCTACGGCAGCGGCCTCGGCATGCTCGCCGCACTCGGGTCGCTGGGTGCCGGGGCGGCGCTGGCCGCACGCCGGGAGAAGGCTGACGCTCGCGACAAGGCTTCCCGCCCCACGAAGGACCAGGCCCGATGAGCACGTATGCGGTCTCCCCCACCGCCCCCGGGTCCCTGGGCACCGACGTGCCGCCCCGGGAGCTGCTGCGCTACCTGGACGCGATGATCACCTGGAAGGGTCAACGGCGCTCGGAGCTGGAGGACCTCGACCGGGCGGCGATCGCGCTGGAGAGCCCGCAGGAGCGGGCCGCCGTCACCCCGGACGTCACGCTCTCGATGACCCTGTGGCAGGCCGTCTCGGACCGGCTCGAGCTGCTCATGGCCACCTGGGACAACGGCCGCGTCGAGGAGAGCGATCGCCGCCGCATCACCACGCTGATCTGGGGCAGCCTGGAGCAGCCGGGCTCCCGCGGGGCGGGGCAGGCCCTGGCCGTCTCCCTCCCCGAGGCCTGCCGCCTCTCGGACTCCCTGGCCTCCTCGCTGCGCTCCCGCCTGCGCCTCGACGGGGCCGACCCCCGCGCCAGCGAGCGGGTCGGTGCCCTGCGCCAGCAGCTGGCCCGGATCGCCGACCAGGTCGCCCTCATCCCCTCCAAGCGTCGCCAGAGCGCCGCGCAGGCCCACGCGCTGCTGGAGCGCCGGCTCGAGGACGTGGCCGACCGCCTGCGCCGGGGCGGCGATGTCGTCGGTTTCCTCGGCCCCCTGGAGGCCGAGGCCGCCACCACCGAGCGCGACCTCATCGTGGCCGCCTCCGCCCGCGCCCACGCCAAGGTGGAGCACGCCCAGGCCACCCGCGAGGTCGCCGAGCTCAGCGCCCGCGGGCAGGCGGTGCGGGCCCTGGCCGAGCGCGCCCGCGCCCGCGTCCAGCCCGCCCCGACGCTGGGGGTCCCCGACGTCACGGCCCTGGGGGACATCCCGTCGGACCCCGACGAGCTCAGCGCCTACCTGACCCGCCTGGAACGGGTGGACCGGGCGCTGACGATGGCCCAGACGACCTACGCGGCCGCGCTGGCCCGGCGCGAGGACCTGGTCCAGCAGGCCCGGGCCCTCGCCTCGGCCCTGGGCCCGGACAGCGGCGCGGGCAGCGCCATGGTGCCCCTGGTCCAGCAGACCGAGCGCCTCATCGCCGACGAACCGACCGACCTCACCCAGCTGGAGGCCCTGGTCCAGGCCCAGCAGTCGTTCGCCCGCACGATGGGCATCACCGTCGACCCCGCACCGACCGGCTCGACCGCCGACCCCTCGAAGGGAGACGCCCGATGAACCGCTGCGTCGAGCCAGGCTGCACCGGCTCCTACGAGGACGGCTGGTGCAACGTCTGCGGCTCGCCCGAGCCCTCGCAGGCCCCGGTGGCAGCACCTCCCGCGCCAGAACCAGTGGCCGCGCCCGCCGCCGACCCGAGCACCGCCGCAGGTCGGGGACGCGCAGGTGAGGGGCGCGCAGGTGAGGGACAGGGAGCCGGGAGCGATGGCATACCCGCAGGATCCGCGGCCTCGGCCGCCCCGCAGGTCGCCACCCCCGCCCCCGGCCAGACCCGTGAGGCCCTGCGCGCCGCCGTCGTCCGCCGTCAGCGGGCCCTGGCCGGCGTGCGCCGCTCCAAGCTGGGCATGGGTCTGACCCAGGTGCCGCCGGTCCCGCCGGCCGACCCGACCCAGGCCGTCATGGAGGACCCGCAGGTCCCCGAGGACCGGCGGGTCTGCCCCAACTGCGGCGCCGACGTGGGCCGCTCGGCCGGCGAGGCCGGCGGGCGGCAGCAGGGCTTCTGCCCGCAGTGCCGCGCGCCCTACTCCTTCACCCCCAAGCTGTCCCCGGGCGACCTGGTGGCGGGGCAGTACGAGGTCGTCGGCGCCCTCGCCCACGGCGGGATGGGCTGGATCTACCTGGCCCGCGACAAGAACGTCTCCGACCGCTGGGTCGTGCTCAAGGGCCTGCTCAACACCGGCGACGCCGACGCTCTGGAGGCCGCGGTCGCCGAGCAGCAGTTCCTGGCGCAGGTCAAGCACCCGCTCATCGTGGAGATCTACAACGTCGTCACCCACGACGGCGACGCCTACACGGTGATGGAGTACGTCGGCGGCACCAGCCTCAAGCAGATGCTCAAGGCCAGGCTGGCCGCGGCCGGCGGGCGCTACAACCCCTTCCCCGTCGACCAGGCGCTGGCCTTCGTCCTGGAGACCCTGCCGGCCTTCAGCCACCTGCACGACCTGGGGCTGCTCTACTGCGACTTCAAGCCCGACAACCTCATCCAGGAGGGCGACGCGGTCAAGCTCATCGACCTCGGTGGCGTGCGTCGCCAGGACGACCTCGACAGCCCGATCTACGGCACGGTCGGCTACCAGGCGCCGGAGGTGGCCGAGGTCGGCCCCTCGGTGGCCTCCGACATCTACACGATCGGGCGCACGCTGTGCGTGCTCACCTTCGAGTTCCGCGGCTACCAGTCCGAGTATGTGGATTCCCTCCCCCCGGCGAGCCAGGTGCCGCCGTTCGTGGAGCACGACGCCTTCTTCCGGCTCGTGGCCCGGTGCTGCGCCCCCGACCCCAACGACCGCTTCCTGACCATCGACGAGCTGCGCTCGCAGATGATCGGCGTGCTCCGGCAGGTCGTGGCCGCCAGCAGCGACCACGCGGCGACGTTGTCGGCGCACTCGGCCGCCTTCGAGCAGCCGGTCTCCACCGGCGAGACGCTGTCGTGGTGGGAGTTGCCCGACCTCAAGCGGGACGACACCGACCCGATGCTGGACTGGCTCTCCTCCCTGCCCGACGAGCCGATGGCGCGCCACCAGGGGTTGCTGAAGGCGGCCGAGCAGACACCCGAGGTGCTGCTGGCCCGCGCCCGCACCGGCATCCAGATGGGCCAGGAGGCCTGGGTCGACCAGGCCGTGCGCGGGCTGCTGGCCGAGGACCCGTGGGACTGGCGCGCGTCCTGGGTGCGGGGCCTGTGGGCGCTGTCCCTGGCCTCCGGCGACGACGAGGCCTCGCGAGCACGCCGGGTGCAGCAGGGACAGCTGGCGGCCGGTCACTTCGCCGCCGTGCGCGACGCCCTGCCCGGGGAGATCGCGCCGCGGCTGGCGCTGGCGCTGGCCAGCGAGCTGGGCAACTACAGCAAGGCGGCCGAGCTGGACTACGAGCGCGCCTGGCGCACGGACGCGGCGTATGTGGCTCCCGCCGCCTTCGGGCTGCACCGCGTCCGGCGCGGCCGGGGGGACGAGGAGGGTGCGATCGCGGCCCTGGACTCGGTCCCGGCGAGCAGCCGGGCCCACCCGCTGGCCCGCTGGCTGCGGGCCGAGATGCTGCGGGCCCGCGGGACGCTGGCCGACCTGCGCGAGTCCGTCCACGCGGTCTCGCGCCTGACCCTGGACCCGCGCCAGCGGGCCCAGTTCAACGCCACGATCTACGAGCAGGCCCTGGAGCAGGTGGGCAAGCACGGAGAGAAGAAGGACTGGCGCCTCGGTGAGGTGCCCGTCACCCAGGACGACCTTCGCAAAGCGGTGGAGAAGGAGTATCGCGTCCTGGCCGACTACACCCCCGACCCCCTCGAGCGGGCCGCCCTCATCGACCGGGCCAACGCCGTCCGACCCTGGAGCTGGACATGACGCAGACCCCCGACCAGACGCCCGACCCCGAGCAGCCCGACCCCGACGAGACCGTCGACCCGAGGGAGCCCGAGCAGCCCGAGCAGGAGATCGTGCCGCTGGAGCCCCCGGACCCGGCCGACTCCGAGCTGCCCACCTCCGACCAGCCCGAGCCCGATGAAGAGCCCGAGCCGTTCGCCGACGGCCCGCCCCCGCTGCCCAAGCCGCTCCTGGTCCTGGACGGCGAGCTGCCCCCGATGGAGGAGCCGGAGCCGGTCGAGGAGGTCGACCACGGCACCTGCGCGTGCGGCGGCAAGTTCGACGAGGACGGCTGGTGCACCGAGTGCGGCGAGCGCCGTCCGGACCCGCGCCACCACTTCTCGGCCCAGGCCGACGAGCGCGTCGCGATGGTCTGCGACCGTGGCATCCGGCACGAGTCCAACGAGGACGCCGGCGCGGTCTGGGGCGAGACCACCGCCGAGGGCGGCCACCGCGCGGCCCTGGTGGTCTGCGACGGCGTGACCACCGCGACCCGGTCTGCGGAGGCCAGCCTGGCCGCGTCCTACGCCGCGCTGGAGGTGCTCTCGACCAGCGACGATGACCCCGCCGACCGGCTGGCCCGCGCCGCGGACGCCGCGGCGGGAGCGGTCGACCAGGTGGGCGAGGACTTCCCCGACGCCGCCCCCTCGTGCACGTTCGTCGCGGCGGTCGTCGAGGACGGCACGGCCACGGTCGGCAACGTCGGCGACAGCCGGGGCTACTGGCTGCCCGACGAGGGCGAGGCGCGCCGGCTGACCCGGGACGACTCGATGGCCGAGGAGCAGGTGGACTCCGGGGTCGACCGGGCCACCGCCGAGGCCGGCCCCCTGGCGCACACCATCACCCGCTGGCTGGGACCGGACTCCCCCGACCACACGCCCTCCATCAGCAGCCAGGACGTCTCCGCCCCGGGCTGGCTGATGCTGTGCAGCGACGGGCTGTGGAACTACGCCTCCGACCCGGCCGACCTGCGCGCCGTCCTCCGGCAGGAGGCCCAGCGCCTCGAGCTGGAGACCCGCGATGGGCAGGCGACCGGCGGCGCCGACCCCCTCGCCCTCGCCCAGGCCCTCGTCGACTGGGCCAAGGGACGCGGAGGCGCGGACAACATCACGGTGGCGCTCCTACGATCGGGAGCTGCCACATACCCGCAGGAGGCCCAGCCGCCGACCACGCGACCCGAGGAGCGAGCTGTCGGTGGCGCGGGGCAGGATGGGTCGCATGGCTGACTTCACGGCGACGGTCCACCAGAACGAGTTCCTGCCCGACGGCGGCACCGACGTCCACGCGATCGTCTCGGTGACCTGCACCGGGGCCGGCACCGTCGCGCCGATGAGCTCAGCCTCCGGCGAGGCCGGCGAGATCATCATCGTCGACGTGTCCGGCTCGATGGACGTGCAGGGCGTGCAGGCGGCGGCCTACGCGGCCTCGGCCGCCCTCGACCAGATCGTCGACGGCGTGTGGTTCGCGATCGTCGCGGGCAACCACGAGGCGGCGCTGTGCTATCCCAACGGGACGCAGGCCGCGATGGCCCGCATGTCGCCGCAGACCCGGCTGGAGGCCAAGCGCTCGCTGCAGCGCCTGGCGCCCGGCGGCGGCACCGCGATGGGCCGGTGGCTGCTGGCCGCCGGACAGCTCTTCGGCACCGTGCCGAGCCTGGTCAAGAGGCACGCCATCCTGCTCACCGACGGCGCCAACCAGCACGAGACCCCCGACGAGCTGTCCTGGGCGATCGAGCAGGTCAGAGGACGTTTCCAGGCCGACTGCCGTGGCCTGGGCGCCGCCTGGCAGGTCGCCGAGGTGCGGCGTATCGCCGAGGCGCTGATGGGCACCGTGGAGCTCATCCGCACCTGGGACGGGCTGCCTCAGGACTTCGCCCAGCTCATGCAGCAGTCGATGGGCCGCGGGGTCTCCGACACTCAGCTGCGCGTCTGGGCGCCGCAGGGTGCCGAGGTGCTCTTCGTCAAGCAGGTCTCCCCCACGCTGGAGGACCTGTCCTCGCGGCGGGTCGACGTCAACCCGCTGACGGGCGGCTACGACCTGGGCGCCTGGGGCGACGAGACCCGCGACTACCACGTCGCCGTGCGCCTCGCCCCCAAGGCGGTCGGTCAGGAGCAGCTCGCCTCCCGCGTGCAGCTGACCGTCGGCGGCCAGGTCGTCACCCAGGGCCTGGTCAAGGCGCGCTGGTCCGGCGACAGCCTGCTGACCGCCCAGATCAGCCCGGAGGTCGCGCACTACACCGGGCAGACCGAGCTGGCCTCGGCGATCCAGGACGGCCTGCGCGCCAAGGCCATCGGTGACGACGCCACGGCGACCTCCAAGCTCGGGCGCGCCGTCCAGCTCGCCCAGGAGACCGGCGACGACGCCGCGACCTCCCGCCTGTCGCGCGTCGTGGACATCGAGGACGCCGCCACCGGTCGGGTCCGTCTGCGCCGCAACGTCGACAAGCTCGACGAGATGGAGCTCGACACCGCCTCGACGAAGACCACGCGGGTGCGCCCGACGTGAGCGCGGTCTGTCCCGAGGGCCACCGCAGCGAGTCGACGGACTACTGCGACACCTGTGGTGCGCCCATCGGCGCACCCTCGGCTCCGGGGGCGGTCGGCTCCGACGCTCAGGGTATGCCGCACTCCTCACCCTCTCCCGCTCCCGCCTCCCCCGAGCCGGCGGCCGAGCCGCTCACCTGCCCCCACTGCGGCGGCCTGAACGTCCAGGACGCGCTCTTCTGCGAGGAGTGCGGCTACGACTTCACCACGGGCACCCCGCCGATGGGGTCGGCACCCTCCGCCACGGACGAGGGCGACGAGGACGTGGAGGCCGTCGTCGAGGATGAGCCCGCCGACGAGAGGCCTGTTGAGGAAGATCCTGTCGAGGAAGATCCTGCGGAAGAGGAACCGGTTGAGGAAGAGCCGGTCGCAGAGGAGCCAGCAGGGGAGCCCGAGCCGGAGCCTGAACCCGAGCTAGAGCAGCCGAAGCCGGAACCCGATGTCACCGAGCCCGAGCCGACCCCCGCGCCGGTGAGCGCGTCGACCAAGGGCAAGCCACGGCATACCCCGCCCTCCCGTGCCCTGTCGAAGACCTGGGTGGTCGAGCTGTGGGTGGACCCCGACTGGTATGCCGTCCAGCAGACCGACGAGGCCTGCCCCAGCGCCGGCCTGCCCGACATCGTGCTGCTGCACCGCAGCACCGCTCTGGTGGGGCGCCCGTCCGGCAGCCTGGGCGTGCGCCCCGAGGTCGACGCCGGCAGCGACTCGGCCGTCTCCCGGAGGCACGCGCAGCTCAGCAGCGACGGGCAGCGGTGGTGGATTGAGGACCTGGGCAGCAGCAACGGCACCTTCGTCGGCACGGTCGGCGAGGATCTCCCGCAGGCGCCCATCCCCCCTGGTCAGCGGGTCGAGCTGGACCTGCACGACCGGATCTACGTGGGAGCGTGGACCCGCATGGTGCTGCGCCCGGCGACGGCCTCCGAGGAGCAGGGACAGGGCTGACCCCGGCGCGCCACGCGCCCGCTCCAGGCCCGCCGAGAGGCCCGAACGGCTTAGAGTCGGGGACATGTCCGACGCCTACCCCGAGCCCGAGGCCGACCCCGACGTCGAGCCCGATCCCGAGCCCGGGGCCCGACGGGGCCGGCTGCGCCGTGCGGGCCGCAAACTCGTCCGTGTCGGCGGTCTGCTCCTGGCCATCGCCCTGGTCCTCACCCTCATCGGTGGCCTGACGACCCGCAACCTGCTGGACAACCTGCGCACCCACTCCGCCGAGCTGCTCGACGGCGTGGGCTCTGTCGAGCTGACCGCAGGCGACGAGCGCACGCTCTACGTCACCGGTGGCCTGATCACCCCGGGCGAGCAGGTGCCGACCCCGGTGGAGAACATCACCTGCACCGTCCAGGGCCCTGGGGCGGCGGTGCCGGTCAACCACCTCAAGGACGAGGACAAGAGGATCGGGATCGACCTGGCGCTCGCGCGCTTCCAGGTGGTCGGCGACTTCCGCGCCACGGCGACGGGCACCCACGAGATCAGCTGCACCGGCCTGGGCGTGGTCGTCGCGCCTGAGGTCGGGGCCGCCTCCGCGCTCGCCCGTCTCGGCGCGCTCGCGCTGGGCAGCCTCGGCGTCTTCGCCGGCGCGACCCTGCTGCTGCTGGGAGCGATCCTGAGCCTGCTGATGCGTCGCGGTGCGGACGAGCCCGAGGACGACGACCTTGACGACGGGGCGCTCCCACCGGAGCAGGGTGCCGAGAAGTGGTGGGAGGAGGGCACGCCCCGGCCTGCCGACGAGCAGGGCCCCGACGAGCAGGGTCCCGACGAGCAGGGTCCCGCCGAGGAGACCGCCGGGGACCTCGACCAGGAGGTCGGTCACGGCTACGAGGACCTGGACGACGACGGCTTCGTCGAGCTGAGCGACGAGGAGCTCAACGCGCTCACCGAGGAGGAGATCTCCGAGCTGGTCGCCTCCGGCGCGCTGATCTTCGTCGACGAGGACGAGGAGCTGGTCCACCGCCCGGACGACGACGGCGACCACCAGGCCGCCCGCAGCGACACCTACCGCTGAAGCCCGGCGGCGGCGCGCAGCAGATCGGCGAGCTTGGGATGGTGCGGTGCCAGCAGACCGGCCGCGTCGGCGAGCTCGGCGGGGGTGGCGGCCGACCGCAGCGCCTGGTGCGCGGCTGCCTCGCCGGTGTCCGCGGACAGCTCGTGCCGGGTCGTGGTCCAGCCACCCACCGACTCCCGGATCTGCTCCAGCCTCCCGGGTATGCCGTGCTCGCCCACCTTCCCCTCCTCCACCGCCGTCAACAGGTCGCGCACCTCCTCCAGGCGGCGCATGACGGCGGGGTTGCCGATCTTGATCCGGCGACCGGACCCGAGCTGGGACAGCATCGGCGGGGAGATCCCCAGCACCTTGGCCAGCCCGGCCTGGTTGAGGCCGAGCCCGCGGGTCAGCCGGCCGAATACGTCGGCCAGTGGCTCGCCGTAGACAGCGACCTGCTCGGCGATGTTGCGCTCGATCTCGTCCACCTGACACCCATCCACTTGACTTTGCGATTGCAAACACTCTAGATTTGCTATCGCAAATGTACCTGACCTGTTCGACGAGGGGAAGAACGACCATGAGAGCACCCACCCGCACCACGCCCCATCGACGCGTGTTCGCGGCGCTGGCGGCCATGGCCCTGCTGACCGCGAGCGCCTCCGCCGCGGTGGCCGGCCAGGCGGAAGAGTCCGGGTCCGAGGACGGGCAGCTCCTCCTGCTGCTGGACGCCTCCCGGTCCATGGAGGACGCCGACGGGACCGGTGCCCCCAAGATCGAGGCGGCCAAGACTGCTCTGGAGGTGGTGATCGGCGACCTGGACCCGGGGCAGTCCGTGGGCCTGCGCGTCTTCGGCGGTTCGGTGCCGCTGGACCGACCCATGGCCGACAAGTGCACCGACTCCGAGCTGGCCGTCCCGATCGGCACCGACAACGCCGACGAGCTGCTCCAGGGGGTCGAGGACTACATGCCCCTGGGCGAGACGCCCATCGCCCACGCCCTCCAGGAGGCGGCCGAGGACCTGGGCGACGAGGGCAACCGGACGATCCTGCTCGTCTCCGACGGGATCGCCACCTGCGACCCCGACCCCTGCGAGGTCGCCGAGCAGCTCACCGAGGATGGCCTCGACCTGGTGGTCCACACCGTCGGCCTCGGTGCCGACGAGGCCACCAGGACCCAGCTTCAGTGCATCGCCGAGAACGCCGGCGGCACCTACTTCGACGCCGACGACGCGGAGACCCTCACCACCGCCCTGACCAGGATCTCCACCCGCGCCTTCCGCCCCTTCTCGATCTCGGGCACGCCCGTCGAAGGCAGCCGCGATGTCGCGGACGCCCCGCAGATCGGTCCGGGCATGTGGACCGACACGATCGCGAACCGGGAGAGGGTGCGCAAGCACTACGCCGTCGAGCGGACCGTCCCCGGCTCACGGATCTACGTGGGAGCGACCATGCGCCCCTCCCGCCCCGCAGGGCTCTCGGCGATCAACCTGCGCCTGGAGACCCCGGACGGGCAGACCTGCGCGATGACGACGGGGATGGTGTGGAGCGGGGGCATGAGCAACTCCTTCGGCTCGGCCGGGACGAGCTCTGCGGACTACGCCGACGACGGGTGCGCGGAGGCGGAGACCATCATCGCCTCGATCGAGGCACAGGGCGGGTCGAAGCAGATCCTGGACCAGCCCATCGAGCTGAGGGTCGAGGAGCTGGGGCCGGCCCAGGACGAGGAGCTGCTCCCCGGTGAGGCCCCCGATCCCGAGTGGTCGGGCCTCGAGCCGGGCACGGTCTCGGAGGAGATCGTCGGCGGTGCCTCCTTCCACGACGCGGCACCCATCGAGCCGGGCAAGACCTACGGGTCCGACCTGCTCCCCGGTGAGATCGCCTTCTTCCGGGTGCCGGTCGACTACGGGCAGGGGCTGGAGGCGATCGCCGAGAGCCCCGTGCCCGACAAGGCCCTGGCCGAGCTCATGGGCCCCAGCTCCGACGTGCTCGACATCGCCATCTACTCCCCGCAGCGGGCCGAGGTCCATGACGTGCTGGCCGAGACGGGCGCCAACGAGCGGGCCGTGCTCTCGGGGGCCGAGGCGGGTCGTGCGGCCGCGGTGATGCCCGAGGTCAGGTGGTCCAACCGCCACCCGGCTGACGACCCCACGGTCGCCGGCGACTATGTGGTGGCCGTGAGCCTCAGCTCGTCGCGGGAGGAGCCCATCCCGCTGGGCTTCACCATCACCGCCGACACCGTCGGCGACCCGGACGGAGAGCCCACGTTCGTCGGGGCCGGCACCTCGGCGGGCACGACGGACGACGAGCAGGCCACCGACGGCCAGGGCACCAACGGCCAGGGCAACGACTCAGGGGCGAGCCCGGCGGTCGACGACGCCGCCGAGACCGAGGCCCCGGCGGCCGACGTCGGGCAGACCACGGAGCCGACCTCCGGAGAGGGCACGACCGCCGGCAATGCCGCCGACGGCACCGGCGACGGATCGCAGGACGAGGGCATCTCCCCCGTGGTCTGGGTGCTGGGCGGTCTGGGAGTCCTGCTGGGTGCCGCCGGCGCGGTCCTCCTCGGTCGCCGCTAGGCCTGAGCCACCGGCCCGAGCTCCCGGCAGAGGGTCCCTCAGAGGATCGCGATCAGGGTCGCCAGCAGGATGAGGGCGAGCCCGAGCACCAGCAGCGCAGGCCCCGCCCACGCCCCCGAGGCGCGGGCGGGGCTCTGCACGTCCCCGGCCTCCTCCGCGTCCGGTGCGGCCAGGTTCTCGCGCGCCCTGTCATCGGACACGACAGCCCCGGCAGATCCGGCGGGCCCCTCCTCGTCCCAGCCCGGGGGAAGGGGCGGCACCTGGTCGAAGACCTCGACCTCCCCCGCGTCCCAGGTCGTCCCCTCCCCGACCAGGCCGGTCCGGTGCAGGGCGGCCCGCGCCGCGGCCGCGTCGGCGGGGCGGTCGTCGGGGTCCCTCGAGCTCAGGTCGAGCAGCAGTGCGGAGAGCTGCACCGGCGCCTCGGCGCGCACGAGCGCGACGGCCAGGTCGCCGACCGTGTCGGGACGCTCCCCCAGCAGCAGCTCTGACGCCGTCATCCCGGCCGCGAAGAGGTCGGCGCGCGGGTCAGGGTCCCAGCCCGGGGAGAAGGTTTCTGGAGCCGCATACCCGACCGTGCCCACGACGTGGGAGACATGGGTGAGGCGAGGCTGGTCGAGCGTCGTGGCGATCCCGAAGTCGGCCAGCCGCATGCGCGGGTAGTCACGCCCCGTCGCGTCCAGCAGCAGGTTGGCCGGCTTGACGTCGCGGTGGACCAGGCCTTCGCCGTGGATCCGCTCCAGGGCGAGCAGCAGCTGGTCGAGCAGCACCGCCACCCACGTGGGCGACAACGGTCCGTGGTCGCCCACGAGCGTGGCCGCGGACCCGCCGCGCACGATGGGCATCGTGAAGAGGACCCGCTCGTCCTCGCCCGCCCAGCCCAGCGGCGTGAGCACGTGGGGGTGCTCGACCCGCACGGCCTGCTCCCGGACGAACCGCAGCAGCGAGGCCGCATCGGCCTGGCGCATGACCTTCGCCGCCACGTACCGCGCCTCCCGGTGGTCCCAGGCGCGCCAGACGACGCCCGCCCCGCCCTCGCCGAGCGGGTCCACGAGCTCGTAGCGTCCGCCCAGAACTTCTCCCACGAGGCCTCACCCTAGAAGATGCCCGCTCGCGTGGAGGCGGGACCGCCGCGCTCCTAGGCTTGGGCGGGTGAGCCACGATCTCTGGGACGTCGTCATCGTCGGTGGCGGTGCGGCAGGACTGTCCGCCGCCCTGATCCTCGCCCAGGCACGCTGCGGGGTGCTCGTCGTCGACGGGCAGGAGCCCCGCAACCGCTTCGACGACCACCTGCACGGCTACCTGGGGCGCGACGGGATGAATCCCGCCGACCTGCTCGCCGCCGGCCGCGCGGAGGTCGAGGGGGTGGGCGGGACGATCCGCGCCGGGCGGGTGGAGACGGTCCAGGCCTTCGGCGAGGAGGGTATGCCGCGCTTCCGGCTCTCCCTGTCCGACGGCTCCGAGGTCCTCACCCGCCGGCTGCTGGTCGCGACCGGCCTGCGCGACGAGCTGCCGGACGTCGAGGGGTTGGAGCGCTGGTGGGGGCACGAGGTCTTCCACTGCCCCTACTGCCACGGGGTGGTGATCCCCGAGCACGCGCTCGTGGGCGTCCTGGCCGCGGGCAAGGGGTCGATCGACGAGGCGCATCTGCTCCTGCAGTGGGCGGAGCGCGTCGTGCTGCTGGCCCACGACGTGGTCGAGCCGACCGAGGAGGACCTGGTCGGGCTCCGCGCCCGCGACATCGAGGTCGTCACGGGCCGGGTCGTCGCCACGATCGCCGGTGGTGACGACGGCGAGCGCCTGGTCGGGGTCCGCCTGGAGGACGGGACCGAGGTCGGTCTGGACGAGCTGCACGTGTGCCCGACCGTCCATCCCCGGCACGACCTGCTGGAGCAGCTGGGGGTGGTGGTGCGCGAGGAGGCCGACGAGCGCGGCATCGTGGTCCCCACCGACGACGCGGGCGGCACCGACGTCGAGGGGGTGTGGGTCGCCGGCAACGTCCGCGACACCAACGCCCAGGTGGTCGACGCCGCCGCCCAGGGCCTGAAGGCGGCCGTGGCCATCAACTCCTCGCTGACCAAGGAGCTGGTCCAGGAGCGCCGTTCGGCGGCCGAGGGCATACGGTGATCCCATGAGCACGCCCAGCAACTATGCCTACGGCTCCACGCCCGCCGCTCCGTCCGGACCTCCCGCCAAGGGCGGACTGCGCCGTGCGGGCTGGTGGATGTTCATCATCGGCCTGGTCCTGTCCCTCATCGCGGTGGGCGCGATGATCTGGGGCGGCACCCAGGCGGTCAAGACCTACGAGGAGATGACCCGCAATCTCACGACCGTCGACGGCTCGACCACGCTGCCGATGGAGACCGGGTCTGCACGCCTGATCCTGGCCGAGTCCGGCCAGTCGCCCAGCTGCACGGTCACCGCGCCCGACGGCGAGCAGGTGCCGATCGAGTCCGACCCTGCGCTCGAGGACGCCGCCGGGGAGGGCGGCTCCTACCGCGTCGTGGGCGCTGTCACCGCCACCGAGGCCGGTGACCACGTCATCGAGTGCACCGGCGGCCAGGCCCAGGTCAGCGGCCCGGTCGATGCGGGCGCCTTCGCCAGCATCGCGGCCATCGGGCTGGGTCTGCTGGCCCTGCTGCCCCTCGGCCTGCTCACCGTCATCGGGCTGATCATGTGGCTGGTCGGCCGCAGCAAGGACGGCCGCGCCGCCC
Source organism: Ornithinimicrobium panacihumi (assembly GCF_052073805.1). Taxonomy (NCBI): domain Bacteria; kingdom Bacillati; phylum Actinomycetota; class Actinomycetes; order Micrococcales; family Ornithinimicrobiaceae; genus Ornithinimicrobium; species Ornithinimicrobium panacihumi. Next base: position 3,999 of record NZ_JBQGWG010000006.1, on the reverse strand, counting down.
GCCAGCCGGCCTCCCCCGGCTACCCCGGTGGTTATCCCACCTCCGGCTCGGGCTACTCAACCGGCTACCCCACCTCCGGCTCCGGCTACCAGGGCTCGGGCTATCCCCAGCAGGGCGGCTACCCCCAGCAGGGTGGTTACGGGACCGGCTCGGACCAGAACCCGCCCTACCCGCCCGCGCCCTCCGGCAACCCCTCCGATCCGTATGCCGCTCCCCCGCCCCCGTCCGGCTCCGGGCAGGGCTACGGGTCGGGCCAGACTCCTCCCCCGGGGCAGGACCCGTTCAAGGGCCAGAACCAGCAGTTCGGCCACGACGACGGGGCCGACGGGCAGCGGTGATGAGCCCCTACGGGTTTGCTCGCTGTGGGCGAGCAAACCCGTAGGGAGGCAGACCGTGTCGCCGGTGGGGAGCAGAGCGTGTCGCCGATCGCACGCAGAACGTGTCCCCGGTGGGGCGCAGAGCGTGTCGCCGGTCAGTCGTGGTGGGGGCTCTGCTCGGGGTCGGGCTTCGGGACGGGGATGCGTCGTGACACCGGCTGGTCGAACCGCACCTCGACGTCCTGGTAGTCCTTGATCACCGTGGCCGCGGCCGCCTCGCTGTAGGTGCGGACGTCCGCGGGGGTCAGCGGAACCGAGCTGGTGAACGGCCCGAGCAGGGCGCGCGGCCACAACCTCTTGACCCGGACCACGTTGATCTCCACGGCCAGCACCACGACCTGGGCGGCGATGAAGATGAACCCGAGGAGCCCGAGCACGAAGGCGAAGACACCGTAGGTGTCACCGGCACGGTTGACGATCTGGTTGGCGTAGGTGATCCCGAACCTCTGCAGCAGCAGCCAGCCGAGCGCCGCCACGAAGGCCCCGGGGAGGACCTGTCGCCACGCGACCGGGTAGGAGGTGCCCAGCCACATGCCCAGGCTGAAGACCAGCCAGGCCGTCAGGAAGCTGCCCACCACGACGAGCCCGGGCACCATCTTCTGGAAGCCCGCGCTGTAGGCCCATGAGTTCGTCGCCAGCACGGTGACCACGGTCGTGCCCAGCAGCATCAGGCCGGCCACGGCGATCAGCGGCAGGGAGCGGATCGGCGAGCGCAGCGGGTCGGGCCGCTGGTGCCGGGGCACGGCCCAGGCGATGTTCATCATGTGCAGGGTCGCCTGCGAGGCGCGGATGGCGCCCCAGACCGCCACGACGACGCCGACGACCAGGGCCGAGGTGCTGCCGCCCAGCCCCTCCTGGCTGATCTGGTTGCCGATCACCGGGAACTGGCTGACCGCGCTCTCCACGATCCAGTCGCGCCAGGCCGGCTCATCCTCGAGCAGGAAGCCCAGGATCGAGGTCAGCAGCAGGATGAGCGGGAAGAGCGCCAGGAAGCCGTAGTAGGTGATCAGCACCGACAGGTAGACCCCGTGGTCGTCGATGAACTTGTAGATCACCGCGACGGGGAAACCCAGCCACCGATGACGGCGCTGGAGGTCGTCGAGGCGCTGGGGAAACCGCATACCCCGATTGTGACGGTAGGCGGCTCCCCCGTGCCTCAGGTGCCGGTCACGGAGAGTCGGCACCGCCGTTGACGTTGAGGGTCTCCCCGACCACGTAGGAGCTCTCCGCCGAGGTGAGGAAGACGTAGGCGGGGGCGAGCTCGACGGGCTGACCGGCGCGGCCGAGAGGCTGGCCCTTGCCGAACTTGGGCAGCTTGTCCTTGGGCTGCCCCTCGACGACCTGCAGCGGCGTCCAGATGGGGCCGGGCGCGACGATGTTGACGCGGATGCCCTTGGGCGCGAGCTGCTTGGCCAGGCCCTTGCCGAAGTTGTTCATCGCGGCCTTGGTCATGGCGTAGTCGAGCAGGGTCTCGCTGGGGCTGTAGGCCTGGACCGAGCTGGACAGCACGATGGTGGAGCCGGCGGGCAGGTGGGCCACGGCGGCGCGGCACATCCAGAACATCGCGTAGACGTTGGTCTTCATCGTCAGGTCGAACTGCTCGTCGGTGATCTCCTCGATCGACTCCTTGGCGACCTGCTTGCCGGCGTTGATCACCAGCGCATCCAGACCGCCCAGGCCCTCGACCGCCTTGGCGATGACCTCCTCTGAGGCCTCCTTGTCGGTGATGTCGAGCGGGATGCGCACGCAGGTGCGCCCCTCGGCCTCGACGAGGCCAGCCACCCAGGCTGCGTCCTCCTCCTCGGCAGGGAGGTAGTTGATGGCGACGTCGGCGCCCTCACGCGCGAAGGCGATGGCCACGGCGGCCCCGATGCCCGAGTCGCCGCCGGTGACCAGGGCCTTGCGGCCCTCGAGGCGGCCGGTGCCGCGGTAGGACTCCTGGCCACGGTCGGTGCGCGGCTCCAGCTCCTTGTCCGAGCCCGGCATGGGCTGGTCCTGCTTGGGCGGGGTGATGTCGGGATGGCGGGTCGTGGGGTCGTCGAAGGTGAGCTGGTCGGACCCGGATCCGGTGGACTTCTTGGTGGCTGCCATGCCTCCAGCCGACCATCCACGGGGCCGGCGCGCACCTCGAACGAGCACTCACCCCCACGGGTGGACCCGTGGGGGTGAGTACCGTCACGGGACGGTCCTTGCAGGATAGGGGCCCTTCAACTTTGAGCGTGGTGGGGCCCTGAGGTAGGGCTCGCGGCCCTGCGCCAACATGGGTGTTGTCTAGACATCCCATGAGCGAGGACCGCGAGCGTGCACCAGCCTACGTTCGACGTCGATGCGGCGTCGATCCTGTTCAACCTGTCCGGCTACCGAGTCGTCTCAGCCAGCCCTGCCGTCGGCGATGAGCAAGCGCGGCAGGTGGTGATCGAGACGACCACGAGCGAGGGCGCGTGCCCGTCCTGCGGGGTGCTGTCCTCGCGGGTCCAGGCTCGACCCATGCAGCACGTCAAGGACGTCCCGTGCGGCGGGGAGTCCCTGGACGTGCTCGTGCGCAAGCGGCGCTACGCCTGCCGGGAGCCGCTGTGCCCGCGGCGCTCGTTCACCGAGGAGACCGAGCAGCTGCCCGCCCGGGCCCGGGTCACGACCCGGCTGGCGGAGCAGGTGATCACCGCCTGTCGGGCCGAGCCGCGAGCGGTCTCCCGCGTCGCGCACGAGGCGGACCTGTCGTGGCCGACGGTAATGCGGATGCTCACCAGCACCGTGGACCTGGATACCGGCGTGGACCGCCGGCACGTCAAGCATCTGGGGATCGATGAGCACCGATTCCGCACCGTGCGCTACCTGCGCGATCCCGACACCCAGGCCGTGAAGCGGGTCGAGCCGTGGTCAATCGTGTTCACCAACCTGGACGACGGGGCCATCCTCGACGTCGTCGATGGACGCCGCGGCAAAGTCGTCACGTCCTGGCTGGCGGCCCGGCCGCGGTGGTGGCGCCGGCGCGTGCAGATCGTCGCCCTCGACATGTCCGGCGAGTTCCGTGCCGCCGTCCGCAGGGCACTACCGCGCGCCCGGGTCAGCGTCGACCACTGGCACGTGGTGCGGCTGGCGAACGAGATGGTCACCAAGGTCCGCCGGCGCCGGGTGTGGGAGCTGCACGAGCGCCGCGGCCGGGCCACCGACACCTCGTGGAAGTACCGCAAGCTGCTCACCTGCGCCGGTGATCGGCTCACGCTGCGTCAGCGGACCAAGCTGCAGCAGATCCTCGCCGAGGACGTTGAGCTGGCCGTCGCCTGGGGGATCAAGGAGCACGTCCGTCAGGTTCTCAGCGCCACTGACACGTCATCGTTCCAGCGGCACTGGGCCCACCTCGAGCGCGCCGTGCGCGCCACCCGCCTGCCCGAGCCCGCAGCGCTGTTCCGGACCCTGCGCGCGTGGCGGCGGGAGCTGCTCACCTTCTGCCGAACCAGGGTGACGAACGCGAGGACGGAGGCGGCGAACCTGACCGCGAAGACGATCAAGAGGGTCGGACGGGGGTACCGCAACCACGACAACTACCGATGCCGCATCATTGGCTACGCGCCCCGACCCATCGCGGCGTGAACACCCGCGCCACGCTCAAAGTTGAAGAGCC
>NZ_JBQGWG010000005.1:0-195358 GCF_052073805.1 Ornithinimicrobium panacihumi | reverse complement strand
GAGGGACCGGAGCTCTTGTTAGGGTGGGAGTGGGGTGGTTTGTCCCCCCCCCCCCCCCCCCCCCCCCCCCCCCCCCCCCACAACCCGGGGTTCCCTCGGAAGACTGTCGCTGCCTCACGCGGGGGACTCCCCGGAGCGACCGTCGCTGCCTCACGCGGGGGACTCCCCGGAGCGACCGTCACTGCCTCACGCGGGGACTCCCCGGAGGCGACCGTCGCCGGCTCACAGGGGCTGGCCGGTCCTGGCGGCGAGACGCGGGTAGGCGAGTAGCCGCATACCCGCAGAACCTGGTGGGGAGGACGCGGACGGGCCGCTAGAGTAGCCAGGTCCGTCTGACCCCTGGTGAGGAGACCATGGAAACCGCCGAGATCCGCCGCCGCTGGCTGTCCTTCTTCGAGAGCAAGGGCCACGCGGTGGTGCCCAGCGCCCCCCTGGTCCACGACGACCCCAACCTGCTGTTCGTCAACGCCGGCATGGTCCCGTTCAAGCCCTACTTCCTTGGCCAGCAGACCCCGCCGTGGGAGCGCGCCACCAGCGTCCAGAAGTGCGTGCGGACCCTCGACATCGAGGAGGTCGGCAAGACCACCCGCCACGGCACCTTCTTCCAGATGAACGGCAACTTCTCCTTCGGCGACTACTTCAAGGAGGGCGCGATCCGCGCCGCCTGGGAGTTCGTCACCGGCTCCCAGGCCGAGGGTGGTCTGGGCTTCGACCCCGACAGCGTCTGGGTGACGGTCCTGGGCCCTGGGCTCCTGCCGCACCTGCCCGAGGGGGACGAGGAGGCTGCCCGGCTCTGGAAGGAGATCGCCGGCCTGCCCGAGGAGCGCATCCAGCGCCGCGGGGTGGAGGACAACTACTGGCACATGGGCGTGCCGGGCCCCGCCGGGCCGTGCAGCGAGATCTACATCGACCGCGGCCCGGAGTACGGCCAGGACGGCGGCCCGATGGTCGACGAGGAGCGCTTCCTGGAGATCTGGAACCTCGTCTTCATGCAGGAGGAGCTCGGCGCGGTCCGGTCCAAGGCCGACTTCGACGTCATCGGTGAGCTGCCGAGCAAGAACATCGACACGGGTATGGGGCTCGAGCGCGTCGCCTACCTGCTCCAGGGCGTCGACAACCTCTACGAGATCGACGAGGTCTATCCCGTCATCGAGCGGGCCGAGGAGCTCTCGGGTCGCTCCTACGGGAGCAACGAGGAGGACGACGTGCGCTTCCGCGTCGTCGCCGACCACGTGCGCTCCGGCCTGATGCTCATGGGTGACGGGGTCACCCCGGGCAACGAGGGCCGTGGTTACGTCCTGCGCCGCCTGCTGCGTCGGGCGGTGCGCTCGATGCGTCTGCTGGGCGTGCAGGACGCCGCCCTGCCCGAGCTGCTCCCCGTGAGCAAGGACGTCATGAAGGCGTCCTATCCCGAGCTGGAGCGTGACTGGGCGCGGATCAGCGAGGTGGCCTACGCCGAGGAGGAGGCCTTCCGTCGGACCCTGGCCAGCGGCACCACGATCCTGGACACCGCCGTCGCCTCGGCGAAGAAGTCCGGCTCCAGCGTCCTGGGCGGCCGGGAGGCCTTCCAGCTGCACGACACCTACGGCTTCCCGATCGACCTGACCCTGGAGATGGCCTCCGAGCAGGGCCTGTCGGTCGACGAGGACGGCTTCCGCACGCTCATGGCCGAGCAGCGCGAGCGTGCCAAGGCCGACGCGAAGGCGAAGAAGCACGGCCACGGGGGCACCACCTCATACCGTGCGGTCGCCGACCGGCTGGGCCGCGAGGTCGAGTTCACCGGCTACGGCGAGATGGCGGGGGAGTCCACCGTGCTGGGCGTCTTCTCCGGTGGCGAGGAGGTCCAGCGCCTCGAGGCGTCGTCGCAGGACCTCGAGCAGGGCGGCGCCGAGGTCGAGCTGGTCCTGGCCAGCACCCCGTTCTACGCCGAGGCGGGCGGCCAGCTCGCCGACCACGGCACCATCCGCCTGGCCAACGGCGCGCTCGTGGAGGTCACCGACGTCCAGAAGCCCATCCCGGGGCTGATCGTGCACCGCGGACGGCTCCTGGAGGGTGAGGCGGTCGTGGGCCAGGACGCCCGGGCCGAGATCGACGTCCTGCGGCGCGCCTCGGTGTCCCGTGCGCACACCGCCACCCACCTGGTGCACAAGGTGCTGCGAGAGACCCTCGGTGACACCGCGACCCAGGCGGGGTCGGAGAACGCCCCCGGCCGGCTGCGCTTCGACTTCAAGGCCAACCGCGGCCTGTCGCCGGAGGAGCTGACCGCCGTCGAGGCCCGGATCAACGAGCGGCTCATGGACGACCTGCAGGTCACCGCCGAGCAGATGCCCCTGGAGCAGGCGCGCGAGATGGGCGCGATGGCGCTCTTCGGCGAACGCTATCCGGACATCGTCCGGGTCGTCTCCGTCGGCGGCCCCTGGAGCCTGGAGCTGTGCGGTGGCACCCACGTGCTCAACTCCGCCCAGCTCTCGCTGGTCAAGATCATGGGAGAGGCCTCCATCGGCTCCGGCGTGCGCCGGGTCGAGGCACTCGTCGGCGCCGACGCCTACCAGCACCTGGCGCGCGAGAACATCATCGTCAACCAGCTGACCGACACCCTCAAGGTCCGGCCCGACGAGCTGCCCGACCGCATCGGCGCGCTCGTGGCCCGGCTCAAGGACGCCGAGCGCGAGATCGCCAGGGCGCGCTCGCAGCAGGCCATGGCGGCCGCGTCCGGGCTCGTCGAGCAGGCGCGCGACGTGGCGGGCGTGCGCTTCCTGGGGCACGACCTGGGCGAGGGCGCCGGTGGCGACGACCTGCGCACGATGGCTCTCGACCTCCGTTCGCGGCTCGGCAACGATGGCCCTGTCGTCGTGGCCCTGGTCGGTGCGGCCGGTGGGCGCCCCAACGTGGTCGTGGCCACCAACGAGGCCGCCCGCGAGCGGGGCGTGCGGGCCGGTGACCTGGTCAAGGTCGCCGCCCAGACCCTCGGCGGCGGTGGCGGCGGCAAGCCCGACCTCGCCCAGGGCGGCGGCCAGGACGCCAGTCGCACCGGTGAGGCGCTGGCCGTCGTCGAGCAGGCCCTCCGGGGCTGAACGACGCCGGTTCGCATGGACGACGGAGCGACGCGGCAGGCACGTCCCGGGGTGCTCCTCGGGATCGACGTCGGCGAGGCGCGGGTCGGGGTCGCCGCCAGCGATCCCGAGGGGCTCCTGGCCCACCCCGTGGCCACCCTGAGGCGGGACCACGAGGGCGAGACCGACCTTGACCAGATCGTCTCGACGGTGCTGGAACGGTCCGCCGGGACCGTCGTCGTGGGGATGCCCCGGTCCCTGGACGGGTCGGAGGGGTTGGCGGCCCAGCGCGCTCGCCGCTACGCTATGTCGTTGCAGCGGCGTCTGGACGTGCCGGTGCGTCTGTGGGATGAGCGTCTGACCACCGTCGATGCCCATCGTGCGCTCCGGAGCAGCGGCGTTCGTGGTCGTGAGCAGCGTGGCGTCGTCGATCAGGCCGCAGCCGTGCTTATCCTCCAGGCAGCGCTGGACGCCCGCCGCTCCGGCCAGCCGGTCGGAGCCCCCCTGAGGGCTCGAAAGCCCCGGACCCGCCGGTCCGGCCGACGTGAGGACATCGATTGAGCCTGCCCCCTGAGCACGAATGGGATGAGTACGATGCCCGTGGGCGGGGGGCGGCATCCGGTGGCAACGACGGTTTCCTGGGTCTGGGCGACCCCCACGAGCACGACGAGACCCTGGCTGACGACGTCCTGGCGCCACCGCCGGAGGAAGGGACCTTCCGTCCCCGGAGGCGGCGTCGCCGCAACCCGGTCCTCAAGGCGATCGCCCTCGTCGTCGCGGCGGCCCTGGTGCTGACGGCCTCGGTCTACGCGATCGGCTCGTTGCGCGACCTCGTGCCGGACATCTCGTTCGGCGGCGAGGCGGCCCCCGAGGACTACGAGGGCCCGGGCACCGGTGAGGTCCAGATCGAGATCCCCGAAGGGGCCGGTGGCGGCCAGATCGCCGAGATCCTCGTCGAGGAGGACGTGATCGGGTCGGTGCAGGCCTTCACCGCCGCACTGTCGACGCACCCGCAGGGCGGCAGCATCCAGCCGGGCACCTACCGGATGGCCCGCCAGATGAGTTCCGAGGCCGCCATCTCGCGCCTGCTGGACGGCAACTTCCGGGAGATCAACGGGGTCACCATCCGTGAGGGCCTGTGGGTGGACGAGACCTTCGCGCTGCTGGCCGAGGCCACGGGCCACGAGGTCGCCGACTACGAGGCCGTCGATCCGGCGGAGCTGGATCTTCCCGAGGCGGCCGACGGGGAGCTCGAGGGCTATCTCTACCCGAGCACCTACGAGTTCGCCCCCGACGCGACCCCCACCGAGCAGCTCCAGCTGATGGTGCGCACGGGCAAGCAGGTCTACGAGCGCCTCGGCATCTCCGAGGGGGACCTCAAGGACGTCATCATCAAGGCCAGCATCGTCCAGGGCGAGGGCATGTTCGCCGAGGACCTGCCCAAGGTCGCCCGCGTCATGGAGAACCGCCTCGAGGGCGACTCCGAGACCAACGGCAGGCTCCAGATGGACTCCACCGTCCACTTCATCAAGCAGGAGCGCGGCAGGGCCGGCACCAGCGATGCGGACCGTGAGGTCGACGACCCCTACAACACCTACGTCCACCAGGGTCTGCCGCCCGGACCGATCAACAGCCCTGGCGAGGCCGCCATCCAGGCCGTGCTCAGCCCGACCGAGGGCGACTGGATCTACTTCGTGACGGTCAACCCCAGCACCGGCGAGACCAAGTTCGCCACGACCTTCAAGGAGCACCAGGCCAACGTGTCCGAGTTCCTCACGTGGTGCGAGGACAACCCCGGGCAGTGCTGAGTCAGGTCGTCCCGTCCCCGTGGAGCCGCGACCGAGGATGAGTGCCCCGCAGAGACGGGCCGGCGTGGTGGGCTCGCCCATCTCGCACTCCCTCTCGCCCCTCCTCCACCGGGCGGCCTACGCGGCCCTCGGGCTCGACGGCTGGAGCTATGACGCCTTCGAGGTCCGCTCCGGCGAGCTCGCCCGCTTCGTGGACACCCTCGGCCCCGAGTGGGTCGGACTCTCGGTGACCATGCCCGGCAAGGAGGAGGCTCTCGCGCTGGGGACGACGACCGGGAGCGCGGCCGAGCTGACCGGTGCGGCCAACACCCTCGTCCGGTGTCCGCAGGGCTGGTACGCGGACAACACCGACGTCCACGGACTGACCGAGGCCCTGCACGAGGCGGGGGTGAGCCGGCCTCGACGTGCCACCGTCCTCGGGGGCGGCGCCACGGCCAGATCCGCCCTCGTCGCACTCTCGGGCATGGGTGTCGAGGACATCACCATGGTGGTGCGGGACCGACCCCGCGCGGAGACGAGCGCGCTCGCCGAGCGCCTGGGCCTGGGCCTGCGGGTTCGCCGTCTCGGGGACGGGGCGATCGCACTGGGGCAGGACCAGGACGTCCTGGTCGGGACCCTGCCGGGCTCGGCCCCCGCGCCGGCGGTCACGCTCACCGGGGGTGCCGAGCCCCGCCCCGTCGTGCTCGACGTGGCCTACTCGCCCTGGCCCAGCGCGCTGGCGTCCGCCGTCAGCGCGCTGGGGCCCGGCGCGCCGACCGTCTGCCGGGGCACGGGGATGTTGCTCCACCAGGCCGCCCGACAGGTGCAGCTGATGACCGGCCATGATGGTCCGGTGGAGGCGATGAGGGACGCGCTGGGCCCGGGGGAGGGCATCGATGGGTGACCAGCTGCAGGACTGGGCGCCGCCGGTCGTCATGGCTGTGGTCGCGCTCGGCGTGGCGCTGCTCGGCCTGCCCGTTCAGCGCTGGCTGGCGGAGACCACCTACCGCAAGCCCGACGAGGTGGACGAGCCTGCACCCGGGCGACGGTGGTGGGTGCCTCCGGCTCTCGGGCTGAGCGCCGCGCTGGTCGTCCATCGGATCTGGTTCGTCGGTGACGAGGCGATCCCCACCGTCTGGGTCGCCGCCGTCCTGACCGCGACCTTCCTGCTCGTCGTCCTCGCGTGCGTGTGCCTGGCCGCCATGGACATGGACGTGCACCGCCTCCCGGACCGGATCATGTGGCCGACCATGGGCTTCCTGGCCATCGGGATCTCCGTCGCGGCCCTCGTCGGCGGCGGCGTCGAGCCGTGGGCACGGGCGCTGGGCTGGGGCGTGGGCAGCAGCGTCTTCTATCTCGCGCTCGCCCTGCTGGCGCTCGCCCGTGGCTCGGTGGCGCTGGGCCTGGGCGACGTCAAGCTGGCGGGGGTCCTGGGCGCGGCCCTGGGCTGGTTCGGCTGGCCCGAGGCCGTCACGGGGATCTACGCGGGATTCCTCGTGGGCGGCGTCGTCGCCCTCGTCCTGCTGCTGAGCCGCCGCGTCGAGCGCGGCGGGCACCTGGCCTTCGGACCGCCCATGATGGTCGGTGCCCTCCTGGGTCTGACCCTGGGCCCCGGTGTGGTCGCGGCCTTCGGCTGAGCGGCGACCCCGCTGAGACCCTCGCCGCGTCGAGGCCCCCGCACGGCCGAGGCACCGCACCGATCACCGGGAGCGAGGTGGGAGAATCGGGCGCATGCTGCGCTGGTTGACCGCCGGGGAGTCCCACGGCCCTGCCCTGACCGCCCTCCTGGAGGGACTTCCCGCCGGGGTCCGCATCGAGCGTGCCGCCGTCGAGGGTGCGCTGGCCCGTCGACGCCTCGGCTACGGCCGCGGGGCCCGGATGAGCTTCGAGGCCGACCGCCTGCACTTCCTCGGCGGCATGCGCCACGGGCAGAGCATCGGCTCCCCCCTGGCCCTGCAGATCGAGAACACCGAGTGGGCCAAGTGGGCCGCGGTGATGAACCCCGAGCCGGTCCCCGAGGACGACCTGCGCAGGGCGGACGACGTCGGGGCGCCGCAGGAGCTGGCGCGCAACCGCCCCCTGACCCGGCCCCGTCCGGGGCACGCCGACCTCGTCGGCATGACCAAGTACGGCTTCGACGAGGCCCGGCCCGTCCTCGAGCGGGCCTCCGCACGCGAGACCGCCGCACGCGTCGCACTCGGCGCGGTGGCCGCGGGCTTCCTGGAGCAGGCCGTCGGCATCCGGCTCGTCTCCCATACGGTGAGCATCGGTCGGGCGGGTGTCGCGGACCTGGACGCCGACGCCCCGGTCACCGACACGCTCCCGAGGCCCGAGGACGTCGAACGACTCGACGCCGACCCGGTCCGGACGCTGGACACCGACCTCTCGGCCCGGATGGTCGCGGAGGTCGACGCCGCCCGCAAGGACGGCGACACCCTGGGCGGAGTGGTCGAGGTCCTGGCCTACGGGCTCCCGCCCGGGCTGGGCTCCCACGTGCACTGGGACCGTCGCCTGGACGCGCGGCTCGCGGCGGCGCTCATGGGCATCCAGGCGATCAAGGGCGTCGAGGTCGGTGAGGGCTTCCGCACGGCCGCCCGCCGGGGCAGCCAGGCCCACGACGAGCTCGAGCGGGACGCGGACGGGCTGGTCCGACGTCTCACCCACCGCAGCGGTGGCACGGAGGGCGGGATGAGCACGGGAGAGGTCCTGCGCGTGCGGGCCGCGATGAAGCCGATCTCCACCGTCCCCCGGGCGCTGCGGACCATCGACACCACCACGGGCGAGGCGGCCACGGCCATCCACCAGCGCTCCGACGTGTGCGCCGTGCCGGCCGCGGGGGTCGTCGCCGAGGCGATGGTCGCCCTGGTGCTGGCTGACGCCGTGCTGGAGAAGTTCGGCGGCGACACCGTCGCCGAGGTGGCCCGCAACCATGCCGCATACCTGGAGACCGTGCCCACCCACCAACGGACGCCGGCGACCGAGGGGAGGGAGCGGCCGTGACGCTGGGTCGTCTCGCACTCATCGGCCCTCCGGGCTCCGGCAAGTCCACCGTCGGCGCGATCCTCGCCCAACGCCTGGGCGTCCCCCTCATCGACACCGACCAGGTCGTCGAGACCCGCGCGGGACGGGCGATCTCCGACATCTTCGTCGACGACGGCGAGCAGGCCTTCCGCGACATGGAGCGAGCGGCCGTGCTCGAGGCGCTCGACGCCGAGCAGTCGATCGTCTCCCTGGGTGGTGGCGCCGTGATGCAGCCCGAGATCGCCGACGCGCTCCGCGACAGCGACCACGTGGTCGTCTTCCTCGACGTCACCATCGCTGACGCGGCCTCCCGCGTCGGTTTCGACGCCTCGCGCCCCCTGCTCATCGTCAACCCGCGAGCCTCCTGGACCCGGTTGATGAACGCCCGCCGCCCGACCTACGAGGCGCTGGCCGACATCACCGTCGCGACCGGTGGACTCACGCCGGAGCAGGTCGCCGACGAGGTGCTCGAGGGGCTGGATCCGTGACCGCCCCCGTCGCCTCGCGGACGGTTCGGGTCGACGGACCGCAGGGGTATGCGGTGCACGTCGGCTCCGGGGTCCTCGCCCTCCTTGCCGAGCATGCGCGGCCGGAGCGGCGGGTGCTGGTGGTGCACCAGCCCGGTCGGGAGGCGCTGGCGGGCGAGGCCGCGTCGGTGCTCACGGCCGGCGGCGCCCGCCCCGTGGTGGTCGCCGTCCCGGACGCCGAGCTGGCGAAGTCGGCCGAGGTGCTCGTCTCCCTCTGGTCCAGGCTGGGGCAGGAAGGGTTCACCCGCGACGACCTGGTCGTGGGGATCGGCGGGGGAGCGGTCACCGATCTCGCCGGCTTCGTGGCGGCCTCCTGGCTGCGCGGCGTCGAGTCGGTCGTGCTGCCCACCTCCCTGCTCGGGGTCGTCGACGCCGCGGTGGGAGGAAAGACCGGCATCAACACCGCCGAGGGCAAGAATTTGGTCGGTGCCTTCCATCCTCCGCGGGCCGTCCTGTGCGACCCGACGTGGCTCCGGTCGATGCCGGAGGCCGACTACGTGTCCGGACTGGCCGAGGTCATCAAGTGCGGCTTCATCGCCGACCCGGAGATCCTGCGCATCGTGGAGGAGGACCCGGCTGCCGCGGCCGACCCCCTGGCAGCTCCCGAGCTGGTCGTCGAGCTCATCGCCAGGGCGGTCCAGGTCAAGGCCGACGTCGTCGCGGCGGATCTCAAGGAGGCCTCGCTCCGGGAGATCCTCAACTACGGGCACACCTTCGCGCACGCCATCGAGCTGGTCGAGGACTACACCTGGCGTCACGGGGACGCCGTCGCCGTCGGCATGGTCTACGTCGCCGAGGTGGCCCACCGGGCCGGGCTGATCGACGGGGCGCTCCTCGCGCGCCACCGCGCCGTCCTGTCCGCGGTCGGGCTGCCCATCTCCTACCGGTCCGGCAGGTGGGACGAGCTGCGGGCGGCGATGGCCAGGGACAAGAAGTCGCGCGGCAGCACCCTGCGCCTCGTCGTGCTGCAGGGGTTGGCCAGCCCGACGCGGCTGGAGGCCCCGTCGGAGAGCCTGCTCGAGGAGGCCTACGCGGCGATCACCGGCTGAGCGTCTCGCGAGGGGTGGGGATCATCCGTCGTGCAGGGCCTTGCCGACGACCACGGTCGAACGCTCCGTGGCCATCTGCTCCGGCGTCCGGTCGGTCGGGTGGTGAGGAGTCCTGCCCTTGGCCGACGTGGAGGGGGCCACCGAGCCACCCTGGGGTGCGGAGGCCATGAGCGCACGGATCTGCTCCTGCTGCTCCGGCGAGGGCAGACCCCACGAGGGGTCTTCGTAGCCGGCGATCTTCCACAACGGGGTGGACTCGCGGGTGCCGAGCAGGATGTCCACCATGTCGCCGCGGATCAGGCCGGGGTGCTCGACCCCGCACGCCTCGGCGACCTTGAGCATCTCGCGGCGCCAGGAGCGCAGGTAGTTGGTGGCCCGCACCGACTTCAGGTCCGGGTCGAGGCCGCTGGTGAGCCAGCGGTTCTGCGTGGCAACCCCGGTGGGGCACCGGTCGTCGTGGCAACGCTGCGCCTGGATGCAGCCGATGGACAGCATCGCCTCGCGGGCCACGTAGACCATGTCCACGCCCAGGGCGAAGGCCACGGCGGCGTTGTCGGGCAGGCCCAGCTTCCCGGCCCCCATCCAGACGACCCGGTCGGCGATGCCCCGGCGGGCGAAGGGCGCGTAGGCCGCCGGGAAGGCGAGGCGGAAGGGCAGGGAGACCGAGTCGGAGAAGGTCAGGGGGGCCGCGCCGGTGCCTCCCTCACCGCCGTCGATGGCGATGAAGTCGACCCCGCGGTCCCCGCGCTCCATGAGCGTGGCGATCTTGTCCCACACGCGGGGTTGACCGACCGCAGCCTTGATCCCGACCGGCACCCCCGTCGCCTCGGCGACCATCTCGACCCAGTCCAGCATGCTGTCGGGGTCGGAGAACTCCGCGTGCCGGGAGGGGGAGTGGCAGTCCTGCCCCATGGGGATGCCGCGGATCTGGGAGATCTCCTTGGAGATCTTCGCCGCCGGCAGCAGGCCGCCGAGCCCGGGCTTGGCGCCCTGGGAGAGCTTGACCTCGATAGCCTTGACCGGGTTGGCCGCCACCAGGTCCTTGAGGCGCTCGAGGTCGAAGCGGCCCTTCTCGTCACGGCAGCCGAAATAGGCGGTGCCGATCTGGAAGATGAGGTCCGCCCCGTGGCGGTGGTGGTCGGAGATCCCGCCCTCCCCGGCGTTGTGGAGCGCCCCGGCCTCGGCGCACCCGCGGTTCAGCGACTCCACGGCCGGCCCTGAGAGTGCGCCATAGCTCATCGCCGAGACGTTGATCGTGGACTCGGGGCGGAAGGCACCCCGGCGCCCTCGCGCCTCCCCGAGCACCTTCGCGCACGGCAGCGGGGTCTCCTCGCCCGCGTGGGGCATCGCGGCCGGCTGGACCCTGGCGAAGGTCCGGTGCTTGATGATCGCGTAGCCCTCGTTGTTCTCGACGTCGTTGTCGGTCCCGAAGCCGAAGTAGGGATTCTCCTTCTTGGAGGAGGCGTAGACCCAGCGGCGCTGGTCGCGGCTGAACGGGCGCTCGGAGTCGTTGTCGGTCACGATGTACTGGCGCAGCTCAGGCCCGATCGTCTCCAGGACGTAGCGTGCGCGGCCGAGAACCGGAAAGTTGTTCCGGATGGCGTGCTTCTTCTGCGTCAGGTCCTGGACGGCGAGTGCGGCGAGTGCGATGGCAGGGACGGCGATGGCCTTGCTCCACTTCATGGGCTCCACTGTGCCCCAGGGCAGGTGCGCCCGGCCAACCGGCCCTCCCGGCGCAGGTAGAATCGTCCGAGTTCGCACCGCATACCCGCAAAGGAACCCGAGAACGTGGCAACCACGAACGACCTGAAGAACGGCATGGTCCTGGACATGGACAACGGGCTGTGGCAGGTGCTGGAGTTCCAGCACGTCAAGCCCGGCAAGGGCCCGGCGTTCGTGCGCACCAAGCTCAAGAACGTCACCTCCGGCAAGATCATCGACAAGACCTTCAACGCCGGCACCAAGGTCGAGACCGCCACGGTGGACCGCTCGGACTACCAGTACCTCTACAACGACGGCACCGACTTCATCTTCATGGACGAGAAGACCTACGAGCAGGTCCCCGTCACCCCCGAGGCCATGGGCGACGCAGCCAAGTACCTCCTGGAGAACGGCCGGGCCATGATCGCCCAGCACAACGGTGCGGTGCTCTACGTCGAGCTGCCCCCGTCGGTGGTCCTGGAGATCACCCACACCGAGCCGGGCCTGCAGGGTGACCGCTCCACCGGCGGCACCAAGCCCGCCACCCTCGAGACCGGCGCCGAGATCCAGGTGCCGCTCTTCCTGGAGACCGGCACCAAGGTCAAGGTGGACACCCGCGACGGGTCGTACCTCGGTCGCGTGAACTGACGTGGCCGCACGCACCAAGGCGCGCAAGCGTGCCCTGGAGCTCCTCTTCGAGGCCGAGCAGCGGGGCATCAACATCGGTGCCCTGCTCGAGGAGCGCATCGCCGCCCCCACCACGCAGCACCCTCTTCCGGAGTATGCCGTGGAGCTGGTCCGCGGGGTGCTGGGGCACTGGACGGTCATCGACGAGGCCCTGACCACCTACTCCCAGGGCTGGTCCCTGGAGCGGATGGCCGCCGTCGACCGTGCCGCCCTGCGCCTGGGCACGTGGGAGATCGTCTGGAACGACGAGGTGCCCGACGCGGTCGCGATCAGCGAGGCGGTCGCTCTCGTCGAGACCATGTCCACCGACGACTCCCCGAAGTTCGTCAACGGCCTCCTGGCCCGGATCTCGGACGTCAAGGCCACCCTCCTCTGAGTGGGCCTCGCCCCAGCCGGGCGACAGGCTCTGCTGTCCACGGCGGCACATCCTGTCCCGCACCGGGTGGACCTCCCTTCTTAAACCTCCCCTTTTCGACCTCCCGTTTGTCCGCCATGGCAGACAAACGGGAGGTCGAAAGGCGACGGTCAGCTTGGGAGAGGGCCAACGGTCAGCCCAGGGGGAAGGGCCAACGGTCAGCTCGGGGGAGGGGGCCAGGCAGGGGTGAACTGGTTGTAGGGTGGAGCGACCGCGTTCAATCCTTTAACCACCGTCCTGCGAGGCGGGGAAGGAGCCGGGCCGTGAGTGTTGCCCACGCCACCCATCCACCGGGCCGTGAGGTCCTCACCAGCGACGACATCGCGCGCGCCCTGCGGCGCATCGCCCACGAGATCCTCGAGGGCAACAAGGGCGCCGACGGGCTCGTCCTGATGGGCATCCCCACCCGCGGCGCGCACCTGGCGCGCCGCCTGGCCGCCACCCTCCACGAGGTGGAGGGCGTGCAGATCCCGGTGGGGATCCTCGACATCACGATGTACCGCGACGACCTGCGCCGTCAGCCCACCCGCACCGTCGAGCCGGTGCTCGTCCCGCCCGGCGGGCTGGACGACAAGGTCGTGGTCCTGGTCGACGACGTCCTCTACTCCGGCCGCACCGTCCGGGCCGCCCTCGACGCGCTCGCCGACCTCGGACGCCCGCGCATCGTCCGCCTCGCCGTCCTCGTCGACCGGGGCCACCGCGAGCTCCCCGTGCGCGCAGACTACGTCGGCAAGAACCTGCCCACCTCGCACAGCGAGCGCGTCATGGTGCGGCTGGCCGAGATCGACCCGGCCCCCGAGGGCGTCACGATCGCCGGCCCCGCCGAGCCGCCGGCGCCCTCCGCATCCCCCGACTCCGGCGAGGAGGACCGAGCGTGAAGCACCTGCTGTCCATCGCCGACCTGAGCAGGGAGGAGATCGGGGCGATCCTCGACACGGCGGTCTCGATGCACGACGTGCAGAAGCGCGACGTGAAGAAGCTGCCCACCCTGCGCGGACGCACGATCATCAACTTCTTCTTCGAGGACTCCACCCGCACCCGGAGCAGCTTCGAGATCGCCGGCAAGTGGATGAGCGCCGACACCATCAACCTCACCGGCAAGGGCACCTCGGTCTCCAAGGGCGAGAGCCTGCGCGACACGGTCCTGACCGTCGACGCCATGGGCGTGGACATGATGATCATCCGCCACCCCGCCAGCGGCGCCCCCAAGCAGATCGCCGACTGGGTCCGCTGCTCGATCGTCAACGCCGGCGACGGCACCCACGAGCACCCGACCCAGGCCCTGCTGGACGCCTACACCCTGCGCAAGGAGTTCGGCGACCTCGAGGGGCGCCACGTCGCGATCGTCGGCGACCTGACCCACTCTCGGGTGCTGCGCTCCAACCTGCTGTGCCTGCGCACGCTCGGCGCCCGGGTCACGTTGGTCGCCCCGCCCACCTTGATGCCCAGCGGGATCACGGCCTGGGCCGAGCGCGACGGCTTCGCCACCAGCTACGACCTCGACGAGGTGCTCCCGCACGTGGACGCCGTCATGATGCTCCGGGTCCAGCGCGAACGGATGTCGGGGGGCTACTTCCCGACCGCCAAGGAGTATGCGGTCACCTACGGACTCTCGCCCCGCCGCCTCGATCTCCTCCCGGACCACGCGGTCATCTGCCACCCCGGCCCGATGAACCGTGGGCTGGAGATCTCCGCCGACGCCGCCGACGCCGTCAGCTCACGCATCCTGGACCAGGTCTCCGCCGGAGTCGCGGTCCGGATGTCGATCCTCTACCACCTGCTCGCCGGAGAAGACGCCCAGTGACCACCGATCCCCAGCCCTCGTCCCTGCTCATCCACGGCGCCGACGTCCTCGGCGAGGGCGTCCAGGACGTCCTCGTGGTCGACGGCGTGATCGCCGCCGTCGGTGCCGACGCCGGGAAGGACACGCCCCAGGGCACCCAGCGCACCGATGCCGACGGGCTCGTCCTCCTGCCCGGCCTGGTCGACCTCCACACCCACTTGCGCGAGCCCGGCCGGGAGGACGCCGAGACCGTCGAGTCCGGCTCCCAGGCGGCGGCCCTCGGCGGCTTCACCGCGGTCTTCGCGATGGCCAACACCACCCCCACGACCGACAACGCCGAGGTGGCCGAGCGCGTGCTCGACCTGGGCCGGCGTGCCGGCTACGTCGACGTCCACCCCGTGGGCGCGGTCACCAAGGGGCTGGCCGGCGAGGAGCTGGCCGAGCTGGGCCTCATGGCCCGCTCCCGCGCCCGGGTGCGCGTCTTCTCCGACGACGGGAAGTGCATCCACGACGCCCGGCTGATGCGCCGCGCGCTGGAGTACGTCAAGACCTTCGACGGCGTGATCTCCCAGCACAGCCAGGACCCCCGTCTGGCCGACGGGACCGCCTGCTGCCACGAGGGCGAGCTCTCCGGGCGCCTCGGGCTGCCGGGCTGGCCCTCCGTGGCCGAGGAGGTCGTCGTCGCCCGCGACGTCATGCTGGCCCGTCACACCGGCTCCCGCGTCCACGTCGCCCACGTCTCCACCGCGGGCAGCGTCGAGGTCATCCGCTGGGCCAAGCGCCAGGGGATCGACGTCACGGCCGAGGTGACCCCGCACCACCTCATGCTCACCCAGGACCTGCTCGGGGACTACGACCCCGTCTACAAGGTCAACCCGCCCCTGCGTCCGACCGAGGACGCCCAGGTCCTGCAGGAGGCGCTGGCCGACGGCACGATCGACATCGTCGCCACCGACCACGCCCCGCACGTGCGCCAGGACAAGGAGCACGCCTTCGTCGACGCGGCCTTCGGCATGCTCGGCCTGGAGACGGCGCTGCCGGTGATCAGCACCCTGATGGTCACCTCCGGCCGGATGAGCTGGGCCGACGTGGCACGCACCATGTCGGGCGCACCCGCCCGCATCGCCCGCCTGGACACCCAGGGGCAGGGCGTCGTGGCCGGGGCGCCGGCCAACCTCACGCTGGTCGACCCGACCCGCACGACCACCGTGGACCGCGCGCTGAGCCGCTCGCTGTCCCGCAACAATCCCTGGCACGGCCGTCAGTTGACCGGCGGGGTCCACATGACCATCCTGCGGGGCCGTGTCACGGCCCGCGAGGGACTGGTCTGGGGAGAGGAGCAGAAGTGAGCCAGGAGACCGCATACCCCGCGCAGCAGCGTGCGGACCTGCCCCAGGATGCGGTCCTCGTCCTGGAGGACGGCCGCACCTTCCGCGGCGAGTCCTACGGGGCCGTGGGCCGGACCGTCGGCGAGGCGGTCTTCGCCACCGCGATGACCGGCTACCAGGAGACCTTCACCGACCCCTCCTACCACCGCCAGGTCATCGTCATGACCGCGCCGCACATCGGCAACACCGGCGTCAACGGCGCCGACATGGAGAGCCAGCGCATCTGGGCCGCGGGCGTGGTCGTCCGCGACCCGGCGCTGCGTCCCTCCAACTGGCGCTCGCAGGGCGACCTGGGGTCGGCGCTGGCCGAGGCCGGTGTCGTCGGCATCAGCGGCGTCGACACCCGGGCCCTGACGCGCCACCTGCGCGACCGGGGTGCGATGCGGGCCGGGATCTTCTCCGGCGAGGACGCGCGCGCGACCACCGACGAGCTGCTCGAGGCGGTGCGGACCGCCCCCGAGATGACCGGCGCCGCCCTGGCCGCCGAGGTCTCCACCACCGAGACCTATGTGGTCTCTCCCCCCGAGGGGACGCCCGTCCGGTTCACGGTGGCGGCACTCGACCTCGGCGTCAAGGGCCGCACCCCGGCGCTGCTGGCCAAGCGCGGGATCGCGGTCCACATCATGCCGGCGGCCACGACCTTCGAGGAGCTCATGGCGATCTCCCCGGACGGCGTCTTCTTCAGCAACGGGCCCGGCGACCCGGCCAGCGCCGACCACGAGGTCGGGCTGCTGCGGCAGGTGCTCGACGCCGGCCTGCCCTTCTTCGGCATCTGCTTCGGCAACCAGCTGCTCGGCCGAGCCCTGGGCCTGGACACCTACAAGCTCGTCTTCGGCCACCGCGGCATCAACCAGCCGGTGCTGGACCGCACGACCGGCAAGGTCGAGGTGACCAGCCACAACCACGGCTTCGCCATCGCCTGGCCGCAGGGCGTGCCCACCAGCGAGCCGGTGCAGACCCCCTACGGCGCCGTGCGGTGCAGCCACGTCGCCCTCAACGACGACGTCGTGGAGGGCCTGGCCTGCGAGGACGTCCCGGCTTTCTCGGTGCAGTACCACCCCGAGGCCGCGGCCGGCCCGCACGACGCCGAGTATCTCTTCGACCGGTTCGTCCAGTCGCTGACCACCTACCACGACGAGCGGAAGAAGGACGCCAGTGCCCAGGCGTGAGGACATCAAGAGCGTGCTGGTGATCGGGTCCGGCCCGATCGTCATCGGCCAGGCGGCCGAGTTCGACTACTCCGGCACCCAGGCCTGCCGCGTGCTGCGCGAGGAGGGCGTCCGCGTCATCCTGGTCAACTCCAACCCGGCGACGATCATGACCGACCCGGGCGTGGCCGACGCCACCTACGTCGAGCCGATCACCCCCGAGATCGTCGAGTCGATCATCGCCAAGGAGCGTCCGGACGCCGTCCTGGCGACCCTGGGCGGTCAGACCGCGCTCAACACCGCGATCGCGCTGCACGAGTCGGGTGCCCTGGAGCGCTACGGCTGCCCGCTCATCGGTGCGTCGGTCCGGGCCATCCAGCTCGGCGAGGACCGGCAGCTCTTCAAGGACGTCGTGACCCGCTGCGGCGCCGAGAGCGCCCGCTCGATGATCTGCCACTCGATGGACGAGGTGCTGGCCGCCGCCGGGGAGCTGGGCTACCCGGTCGTGGTCCGACCCTCGTTCACCATGGGTGGGCTGGGCTCCGGCTTCGCCTACGACGAGGAGAGCCTGCGCCGCATCGCCGGCGCCGGTCTCCAGGACAGCCCCACCACCGAGGTGCTCCTGGAGGAGTCCATCCTGGGGTGGAAGGAGTACGAGCTGGAGATCATGCGCGACCGCGCCGACAACGTCGTGGTCGTCTGCTCGATCGAGAATCTCGACCCGATGGGCGTGCACACCGGCGACTCCATCACCGTCGCCCCGGCGATGACGCTGACCGACCGCGAGTTCCAGCGGCTGCGCGACATCGGCATCGCGGTCATCCGCGAGGTCGGCGTCGAGACCGGTGGCTGCAACATCCAGTTCGCCGTGAACCCGGTCGACGGCCGCGTCATCGTCATCGAGATGAACCCGCGCGTCTCCCGCTCCTCGGCGCTGGCGTCCAAGGCCACCGGCTTCCCGATCGCCAAGATCGCGGCGAAGATGGCCCTGGGCTACACCCTGGACGAGGTGCCCAACGACATCACCTCCCCGGCCAAGGCGCCCGGCGGCGACCAGCCGTTCTACTCGGCGGCGTTCGAGCCGACCCTGGACTACGTCGTGGTCAAGGTGCCGCGGTTCGCCTTCGAGAAGTTCCCGCTCGCCGACGCCACGCTGACCACCACTATGAAGTCGGTGGGGGAGGCCATGTCGCTGGGCCGCAACTTCACCGAGGCCCTGCAGAAGGCGCTGCGCTCGGTCGAGCGGAAGAACAGCTCCTTCCACTGGCGGGTGGAGGAGGAGCCGACGGCCGAGATGGCCCGCGCCCTGCTCGACCAGGCGCGCACGCCGACCGACGGCCGCCTCATCCTCGTGCAGCAGGCCATGCGCGGAGGCTGCACCGTCGAGGAGGTCCACGAGGCCACCGGCATCGACCCGTGGTTCCTGGACCAGATCGAGCTGATCAACCAGATCGCCGACCAGATCCGCAGCGAGGCCCGGGCCGACTCGGGCGGGCGGCTCACGCCGGAGCTGCTCCGGCTGGCCAAGCGCCACGGCTTCTCGGACGCCCAGATCAGCGAGCTCACCGGCCTGGTAGAGAGCGTGGTCCGCGGCGTGCGGCACGCCCTGGGGGTCCGCCCGGTCTACAAGACCGTGGACACCTGCGCCGGGGAGTTCGCCGCGCTGACGCCCTACCACTACTCCAGCTACGACGAGGAGACCGAGGTCGCGCCGCGCCAGCGTCCGGCCGTGGTGATCCTCGGCTCGGGTCCCAACCGCATCGGCCAGGGTGTCGAGTTCGACTACTCGTGCGTGCACGCCTCGCTCGAGCTGCGCGAGGCCGGCTTCGACACGGTCATGATCAACTGCAACCCCGAGACGGTCTCCACCGACTACGACACCTCCAGCCGGCTCTACTTCGAGCCGCTCACCCTGGAGGACGTGCTCGAGGTCATCCACGCCGAGCGGCAGGCCGGCCCCCTGGCCGGGGTGATCGTCCAGCTCGGTGGGCAGACCCCGCTGGGCCTGGCGGCGGCGCTCAAGGCCGAGGGCGTCCCGATCGTGGGCACCTCGCCCGAGGCGATCGACCTGGCCGAGGACCGTGGCGCCTTCGGCCGCGTCCTGGCCGAGACCGGGCTGGTCGCACCGCGGCACGGCATCGCCTACACCGTCGGCGAGGCGCTGGACGTGGCCCGCGAGATCGGCTACCCGGTCCTGGTCCGCCCCTCCTACGTCCTGGGCGGGCGGGGGATGGAGATCGTCTACGACGACCAGTCACTGGCCGAGTACGTCGGTCGCGCCACCCGGGCCATGCCCGACAACCCGGTGCTGGTCGACCGCTTCCTCGACACCGCCGTGGAGATCGACGTCGACGCGCTCTACGACGGGACCGATCTCTACATCGGCGGGATCATGGAGCACATCGAGGAGGCCGGGATCCACTCCGGCGACTCGGCCTGCGTCCTGCCGCCGTTCACCCTCGGCCGCAGCGAGATGGAGGAGGTCCGGGCGGCGACCCTCAAGCTGGCCGAGGCGATCGGCGTCCGCGGCCTGATGAACATCCAGTTCGCCCTCGCCCAGGACGTGCTCTACGTCCTGGAGGCCAACCCGCGCGCCAGCCGGACCGTGCCCTTCGTGGCCAAGGCCACCGGCGTGCCGCTGGCACGGGCCGCGGCCCGGGTGATGCTCGGCACCTCCATCGCCGAGCTGCGCGAGGAGGGCCTGCTGCCAGCCGAGGTCGACGGCGGGGCGATGCCGGGCGACGCGCCCTTCTCGGTGAAGGAGGCGATCCTGCCCTTCCGGCGGTTCCGCACCCAGACCGGCCAGGCGATCGACTCCATCCTCGGCCCCGAGATGCGCTCGACCGGCGAGGTCATGGGCATCGACGCCGGCTTCGGCGCGGCCTTCGCCAAGAGCCAGCTGCGCGCCGGCTCCGGGCTGCCGACCGAGGGCACGGTCTTCGTGTCGGTGGCCAACCGGGACAAGCGGTCGATGATCTTCCCGGTGAAGCGGCTGGTCGACCTGGGCTTCACCCTGATCGCGACCGAGGGCACGGCGGACGTGCTGCGCCGCAACGGTATCCCGGCCGAGGTGGTCCGCAAGCACAGCCAGGGCCACGGCGAGGACGGGGAGGCGACCATCGTCGAGCGGATCACGGCGGGCGATGTCGACATGGTGATCAACACGCCCTCGGGCCGGGACGCCCGTGTCGACGGCTATGCGATCCGCGCGGCCACCACGAGCCTCGACAAGCCGATCATCACCACGGTCCAGCAGCTCTCGGTCGCGGTGCTCGGCATCGAGGCCATGCGCGAGGGTCCGCTGCAGGTCGCCTCCCTCCAGGAGCACGCGGCCGCCCTGGACCTCTACAGCCGGCAGGCCGTGGGCACCGCCTCGGCGTGAGCGCTCACGAGCACGGGGTGAGGACGCCTCCTGGGGCTGGTCGGGCGGGCGTGACCGCCGTCGTCACGGCGGTCCGCCCGGCCGGCAGCCACGACGTCGTCAACCTCGTGGTGCCGGAGGACGACGCCAGGTGGAGCGCCGCGCGCCCGGGGCAGATCGTGGTCCGCCCGATCGACCCGGCCGCAGGGCGCCTCCTCCCGGAGGTCTTCTGGCTCGGTGGCGTCACGGTCGACGAGATCCACGGCACCAGCATCGAGCTGGTGCTGCCGCTCGAGCGCGAGACCTCCGTGGGGGAGCGGCTGCGGCTGCTGGGTCCCTTCGGCCGGGGCTTCGCCCCGCCCTCCCAGCCCGTCGACGCACTCCTGGTCGCCCACGAGGGCGGCGCCGTGCCCATGCGGTGGCTCGTGGAGATCCTCCGCGCCCGCGGGTGCGCCGTGCACGTCATCCTCAGCGCCTCCGACGCCCAGCACCAGATGGACCTCGCCCACCTGCGACGCCACGCCCGCACGGTGATCCTGGCCCTCCCCGAGGACCTCACGGCCACGGTCGACCGGGCGCTGGACGACCCCGTGATCGACCCTGCGGTGGTCTACGCGGCGGCGCCAGTCCCAGCGCTGAGGCAGATCGCCAGCTCCGCGGCGGCGCGCGGACGCAGCACCCGGGTCGCCGCCCTGGACCTCGCGGCCGGTGTGGTGTGCGGCACCGGCCTGTGCGGCGCCTGCGACCTCGACGTGCACGACGGGCGGTCCGCCTCCGTCCTGCGCCCCTGCCTCGAGGGGCCGGTCGTCCCGGGGGAGTGGCTCCTGCGAGGGGAGGCCGGATGAGCGGGCTCGAGCCGCATACCCTCCCTCCCGTCTGGTTGGGGCCCGGCGCCGTCAGCGACGCCCGTCCGTTGGCGCGCTGCGCCGACCTGACGGACGTGCCGGTGGTGGTCGGCCCCGTCGCCGCCGGCGCGGGGCGGGTCCGGACCGGGCGGACGGACCTGTTCTCCCTGGGGGTGGGAGGGGTCGAGTATGCGGACGCGCACCCGGTCGCTCCGGGCGCGGCCGAGGCGGTCCTCGCCTGGGCGGCCTCCCGCGGACTGTCGGTCGTCGTGGCCGTGCAGGGCGGGCGCACCACGGAGCTGGCCGCCGTGGTCCAGGGCCTGCGTCGCTGCGTGGACGCCGAGGCTCTCGTCGCCGTCGAGGTCGACCTGCGCACCGCGGACGACCAGACGGTCCTGCGCTCCATGGCCCGGGTGCGGGAGGCGGCTCCCCGGGACCTGCTGCTCCTCGCCCGCCTCGCCAGCGGCGAGCCGGACCTCGTGGGCCGGGCCCGGGCCGCCGTGGCGGGCGGCGCCGGTGTGGTCGTGGTCTGCGGGCAGGTGCGTCTGGGCCCAGACCGCTGGTGGGCCGGCCCCTCCACCCTGGCCCACACGCTCGCGGGCCTCAGAGAGCTCGCCACCGCCGCGGGGGAGCAGAGGTGGCCCGGTGCCCCGCTGGTCGCCTCGGGCGGCGTGCACGACACGGCGTCCGCCGAGGCCGCGGTCCGCGCCGGCGCGGACGCCGTCCAGCTCGGCACGGCCCTGTGGGCCGACCCCACCCTGCTCGACCCTCTCCGGGACGCGACCCTGCGGGCCCGGGAATCCCTGAGGAGAGATCGATGACCCAGCGCGTCGGCACCCACCACGCCGGGCCCCAGCACTTCGGGGCCCGCCTCGTCTCGGCGATGGCCAGCGCCGGACCCCTCTGCGTCGGCCTGGACCCGCACGCCGACATCCTGCGCGAGTGGGGCCTGCCCGACGACGCCGACGGCGTGCGGACCTTCAGCATGACCGTCCTCGAGGCGGTCACGGGGGCGTGCGTGGCGATCAAGCCGCAGTCGGCCTTCTACGAGCGCCACGGCTCCGCCGGGGTCGCTGTGCTGGAGACCGTCCTGGCGGAATGCCGGGACCGGGGCCTGATCTCCGTGCTGGACGTCAAGCGGGGTGACATCGGTTCGACGCTGGGCGCCTACGCCGAGGCCTACCTGGCCGAGGGGAGCCCGCTGGCGGCGGACTCCGTCACCGTCAGCCCCTACCTGGGCTACGGCTCGCTGCGTCCGGCGGTCGAGCTGGCCCGTCGGGGCGGCCGAGGACTCTTCGTCCTCGGGCTCACCTCCAACCCCGAAGGGGCGGACGTGCAGCTCGTCGGCGACCCCAGCGTCGCGGCCCGGGTGGTCGCCGACGTGGCCAGGGACAACGCGGGGCTCCAACCCTGCGGAGACATCGGGCTCGTGGTCGGAGCCACGCTGCCGCGCACGCCGGCGGAGCTGGGCATCGACCTGGTCTCGTCGGGGGCCCCGATCCTCGCCCCCGGGGTGGGCGCCCAGGGCGCCGACGCCGACGACGTGGCACGCGCCTTCGCCGGCGTGACCGAGCGCGTCCTGGTCCCCATCAGCAGGGGGATCCTGCGCGCCGGACCCGACCCGGCCTCGCTGCGGACCAGCGCGTCCACCTGGACCGAACGTCTCGGCGCGGCGCTGGGGCGCTGACCCGGGCCCGGCGCAGCACCTGGGTCGGTTGGCAGTGGCGCACGGAACTAGATAAGTTCGCTCACGTGGGCCTTCGACGCCCGCGCCCGAGCAATCCAAGGAGTGAGACCGTTGGCCCTTCCCCAGCTGACGCCCGAGCAGCGAGCCGAGGCGCTCGCGAAGGCTGCCGCTGCCCGTCGCGAACGCGCCGCCGTGAAGAATCGCCTCAAGAACGCCCAGGGTTCGCTCAAGGACGTCATCGCCGAGGGCAAGGCCAATGACGTCATCGGCAAGATGAAGGTCTCGGCGCTGCTCGAGTCCCTCCCCGGCGTGGGCCGCGTGCGTGCCCGCCAGGTGATGGAGGAGATCGGGATCTCCGAGAGCCGGCGCGTCCGAGGGCTCGGTGCCAACCAGATCGCCGCCCTGCTCGACCGCTTCGGCGACAGCTGAACGGCCAGCCAGCGCACGCTCCTGCGGACCCGGCGTCGGGGGAGCGAAGGCTGGTGGTGCTGGCCGGGCCCACCGCGGTGGGCAAGGGGACCGTGGCCGCCCACGTGCGGCAGCACCACCCCGAGGTGTGGCTCTCCGTCTCGGCGACGACCAGGCCACCTCGCCCGGGGGAGGTCGACGGGCACCACTACTTCTTCGTCGACGACGCCGAGTTCGCCCGCCTCGAGGAGGAGGGTCAGCTCCTGGAGTCGGCGGTCGTCCACGGCCGGGCGCGCTACGGGACGCCACGTGGCCCGGTGGTCCAGGCTCTGGCCGAAGGGCGCCCCGCGCTGCTGGAGATCGATCTGCAGGGGGCCCGTCAGGTGCGGGAGGCGATGCCGGAGGCGCTGTTCGTCTTCCTGGCCCCGCCGTCCTGGGACGAGCTGGTCCACCGTCTGGTCGGTCGGGGCACCGAGAGCGAGGAGGAGCGGGAGGTCCGGCTCCGCACCGCACGCACCGAGCTGGCCGCTGCGGACGAGTTCGACGTGATCATCGTCAACGACGATGTCGCCCGCGCGACCGAACAACTCGTATCATTGATGGTTGACCCCAACCCCGATAAGGATTCGTGACAGACGTGACCGGCTCCATCGCCCACCCGGACGGCATCACCAACCCCCCGATCGACGCGCTCCTGGAGCACGCCGACAGCAAGTACGCCCTGGTGATCTACGCCGCCAAGCGGGCCCGCCAGATCAACGCCTACTACGCCCAGCTCTCGGAGGGGCTGCTGGAGTACGTCGGCCCGCTCGTCGAGGCCGACGCCACCGACAAGCCGCTCTCGATCGCCCTCCAGGAGATCGAGCAGGGCAAGCTGCACGTCAGCCAGCCCGAGAACTGACCCACCGACGGCGGCCCCCAGCGTGCGCATCGTCCTCGGTGTCTCCGGCGGGATCGCGGCCTACAAGGCCGCGCTCGTCCTGCGTCTCCTCACCGAGGGCGGGCACCAGGTCCGGGTCGTGCCGACCGCGGCCGCCCTCCACTTCGTCGGCGCCGCCACCTGGGAGGCCCTCAGCGGCCAGCCGGTGACCAGCGAGGTCTGGGACGAGGTCCCCTCGGTCAACCACGTCCGGCTGGGCCAGGAGGCCGACCTGGTGCTCGTGGCCCCCGCGACGGCCGACCTGCTCGCCCGCGCGGCGCACGGCATCGCCGACGACCTGCTCACGAACACCCTCCTCACGGCCCGCTGCCCGGTCGTCATGGCCCCGGCCATGCACACCGAGATGTGGCAGCACCCCGCGACCGTCGCCAACGTCGCCCTCCTGCGCGAGCGCGGTGTCACCGTCATCGAGCCCGACTCCGGGCGTCTGACCGGCGTCGACACCGGCCCCGGACGGCTGCCGGAGCCCGAGGAGATCGTGCGAGCGGCCCTGGAGCGGGTCGAGGCAGGCACTGAGGGAGGCTCCGCGCACGAGCTCGACGGAGCCGCTGGGCAGCAGGACCTGTCCGGCCGGCACGTCCTCGTCTCCGCGGGTGGCACCCGCGAGGCGCTCGACCCGGTGCGCTTCCTCGGCAACCGCTCGTCGGGCAAGCAGGGGTATGCGGTGGCGGCCGAGGCCGCACGACGCGGCGCCCGGGTGACGCTCGCCTCGGCGAACGTCGAGCTGCCGGTGCCCGAGGGATGCACCGTCGTGCCGGTCGAGTCCGCCCGTGAGCTCCAGGAGGTCGTGACGGGGGCCGTGGCGGGGGGAGACGTCGACGTCGTGCTCATGGCCGCCGCCGTCGCCGACTTCCGTCCTGCCCACTACGTCGGGACCAAGATCAAGAAGACCCACGGCGAGGGCGACGAGAGCGCACCGGTCGTCGAGCTCGTGCGCAATCCGGACATCCTCGCCGGCCTGGTGACGGACCGCGGAGGCGCCAGCACCCCATACATCGTCGGCTTCGCCGCGGAGACGGGCGACGAGAGCGGTGACGTGATCACCCACGCCCGGGCCAAGCTCCGACGCAAGGGCTGCGACCTGCTCGTGGCCAACGAGGTCGGGGTGGACAAGACCTTCGGCGAGGACTCCAGCACCGTCCACATCCTGCGCCCGGGCAGCGAGGACGTCGTGAGCGTGGGACCGGCGCCGAAGACGCAGATCGCGCAGGCCATCTGGGACGCGGTAGCCCCCGAGCTGCCGTAGCGGCCCGCACCACCGCAGCCCCTCGACCACGACATCCACCTCCACCACCTCCACCACCTCTACCTCCTGGCCGGGTCTGTGGGAGGCCGGACGTAGACTTCTCACCTGTCAGTCAGCAGCCGCTGCACGCCGTCGAGGAGACCCATATGGCACGCCTGTTCACGTCCGAGTCCGTCACCGAGGGACACCCCGACAAGATCTGCGACCAGATCAGCGACGGGATTCTCGACGAGTTGCTCCGTCAGGACAAGCACTCCCGGGTCGCGGTCGAGACGATGGTCACCACCGGTCTGGTGCACGTCGCCGGGGAGGTCCGCACCGAGGGCTACGCGGACGTGGCGCGGATCGTGCGCGAGACGATCCTGTCGATCGGCTACGACAACTCCCACAAGGGCTTCGACGGCCGCACCTGCGGCGTCGAGGTCTCCATCGGCGAGCAGTCGCAGGACATCGCGGTCGGCGTCGACACGGCGCTGGCGAGCCGCTCCGACGACGCGGCCCACCGGTTCGATCTGCAGGGCGCCGGCGACCAGGGGTTGATGTTCGGCTACGCCTGCGACGATACCCCCGAGCTCATGCCGGTGCCGATCTTCCTGGCCCACCGCCTGGCCGAGCGTCTCTCGGAGGTGCGCAAGAGCGGCGAGCTGGACTACCTGCGCCCCGACGGCAAGACCCAGGTCACCATCGCCTACGACGGCGATCGCGCCGTGCGCCTGGACACCGTCGTGCTGTCCACCCAGCACGCCGCCGGCATCTCGCTGACCGACCAGCTCACCCCCGACATCCGCGAGCGGGTCATCACCCCGGTCCTCAACCAGGCGCGGGACACCGGGATCGACCTGGAGACCGACGGTTACCGGATGCTGGTCAACCCCACGGGGATCTTCACCATCGGTGGCCCGATGGGCGACGCCGGCCTGACCGGGCGCAAGATCATCGTCGACACCTACGGCGGCATGGCCCGCCACGGCGGCGGCGCGTTCTCCGGCAAGGACCCCTCCAAGGTCGACCGGTCCGCCGCCTACGCGGTCCGCTGGGTCGCCAAGCACGTGGTGGCCGCCGGTCTGGCCCGGCGCTGCGAGATCCAGGTCGCCTACGCCATCGGCACGGCCCAGCCCGTCGGCCTCTACGTCGAGACCTTCGGCACCGAGACCGTGCCGGTGGACCGGATCCAGGACGCCATCACCAAGGTCTTCGACCTTCGGCCTGCCGCCATCGTCGAGGAGCTCGACCTGCTCCGTCCGATCTACGCGCCGACCGCCGCCTACGGCCACTTCGGCCGGACCTCGGCCGAGGGTGTGGACGACGCCTTCACCTGGGAGCGTCTGGACCGCGTCGAGGACCTCCGCGCCGCGGTGTGAGCGCTGGCGAGCAGCTCTCGCTCGTGCCCGTCCCGCAGCCGCGGTCGGGCACCCGCTCCCGCCGCTCCGGGCCGGTCTCCGACCGTCCGGTCGCCGAGCGCGACCCGATCGCCAAGGTCCTGGTCGACACCGGCCTGGCCCACCTCGACCGGCCCTTCGACTACCTCGTCCCTGCGGACCTCGACGCGGACGCCCGGCCCGGTGTGAGGGTCAGGGTCCGCTTCGCGGGCCGGGACCACGACGGTTTCCTCGTGGAGCGTGCCGCCGCGGCCGAGCACGGGGGACGCCTCCAGCCGTTGCGCTCCGTCGTCAGCAGCGAGCCGGTGCTCACGCCCCCGGTCCTGGCGGCCGCCGAGCTGGTCGCCGCCCACTACGGAGGCAGCGTCGGCGACGTGCTGCGCCTGGCCGTCCCACCCAGGCACGCCCGTGCCGAGCGCTCGGTCCCGCCCGCCCCGGACGGGGCCGTCGGGCCGGCACCGGTTGAGGCTGACGTAGAGGGTGACCAGGCCGGGGCCGCTGGCCCCGAGAAGGTCCGCGACGCCTGGGCGACCTACCCGGCGGGCGAAGCCTTCCTGCGTCGGGTCGCTGCCGGAGAGGCGCCTGCGGCGGCCTGGACCGCGCTGCCCTGCCAGGCTCCGGACAACGACTGGCCGGCCGCGCTCGCCGAGGCCGTGGCCGCGGCCCGCGCCGGTGGCCGCGGCGCCGTCTGCGTCCTGCCCGACCACCGGGACGTCGACCGCGTGGTGAGCGCCATCGAGGCCAGGCTGGGGGAGGGATCCTGCGTCAGGCTCACGGCCGACCTGGGGCCGGAGGCGCGCTACCGGGCCTTCGTGCAGCTGCTGCGGGGCCACTCGCGGGTGGCGGTGGGGACACGGTCGGCGGCCTGGGCCCCGGTGACGGACGTCGGGCTGTTCTTCTGCTGGGACGATGGCGACGACCTCCATCAGGAGCCGAGGGCGCCCTATCCGCACGTCCGCCAGATCCTGCGGGCGCGGGCGGAGACCGAGGGTGCGGCGCTGCTCCTCGGTGGTCTGGTCCGCAGCGTCACGGTGCAGTCGTGGGTCTCCGAGGGCGTGGTCGCGGATGTCTCGCCCGCGCAGGCGCCGCTGCGTGCCGCGGCGCCCCGCGTGATCGTCGCGGGGGAGGGCCGGGCCGACGAACGGGATGCAGCCGCCCGCACGGCAA
The DNA here is from genome assembly GCF_052073805.1 of Ornithinimicrobium panacihumi. Taxonomy (NCBI): domain Bacteria; kingdom Bacillati; phylum Actinomycetota; class Actinomycetes; order Micrococcales; family Ornithinimicrobiaceae; genus Ornithinimicrobium; species Ornithinimicrobium panacihumi. The sequence continues at coordinate 167,766 of NZ_JBQGWG010000005.1, read as the reverse complement.
GGCTCCCGTCCGTCGCCCTGCGTGCCCTCCGTGAGGGTCTTCGCTCCGGACCGGTCCTGGTCCAGGTGCCCAGGGCGGGCTATCTGGTGTCGGTGGCCTGCGCGGACTGCCGCACCCCGGCCCGCTGCCCGGAGTGCCACGGACCCCTGGGCCTGTCGGCGGGGGGTTCACCGCCGACGTGTCTGTGGTGCACGCGCACGCCTCCGGGACCTCCGGGCTGCCGCAGCTGCGGGTCGACCCGGCTGCGGTCCCGAGGGGTGGGGGAGGAGCGGACGGCCGAAGAGCTGGGCCGCGCCTTCCCCGGCACCACGGTGATCCGCTCAGGTGGTCCGCAGGTCGTCGCAGGGGTGGGCAGCGCTCCTGCCCTGGTGGTGGCGACACCTGGTGCCGAGCCGGTCGCGGAGGTGGGCTACCGCGCCGTGGTGCTCCTCGACGCCTGGCGGCTCCTGGACCGGCCCAGCCTCGACGCCGGTGTCGAGTCGCTGCGGCGGTGGTGCGCCGCGGCCGGGCTCGCGTGCCCGGGAGCCGAGGTCGTCCTCTGCGGCGCACCGCCCCACGCGGGCATCCCGGCGGTCGAGTCCCTCGTGCGGTGGGACCCCGTCGGGCTGGCCGCCCGTGAGCTGGCCGAGCGGACGTCGCTGTCCTTGCCGCCCGTGCTGCGGCATGTCGGCGTCCGGGGCCCGGAGGACGCGGTGCAGCAGGTCGTGGCCCACCTGGACGCGGCCGGCCACCGGGCGCTGGGCCCCCAGGCAGCCGCTCCCGACGGCTCCTGCCGCGCGGTGATCCGAGAGGGTCCGGCGGGCGAGCTCGCCCGGTCCGTGCGTGAGGTGCGCGCGGGGCTGAGCCTGCGCAAGGCGGGCGAGGGCGTGCGCATGGTCCTGGACGCACCCGATCCGCTGGCGTGATCACCATCGGGTCACGGAACACTGAGTCAAGTCTCAAATACGTAACGATCCAGTCAACCTCCGGACGCATGGCTAGACCTGCGCGCGACAACGTGCCTAATGTCGTCAGCGCAATCCCCCCGGTTCGTGCTTTCAGGGGTGCGGCCATGGTGGCCGTCCCGGGGCACGGGCTACTCACTAGGAGGAACATTGAAGATCAGGCGCGCAACCATGGCGCTCGTTGCTGCCGGAGCCGTCGTGCTGGCCGGCTGCACGTCCGACCCCGAGACCGAGACCCCCGCCCCCGCCGCCACCGATGAGGGTGGCACCGACGAGGGCAGCACCGACGGGGGCGGCGCCACCGACGAGGGCGGCGCCACCGACGACGCGGGCTCCACCGACGGCGCCGGCTCCACCGAGGGTGGCGAGGGTGCGGCTGCTGGCTCGACCGGCAAGTCCGACCAGGAGTTCGAGACCAACGACGACACCGTCGTCTTCTCCACCGGTAGCGAGCAGTACAACGCCTACAACGGCGCGACCTCCTCCACCAACTCCACCTACAACTCGGTCGTCAACAACCAGCTGTTCGGTGGCTTCTGGTACTGGGGCACCGACGGTGCCATCTACCCGAACGAGTGGTTCGGCTCCTACACCGTGGAGTCCGAGGACCCGCTGACCGTCAAGTACACCATCTCCGACGAGGCTGTCTGGTCCGACGGTGTCCCGGTCACCGCCAACGACTTCCTGCTCGAGTGGGCCTCCAGCAACCCCGAGGCCCTCGGTGGCGTCGACGCGCTGGGCTTCGACCCCGTCTCGGACACCTTCGGCAAGTACGTCCCGGAGGCCCCCGAGACCGAGGTCGACTCCAAGGAGTTCACGATCACCTACCCCGAGGCCTACCCCGACTGGGAGCTCATGGTCTCCGGCGCCCTGCCCTCGCACATCGCGGCGCAGGAGGCCGGTCTGGAGCCCGCCGAGCTGGCTCAGGCGATCCTCAACGGCGACGGCGAGACCGTGGCCCAAGTCTCGGAGTTCTGGAACAAGGGCTGGCTGTTCCCGGACTACACGGTCACCGACCCCGCGCTGGTGCCCTCCTCGGGTCCCTACACGCTGGACGGTTCCACCTGGGAGGTGGGCGAGTCCCTGACCCTGGTCCCCAACGAGCAGTTCTACGGCCCGGCCCCGGCCACCGGCAACCTGCGCTTCGCGTTCGCCGCCCCGGAGACCCACGTCCAGGCGCTGCAGAACCTCGACATCCACGTCATCGAGCCGCAGGCCACGGTCGACACCCTGACCGAGCTGGAGGGCATGCAGGACACCGTCGGTGTGCTCACCGGTGACGAGATGACCTGGGAGCACCTCGACTTCAACTTCGCCGAGGGCAGCATCTTCTCCGACGAGGAGGGTGGCCTGGCCGCCCGCGAGGCCTTCGCCTACTGCGTCCCCCGCGAGAACATCGTCCAGAACCTGATCCAGCCGATCAACCCCGAGGCTGAGGTCATGAACCTGCGCGAGAAGTTCCCGTTCCAGGACGACTACCAGGAGGTCCTGGACGCGGCCTACGACGGCCGTTACGACACCGTCGACATCGAGAAGGCCAAGGAGAAGTTCGCCGAGGCCGGCCTCGAGGACGGCGTGGAGGTCCGGATCGGCTACTCCGGCCCGAACCAGCGTCGCACCGACGAGGTCACCGCCATCAAGGCCTCCTGCGACGAGGTCGGCTTCAACATCACCGACGTGGGCAACCCCGAGTTCTTCGAGGACGGCGGCACGCTCGCCAACGGTGACTACGAGGTCGCGCTCTTCGCGTGGGCCGGCTCGGGTCAGATCGCCTCTGGTCAGCCGATCTACTCCACCGGCGGTGGCCAGAACTTCGGTCAGTTCTCCAACGAGGAGGTCGACGCGGCCTGGGAGGCCCTGGCCACCTCGAACGACCCGGCCGTCCACCTGGAGCAGACCAAGATCATCGAGAAGCTGCTCTGGGACAACCTGTACGGCATCCCGGTGTTCGCGCACCCGGGCGTCGTCGGCTACGACCTGACGCTCGAGAACGTCCGCCACACCTCGGTCCAGACCGGTGTGTCGTGGAACGCCGAGCAGTGGGTCCGCGCCCAGTGATCTGACGGGACTTTCCCGCAGCCTGTGGTGAGGCTCTGAGCCGCACCACGTGTGCGCAACCAGCACGGGGCGGGAGGGCATGGCCCTCCCGCCCCGCCGCACGCCCAGCCCCTCCCGACACGCGTCCGACTCGTCGTCGACCCGGGTGACCACCACCGACGCGCCGCAGACTCCAGTGCTGTAGTCATCGCCCGCGAAGTGAAGTAGAGTCTCCCGGTCACACGCCACGCCGACGTGGCAACACCTGCAGGAAGGCCAGACCTCTCGTGCTCCAGTTCATTCTTCGCCGGATCGCCATCTCCGCGGTGGTCCTGCTCTTGGGATCAGCGTTGATGTTCTTCGCGACCATCAACGCCGGTGACCCGCTCGCAGACCTGCGGGAGAGCCGCAACGAGAACCGCGAACAGCTCATGGCGGCGCGGATCCGGAACATGAACCTCGACATGCCGTGGTACCAGCGGTACCTCACCTGGCTGGCCGGCGCGAGCAAGTGCCTGGTCCTGTCCTGCGACCTGGGCAGCTCCCGGGACGGTGCCAACATCAACACGCTCCTGGTGAACTCGGCGGGCGCCAGCCTCCGGCTCGTGAGCCTCTCGGTCGTGCTGGCGATCATCATCGGCATCACGCTGGGCGTGCTGTCGGCGATCCGGCAGTACTCCGGTTTCGACTACGCCATCACCTTCCTGGCCTTCATCTTCTACTCGCTGCCGGTCTTCTGGGCGGCCGTCCTGCTCAAGGTCTACGGGGCGGTCCGCTTCAACAACTGGATAGCCGATCCCGCCTTGAGCCTGACCACCATGGCGGTGATCGCGCTGGTCTTCGCGATCCTCGTCGCCTCCGTCCTCGGTGGCGACCTCAAGCGCCAGGTTCTCACCTTCCTGGTCACCGCAGGGGTCGTGTTCGGGGCCGTCTACTACTTCGACCAGATCGGCTGGTGGCGCCGTCCCGCCCTGGGCCTGCCCCTGATCATCATCGGCGGCGCCCTGGCCCTGGCCTTCTTCCTGACCATGACGGTCGGCCTGTCCCAGAAGAAGGTCACCACGGCCGGTGTCATCACCCTGGGGCTGGGCATCATCGCCTACTTCGTCACCGACCCGATCCTGGAGAACCCCACCTGGCTGGTCGTGCTCGGCCTGCTCGCCGTCGCGGTCCTCGTCGGGGCTGCCGTCGGCTGGTTCTTCGGCGGCTTCGAGCGCCGCACGGCGATGGCCGTGAGCATCGGCACCGCCGTCGCGTTCGGCTTCCTCATCTTCATGGACAACCTCCTGCGGGCCTGGTCCGGATTCCTCAAGCTCAAGCCGCGTCCGATCTCGACCATCGGCTCCGGCGTCCCCGGCTTCCAGGGGACCTTCTGGGAGGAGATCTTCAACTGGGGCGTGCAGCTCATCCTGCCCACCATGGTGCTGACCCTGGTCTCGATCGCCGGCTACTCGCGCTACACCCGCGCCTCGATGCTGGAGACGATCAACCAGGACTACATCCGCACGGCACGCTCCAAGGGCCTGTCGGACCGCGTGGTCTACACCAAGCACGCCCTCCGCAACGCGCTGATCCCGATCACCACGATCGTGGCCTTCGACTTCGCGGCCCTGCTGGGCGGCGCCGTCATCACCGAGACCATCTTCGGCTGGAAGGGCCTGGGGGCGATGTTCCGCGAAGGCCTGGACACCATCGATCCCGGTCCCGTCATGGCCTACTACCTGGTCGCCGGCGGCGCCGCCGTGCTGATGAACATGCTGGCCGACCTCGCCTACGCCTTCCTCGACCCACGGATCCGCCGGTGAGCGCCGCTGACGCCAGCGCTCCCCAGATCCCCCGACCGGCTCAGACCCGAAGGAACATGAGATGACCGACCGGCCCACCCCGCCCGAGGACAACCGTCCCGAGCCGCCGATCACCCCGACCGTCACCGACGTCGACAGCAAGTACTCCGTCGAGAAGCAGCTCGACCTCAGCCAGAAGTCCTACTCCCAGGGCCAGCTCGTCTGGCGGCGCTTCCTGCGCCACCGCGGCGCGATGGTCTCCCTCCTCATCCTGGTCGGGATCACCGTCTTCGCGTTCACCTCCATCGGCTACGGGATCATCCCGGGCTGGTGGGACAAGAACTTCTGGGAGGGTGGCCTGGTCGAGAACCGCGGCAAGCCGACCCTGAAGCTGTGGCCCTTCGAGGTGGGGGAGTATCCATTCGGCCAGGACAACGCCGGCAAGGACTACTTCGCCCTGACCATGCGTGGGACCCAGCGCTCCCTCATCGTGGCCTTCACCGTCGGCATCGTGTCCTCGATCCTGGGGACGCTCATCGGTGCGCTGGCCGGCTACTACCGCGGCTGGATCGAGTCGGTGCTGATGCGTCTGACCGACCTGTTCATCGTCATCCCGGTCCTGGTGCTGGCCGCCGTCTTCGGCAAGATGAGCGACGGCGGCATCTGGCCGCTGGCGATCCTGCTGAGCTTCACCGGCTGGGCCGGTCTGGCCCGTCTCGTGCGCGGAGAGGTGCTCTCCCTGCGTGAGCGCGAGTTCGTGACTGCGGCCGAGGCGATCGGCACCGGCTCCGGTCGCATCATCTTCAAGCACATCCTGCCCAATACGATCGGCACGATCATCGTCAGCGCCACGCTGGCCATCGCCGCCACCATCCTGGTCGAGTCAGCGCTGTCCTTCCTCGGCTGGGGCGTGCGGGCACCCGACACGTCGCTGGGCAAGCTGATCTCGGACTACCAGACCGCCTTCCAGACCCGGCCGTGGCTCTTCTGGTGGCCCGGCATGATCATCCTGTCCATCGCCCTGTCCGTGAACTTCCTGGGTGACGGACTCCGTGACGCCTTCGACCCCCGTCAGAACAGGACTGCTGACTGATGACGACCACCACTGACAACTTCTCCGGCCAGCACTACACCGGCTCCGGCACCCCGGGTGCCGACGAAGAGGTCGTGCTCGCCTTCGACGATGTCGACGTCCGGTTCAAGACCGAGTTCGGCAGCGTCCACGCCGTCAAGGGAGTCGACCTGAAGGTCCGTCCCGGCGAGGTCGTCGCCCTCGTGGGCGAGTCCGGCTCCGGCAAGTCGGTGACCTCGATGACCGCCATGCGCCTGCTGCCCAGCAACGCGCGCATCGGTGGCCAGGTCAACGTGGCAGGCAAGGAGGTCGGCCGCCTCTCCGAGCGCAACATGCGCCGGCTTCGCGGCAACGACGTCGCCATGGTCTTCCAGGAGCCGATGACGGCGCTCAACCCGGTGCTGACCATCCAGACCCAGATGATGGAGTCGATGGAGCTGCACGGCGTGGCCCGCGGCCAGGCGGCGGCGGACCGCGCGGTCGAGCTGCTGGGCATGGTCGGCATCCCCGAGCCCGAGCGGCAGATGAAGAAGTACCCGCACGAGCTCTCCGGCGGTCAGCGTCAGCGCGTGGTCATCGCGATGGCGATCAGCTGCGACCCCAAGATCATCATCGCCGACGAGCCGACCACGGCCCTCGACGTCACCGTGCAGGCGGACATCCTCGACCTGCTGCGGTCCCTGAAGGACAAGCTCAACACCGGCATCCTGCTCATCACCCACAACATGGGCGTGGTGGCCGACATGGCTGACCGCGTGGCCGTGATGTTCAAGGGCGAGATCGTCGAGCGCGGCACCGTCGAGGAGGTGCTCCTGCGCCCGCAGCACGAGTACACCCAGATGCTGCTCGCCTCGGTCCCGCGCATGGGCGCAGGCCGCGGCCAGATGGGGATCAACGTCAAGGAAGAGGTCGATGCGGACGCCCCGCTCGCGATCGAGCTGCGCAACCTGGTCATCGAGTACCAGCGCCTGGGCAAGCCGCCGTTCCGTGCCGTCGACGACGTCTCCTTCGACGTCCGCAAGGGCGAGATCGTCGGTCTGGTCGGCGAGTCCGGGTCGGGCAAGTCCACGATCGGCCGTTGCGCGCTGGGTCTGATCCCCGCAGCCAGCGGCGAGTTCCGCCTGCTCGGCCAGGACGTCACGTCCCTGGGCAAGAAGGAGAAGAAGGCCCTCCGCAAGCGGATCGGCGTCATCTTCCAGGACCCGGCCGCCTCGCTGAACCCGCGTCTGCCCATCGGTGACTGCATCGCCGAGCCGATGGTGGTGCACGGGGTGGGTGACCGCAAGAGCCGCCAGGACAAGGTCCACGAGCTGCTCGAGGCCGTCGAGCTGCCCCGCGAGGTCTACAACCGCTACCCGCACGAGGTCTCCGGTGGCCAGCGCCAGCGCATCTGCGTGGCCCGCGCCCTGGTGCTCGAGCCCGAGCTGCTGGTCGCCGACGAGCCGACCTCCGCCCTGGACGTGTCGGTCCAGGCCCGCGTGCTGAAGATCTTCGCCGACCTCCAGGACCAGTTCGGCTTCGCCTGCCTGTTCATCAGCCACGACCTCGCGGTGGTGGACCTGCTGGCGCACAAGGTCGTCGTGCTGCAGAACGGCAAGGTCGTCGAGGCCGGGCCGCGCGCCCAGATCATGGAGGACCCGCAGGAGGACTACACCCAGCGCCTGATCGCCGCGGCCCCGGTCCCGGACCCGATCGACCAGGAGCGCCGTCGCCGCGAGCGGCACGAGCTCCTGCGCGCGCAGGGTGAGGAGATCGCGGTCCTGCAGGTGGACGACCCCTCGCAGTTCCGCAGCTCCATCTCCGACGAGGCGGACCAGCTCTGACGGGGCCCGCGCGCTCGATCCGTAGGGCACGGCCGTCCGGCACGGCCCGATCGATGCGCACGGCACGATGAGGGTCGTCTTCGCCGGCACGCCGGAGGTCGCCGTCCCCTCGCTGCAGGCCCTGCTGGGCTCCCGCCACGACGTGGTCGGTGTGCTCACCAGACCCGACGCCCGGGCCGGGCGCGGGCGCAGCACGCGTCCCAGCCCGGTCAGGGTCGCGGCCGAGGAGGCCGCGGTGCCCGTCGCGACGCCGACGACGCTGCGCGATCCGCAGGCGCGCGAGGTCGTCGAGGCGTGGCAGCCGGAGGTGTGCGCGGTCGTCGCCTATGGTGGTCTCGTGCCGCCGGCGCTGCTCGACCTGCCCCGCCACGGCTGGGTCAACCTTCACTTCTCGCTGCTGCCCGCCTGGCGCGGAGCCGCACCCGTGCAGCACGCCATCCTCGCCGGCGACGACGTCACGGGTGCGGTCACCTTCCTCCTCGAGGAAGGCCTGGACACCGGTCCCGTGCTGGGACGGCTGACCGAGACCGTGCGCCCGGACGACACCAGCGGCGACCTCCTGGGACGGCTGTCGAAGTCCGGCGCCGGCCTGCTCGTCGCCACCATGGACGGTCTGGAGGACGGTGTGCTCGTGCCCGAACCCCAGCCGGCCGAAGGCGTCAGCCATGCGCCCAAGCTCGAGGTGGAGGACGGGCGGGTCGACTGGGGGCAGCCCGCCTTCGCGGTGGACCGCCGGGTCCGGGCGACCACGCCCGCGCCGGGCGCCTGGACGACCTGGCGTGGCGACCGGCTGAAGATCTTCCCCGTGGGACTGGTCGACGAGGCCGGTCCCGGCCCTCTCCCGGAGGGTATGCGGCTCGCGCCCGGCCAGGTGCACGCCACCAAGCGGGAGGTCGTGGTCGGCACCGGCACCGGTCCCGTGCGGCTGGGCCAGGTCCAGCCGCTGGGCAAGAAGACGATGGCTGCTGCGGACTGGGCCCGTGGCGTCCGTCCTGAGCAAGGAGAGCACCTCGGTGGCTGAGCGTGAGGAGCGCGGACGGCGCGGCCCCAGGCAACGGTCGGCGCAGCGGCCCGCCGCGCGGGTGCGGCAGGGGGACCCGGCGCGGGACACCGCATACCGGGTGCTGAGGGCCGTCGACCAGGACGGGGCGTATGCCAACCTCGAGCTTCCCCAGGCGCTGCGCAGGGCCAAGGTGCGGGGCAGGGACGCGGCCTTCGCGACCGAACTGGCCTACGGGACGATCCGGATGCAGGGGCTCTACGACGCGGTCATCTCCGTGGCCGCCGACCGGCCGGCCGAGCGCATCGACGGCCCCGTCCGTGACGTGCTCCGCCTCGGTGTCCACCAGCTGCTGGCCATGCGGGTGCCCGACCACGCCGCCGTGAGCGCCACGGTGGCGCTGGCCCGGCAGCACGTGAGCCAGGGGGCCGGTGGCTTCGTCAACGCGGTCCTGCGCCGGGTGGGCGAGCGCAGCCGGGAGGACTGGCTCGAGACGGTCGTGGCCGGCGTCTCCGATCCGGCCGAGGCGCTGGCGGTCGAGCACTCCCACCCGGTGTGGATCGTCCGCTCGCTGCGCGCGGCCCTGATCGCGCACGGTGCCACGGCGGCGGAGGCCGACGCCGAGCTGCCGACCCTGCTGGCCGCCCACAACGACCCGGGCCCCCTCACGCTGGTCGCCCGGCCCGGGCTGGTGCAGGACGACGCGCTCGAGCAGGCCGGGGCGACCCCGCACCCGATCGCACCCACGGCATGGTCGTTGCCCTCCGGCGACCCAGGTCAGCTCTTGGCCGTCCGCGACGGTCGTGCGGCGGTGCAGGACGCCGGCTCCCAGCTCATCCCGCTCGCCCTCGCCGCGGTCCCGCTCCACGATGATCCCGCCGCGGAGCCCGACCCCGCCCGTAGCCCGGAGCGCTGGCTCGACCTGTGCGCCGGCCCCGGCGGGAAGGCCGGCCTGCTGGCCGCCCTGGCGCTGCAGGCCGGGGCGAGCCTGCGCGCCAACGAGGTCAGTGCGCACCGGGCCGAGCTCGTGCGGCACACGCTCCAGGGCGCCGTCGCGGCCGGCGCGCAGGTGGAGGTCACCGTCGGCGACGGCCGAGAGGTCGGGGCCGAGGAGCCGGCTGCCTACGACCGCGTGCTCGTCGACGCCCCCTGCACCGGGCTGGGCGCGCTGCGGCGTCGACCCGAGGCCCGGTGGCGCCGCAGCCCGCAGGACCTGGCCGGGCTGGGGCCCCTGCAGCGCGAGCTGCTCGACTCGGCGCTCACCGCGGTGCGGCCCGGGGGAGTGGTGGTCTATGCCACCTGCTCGCCGCACATCGGGGAGACGACGCTGGTGGTCAAGGACGTGCTGAAGAGGCGCCCCGACGTCGAGGCGATCGACGTGCGCGAGCATCTGCGCGACCGCGAGGGGCGTCCGCTGGAGGGCGTGGGGGCGGCGGGTGAGTTGTGGGCGCAGCTGTGGTCGCACCGGCACGGCACGGACAGCATGTTCGTGGCCCTGCTCCGACGCCGCGCGGACGCCTCACTAGGGTGAGCGCCATGCCGGATCCCACGTTGCAGATCAGCCCGTCCATTTTGTCCGCCGACTTCGCCAACCTCGAGCGCGAGCTGGCCCGGATCGCCGACGCGGACTGGGCGCACGTGGACGTCATGGACAACCACTTCGTGCCCAACCTCACGCTCGGGCAGCCGGTCGTCGAGGCGCTGGTGAAGGTCAGCCCGATCCCGATCGACGCCCACTTGATGATCGAGGACCCCGACCGGTGGGCACCGGGCTACGCCGAGGCGGGGGCCCGATCGGTGACCTTCCACATCGAGGCTGTCCGCGACCCCGTGGCCACCGCGCGCGCCATCCGCGCGGCCGGTGCCCGCGCCGCCTTCGCACTCAAGCCGGGCACGCCCTTCGCGCCCTACGAGGAGCTGCTCCACGAGGTCGACATGGTGCTGGTCATGACGGTCGAGCCGGGCTTCGGGGGCCAGGCCTTCATGGCCGACCAGATGCCCAAGGTCGCCCAGGTCCGTGAGGCCGTGCGGCGCAGGGGCGGCGAGATCTGGGTCCAGGTCGACGGCGGGGTCTCCGCCGACACCATCGGTCAGTGCGTGGAGGCCGGGGCGGACGTGTTCGTGGCGGGCTCGGCGGTCTACGGGGCCGAGGACGTGCCGGCCCGGATCGGGCAGCTGCGCGACCTGGCGCGGACCCACCGCTGCGGCTGAGCCCGGGGGGCTAGACTGGCGGGGCAACACGTGCTCCGGGGTCGGTGAAATTCCGAGCCGGCGGTGATAGTCCGCGACCCGGCCGCAGCCAGCGGCCGGTTGACCTGGTGAAACTCCAGGACCGACGGTGAAAGTCCGGATGGGAGGCAGCACGCGAGCCGTCGCGCAGGCGGTGCCGGTATGAGGCGAACGTTCACCGCATACCCACCCGAGCCGTGGCGGACTCGTCCGCTTCACACGCACACCCCGGCGCCCACACCGTTCGTGGCCCGGGGTGTTCTCGTCCCGGCCACCTGATCCGCAAAGGATGCACGTCGTGGACGTCTGGAACGACCTGTTCAACGCTCAGCTGACCATCGCCGGTCACTCCATCGCCTGGCGCGAAGTCGTCGGCAACCTCTTCGGCCTGGCCTCGGCCATCCTCGGGATGCGCCGCAAGGTCTGGGCCTGGCCGGTGGGCATCATCGGCAACGCCCTGCTCTTCACCGTCTTCATGGGGGTCTGGTTCGCCAACCCCCAGGAGCACAGCCTGTTCGGGCAGGCCGCCCGGCAGGTCTTCTTCATCATCACCAGCGTCTACGGCTGGTGGGCCTGGAACCAGTCCCGCAAGGGACGCGCCAAGGACGCGCCGGCGATCACGCCGCGGTGGGCCACGGTGCGCGAGCGCACCGCCTACCTGCTGGCGGCCGCCGTGCTGGTCGTGGTGAGCCAGTGGGTCTTCGTCCAGGTCGGTGCCGGCTGGCCCGCCCCGCGCTGGTACTACTGGACCGACGCCTGGATCTTCGTCGGATCGATGCTGGCCACCTACGCCATGGCCCGGGGCTGGGTCGACTTCTGGCTGGTGTGGATCGCCGTCGACCTCGTCGGTGTGCCCCTGCTGTGGCACTCGGGCTACTACCCCTCGGCGATCCTGTATGCGGTCTACGGCGCCTTCGTGCTCTGGGGCTTCTTCGTCTGGAAGCGGGCCGCACGGGTGGAGGCGCCGACCGGGGCGGGGCCCAACCTGGCGGACGAGGACCGTACCCTGGTGGGGTGACCCAGCCTTCGACGCCGCGGCGCGCCGCCTACGACACCTTCCGGCCCAGCACGGGCCGGTGGGTCGCGGGCGGCGCCGCCCTGGCGACGTTGGTCATCTTCACGCTGGTGGCCGTCTACAGCCCGATGCCCCTGCGTTCCAACCCCGAGATGGAGCTGATGAACCGCATCAGCATCGCCCTGATCGGCCTCGGCATCGCCTTCTTCCTGAGCCGCTACGCCGTCATCCGGGCCGTGCCCTCGCGCGAGGGCCTGCGGGTGGTCAACCTCATCCGCAGCCACGACCTGGAGTGGGCCCAGATCATGCGCGTCGGCTTCTCCGGCGGCGCGCCCTGGGCGGTGCTCGAGCTCAGCGACTTCGACGAGATCTCGATCATGGCCATCCAGCGCGCCGACGGCGAGCGGGCCCGGGCCGAGGCCTCCCGGCTGGCGGCCCTCATCGAGCACCACTCCCGGCCCTCGGGCCCGACGCTGGACTGACCTCGCGCCGAGCGCGCCGGCCCACCCGCCGGGCGGCGCCGCACGTCAGCGGTCGGCCGAGTCCGGTCCGAGCTGGTCGCGCGTGGGCGGCACCCGTCTGCGGGCGTCGGCGGTGCTCATCCCGGAGAGCACGAGCAGGTCGACCACGGTCGAGCGGACCTGCCCGCGGATGATCTCGGCCGACAGGCCCGCACCCGTGGCGCTCCAGGTGGAGTCGCGGGCCAGGAGGACCAGGTCCTCCTGGGCATCCTCGAGGCGCTCGCGCTGCTCCAGCTGCTCCAGGATCCCGGCGCTGGCCTCCGCCAGCCCGGTCACCAGGTCCGTGTAGCGGTCCGGCACGGGCTGGTCCTCGAGCAGGGCCAGGTGTGCCTGACGGACCAGCACCCGCACGTTGCGGATCGCCAGGTCCAGGGGGTTCATCAGCGCGTGCACCTCCTGCACGTCGTCGCGGCTGTCGCGGGACAGCAGCGGCGCCAGCCGGGCGGCGGCCAGCGCCTCGGCGGTGGAGTCGCGCAGCGCCTCCAGCTGGGTCGACAGATCCCGGGCCCGCCCGAGGGCGGCCCGGGCACGCTCCGCGTCCCGGTTGCGCAGCGCCTGGGCGGTGTCGGTCAGGACCTCGACGAGGTTGCCGAGCACCATCGTGGCGCGCGCCCGGGGCCGCTCGGTGGTGGAGCGGACCGGGGCCAGCATGGCGATCCCGAGAGCCACCCCGCCGCCGACGACCGCGTCGAGCCAGCGGTTGAAGGCCTCGCCCTCCCCGGCCACCAGGGTGGTGACGATCACCCCCTGGATGCCGGCCTGCATCATCAGCATCTGGCCCGCCCCCGCCAGCACGGCCAGGGCCATGGCGACCACGCAGACGGCGAGGATCTGCCACACGCCGGATCCGAAGACGTGGACGAAGATGTCGGCGGTGAGGATCCCGATCGCCACGCCGATGGTCAGCTCGGCGATCCGCCGCACGCGGTCGCCGTAGGTCATCCCGAGGCAGATCATCGCGGTCACCGGGGCGAAGAAGGGCAGGGGATGCCCCAGCAGGTCGCGGGCGATCCACCAGGCGAGGGCGGCGCCCAGCGCAGCCTGGAGGATCAGCCACACGCGGGACCGGAGCCGGAGCACACGGGTCTGGGCCGCGGCTGGGGTGAGTTCGTCGCGCACCGGGTCCCAGACCAAGTGCCCGACGTCACGGGCGCGCCGCCAGCCGGAGGTCACCGTCCCAGTCTGTCCCAGGTGGCGATGCCCGTCTCGGTGTCGATGCGCACGTCGGCACGTGGTTGCCGCTCGGCCAGGAGCTCCTCCTCCTGCCGGGCCCACTGCTCCCAGTGCGGGGCGAAGACGTCCCCGTCACGCGCCAGCGCACGCTCCCGGCGGACCGGGGCGGGGGCGTCGAGCCAGAGGGACAGGTCCAGCAGGTCCGAGCAGGGGACCGCGTGGGCACCCACCCCCTCGACGATCACCACGTCGCAGGGCGCGATCTCGACGACGGGCCCGGCCTGGTGCCGGTGCCAGTCCCAGGACTCGTAGCGGCCCGGCAGCCCCTCGGACAGGGGCGAGAGCACGCCCTCGCAGAGCGGACCCAGCGCGGCGGCGAGGCCGGACCACCCGTGGTAGAGGTCGTCCAGGTGGACGGTGGTCACGTCCAGGCCGGCGGTGGTGAGCGGTCCGGTCAGCGTGGCGGCCAGCTCGGTCTTGCCGGACCCGCTGCGGCCGTCGACGGCCACGAGCACCGGCCGGCCCGACACCTGGGACCGCAGCGCCAGGATCGGCTGGACCAGGGCCCGGACGAGGTCGAGCTGCGTGGGGTCCGCGTCCGTGAGCCAGCCCGGGGCCGGTCGACGGTCAGACGGCACGCCGGTGACGACCGAGAGCGGCCACGTCCTCGGGGGCTCCCTCGACGTCGACCTGGGCGACCCGGTCGCGGCCGAAGGCGTGGAGCACCAGCTCCAGGGGCGTCCCCCGCAGGACCACCGTGCCGGCGCCCGAGGGCGGGCGGCGCAGCGAACGGCGCCCGTAGCCCTCCGCGACGGCCACCACGCCGACGGGGGCGCCGCGGTAGAGCACCGGCCCGGCCTTGGTCAGCGTCGACCACAGTCCCTCGAGGGTGGCCCGGTCCAGCGGGGTGGGGGACCAGTCGGGCTGGGCCCGGACCATGTCCTCCAGGTGGATGCTCAGCTCGGCGGTGTTGACCAGCCGGTCCAGCGCCGGGACGCGGGTGGGCCACCAGGACGGTGGGCCGGTCCGGACCTGCTCGGCGAGCTCCTCCATCGAGCTCTCCCGTGCCGTGGAGTCCTGCACCTGCCCGGTGTGCCGGGTCAGGGGCCCGAGGTCCAGGCCGATCCCGGGCAGGACGTCGGGACGGGACTCCCGTACCACCAGGTGGGCCAGGAGATCCTTGACCATCCAGGGGTCGCAGAGCGTGGGGGCCTCCGGCCCGAGGCGGAGCGCGGTGGTGGCGATGAGGTCTCGCAACGGTGAGGTGGACTGCATACCTCCATCTCATCACGGAGGTGCCACAATGGGTGGTTGCTCCCACCCGTCGTCGCCGGAAGGCTCTATTCGTCGTGACTGTCACCACCCCGGTCCCGCGCCCCAAACCCTCGCGAGCAGTGCTGCGGCGCGGTCTGAAGGTGATCTGGGGTGGCATCCGCACCGAGCCCCGCCCCTTCGCGTGGGCCGTGCTGGGCTCGGTCCTGTGGGCCGCAGCCACCGTCGGCACGGCCGGCGCGATCGGCTGGCTGACCGACAACGTCATCGAGCCGGCGGTGCTGGAGCGCACGGTGACCGCGACCGGCCTGTGGCTCATCTTCGGCGTCCTGGTCCTGGTGCTCCTGGTCAACGTCATCGGCGTCATCCTGCGGCGGGTCTACGCCACGATCGCCGGGTTCAACCTCCAGGCCCGCTACCGCCGCGACGTCACGCGGCAGTATCTTCGCCTGCCCCTGTCCTGGCACCACGCGCACCCCTCCGGGCAGCTGCTGTCCAACGCGCACGCCGACATCGAGGCGACCTGGCAGGTCTTCAACCCCCTGCCGATGGCCATCGGCGTCATCTTCATGCTGGTCATCGCCGGCACGATGATGGTGCTGGTCGACCCCTTCCTGGCCTTCATCGGCCTGCTCGTCTTCCCCGGCCTGTTCGTGGCCAACCTGGTCTTCCAGCGCTTCATGTCGCCGCGGATCACCCTGGCGCAGCAGCTGCGCGCCGAGGTCGCCCAGGTCGCCCACGAGTCCTTCGAGGCGGGCCTGGTCGTCAAGGCGATGGGCCGTGAGGACGAGGAGACCGAGCGCTTCCGGGTGGCCACCCACGACCTGCGGGACAGCCTCATCCGGGTGGGCCGCACCCGAGGGACGTTCGAGCCGGTCATCGAGATGATCCCGACGCTGGGCACGCTGGCCGTGCTGGGCACCGGGACCTGGCAGGTGGCCCGGGGCGAGCTGGGCGCCGCCGACGTGGTCCAGATGGCCTATCTCTTCTCCGTCCTCGCCTTCCCGGTCCGCGCGCTGGGCTGGGTGCTGGCCGAGATCCCCCGGTCCGTCGTGGGCTACGACCGGGTCCAGCACGTGCTCCGCTCGGAGGGGGGTATGGCGTACGGCACCACCACCCTCGCCGAGGGCACCGGCCCGGCGAGCAGCACCCTGGAGCAGGTGGTCTACACCCACCCGGGCGAGGAGACCCCCGCCATCCACGCCGTCGACCTCGACGTCCCCGCCGGTGCGACGGTGGCGCTCGTGGGTCCGACCGGGTCGGGCAAGTCGACCCTCACCAACATCGCGCTGCGCCTGGTCGACGCCGACTCGGGCACGGTGCTGCTCGACGGCGTCCGGGTCCAGGAGCTGGCCCAGGGGCAGATCCCGGCCCACGCGACCCTGGTCGCGCAGCAGACCTTCATGTTCGACGACAGCGTGCGCGGCAACGTCACCCTGGGCGCCGACTCCGACGACGAGTCGGTGTGGCGTGCGCTGCGGATCGCCCAGGCCGACGGCTTCGTGGGCGAGCTGCCCGACGGGCTGGACTCGGTGATCGGCGAACGGGGCGGGACGCTCTCCGGCGGCCAGCGCCAGCGCATCGCCCTGGCCCGCGCCGTGTGGCGTCAGCCGCGCCTGCTCGTGCTGGACGACGCGACCAGCGCCGTGGACCCCTCGGTGGAGCAGGCCATCCTCGCCGGCCTCCGCTCGGCCAGCGAGGGCATGACCGTGCTCGTGGTGGCCTACCGGATGGCCACGATCATGCTGGCCGACGAGGTGGTCTACCTCGAGCGGGGCACGGTTGTGGACCGGGGCTCCCACGAGGAGCTGGTGGCGCGCTGCCGCGGCTATGCCGACCTCGTGCACGCCTATGCGCGGGAGGCGGCCGAGCGCGCCGCCGTCGAACGCTCCGAGGAACCCGGCCGGGTAGGGGAGGAGGGCGCATGAGCACGAACGCCGACGCCCACGAGACCGGCAGCAGCCGGATCGACACCCAGAGCACGCTGGGCACGGTGCAGACGCTGCGCCGCGGCCTGCAGCTCTCGCCCGAGCTGCGCCAGGGCCTGCTCCTGACCGTCGTGCTCGCGGTGGTGGCCACCCTGGGCCGCGTCCTGATCCCGTTCGTGGTCCAGCAGACGACCGACCACGGGATCCTCGCCGCGGGCGGCCCCGACACCGGCTTCGTGGTCCGCGCGATCCTCATCGCCGCCGTCGTGGTCTTCGTCACCGCCTCGGCGCAGTACTTCGTCAACGTGCGTCTGTTCACCGCCGCCGAGAGCGGCCTGGCCACGCTGCGGATGAAGGCCTTCCGGCACATCCACGACCTGTCGGTGCTGACCCAGAGCACCGAGCGGCGCGGCTCGCTCGTCTCGCGCGTGACCAACGACGTGGACACCATCTCGATGTTCGTCCAGTTCGGCGGTCTGATGCTGCTGATCTCGACGGCCCAGATCGCGCTGGCCACCGCGCTGATGGTCTTCTACAGCCCGGTGCTGGCCCTGGTCGTCTATCTCTGCTTCGTCCCGCTGGCCTTCCTGGTGCGCTCCTTCCAGCCCGTGCTGGGACGTGCCTACGGTGCCGTGCGCGAGCGGGTCGGCGACATGCTGGGCGCGATCAGCGAGTCCATCGTCGGCGCCGTGACGATCCGGGCCTATGGCGTCGAGCAGCGCACCGCCGAACGCATCGACACCGCCATCGAGGCTCACCGCGCCTCGGCCGTCAGGGCCCAGATCCGCTCCGTCATGGCCTTCGTCTCGGGGCAGGCCTTCGCCGGCCTGACCACGGCGATCGTGCTGGTCGTGGGCACGGTCATGGCCACGCGGGGCCAGGTCAGCCTGGGCCAGCTGGTCGCCTTCCTCTTCCTGGTCAACCTCTTCACCCAGCCGGTGCTGATGGCCACCGAGATCCTCAACGAGATGCAGAACGCCGTGGCCGGTTGGCGCCGGGTCATCGGTGTCATCGACACCCCCGCCGACGTGTCGGACCCGGGCGACGACGGCGTGCGGCAGGAGCGTGGCCCGATCCGGGTCGCCTTCGAGGGGGTGGGCTATGCCTATCCCGGCGGCGAGCCGGTGCTCCAGGACGTCGACCTGGTCCTCGAACCGCATACCAAGGTGGCCATCGTCGGCGAGACCGGCTCGGGCAAGAGCACCCTGGCCAAGCTGCTCACCCGGCTCATGGACCCCACGGAGGGTCGCGTCCTGCTCGACGGGGTGGACCTGCGCACCATCGCCTTCGACTCGTTGCGGCGCCGGGTGGTCCTCGTGCCCCAGGAGGGCTTCCTCTTCGACGCCGACCTGGCCGAGAACATCCGCTTCGGCCGCCCCGAGGCCACCGACGACGACCTGGCGCTGGCGATCACCGAGCTCGGCCTGGACCCGTGGGTGGAGTCGCTGCCGCACGGGCTGTCGACCCAGGTCGGCCAGCGCGGCGAGTCGCTGTCGGCGGGGGAGCGGCAGCTCGTCGCCATCGCGCGCGCCTACCTGGCCGACCCCGACCTGCTCGTGCTCGACGAGGCCACCAGTGCCGTCGACCCCTCGACCGAGGTCCGGGTGCAGCGGGCCCTGGAGGGCCTGACCCGCGGCCGCACCTCGGTCGCGATCGCGCACCGGCTGTCCACGGCCGAGGCCGCCGACGTCGTGGTCGTCGTGGACGCCGGGCGGATCGTCGAGACCGGGCACCACCGCGAGCTCGTCGGGCGCGGTGGCGTCTACACGCGGATGCACGCCTCCTGGGCGGCCCAGCAGCGCTCGGGCGGATGAGACTCGACGCGCGGGGGGCCCGGCTCGCGGCGCTGGTCTGCGCGTCGTTGCTCCTCCTCGCGACGACGCAGCCGTGGCTCGACCTCGTCGTGCGCCTGGCGCCGGGGCTGCCGCGCACCGCCACGCAGGTGCAGCCCCCGCAGGTCTCCTGGGTTGCCGCCACCGCCGTGGTCGGAGCCCTCGGGCTGCTGGGGTCCCTGGTCCGGGCGCCCCGGCTGCTCCCCACGGTGGCGAGCCTGGGCCTGCTCGCCTCCTGCGCGGGCGTGCTCCTCGCGCGTGGGGCGCGGCCCTCCGGCGCCGGGGAGGTCCTGTCGGCCACCACGACCCCCTGGTATGCGGTCGCCCTCGCCTCCTCGGTCCTCGCCGCAGCCCTGGCCCTGCTCGCGCAGGGCCTGGCCCGGTCGGGTCGGCCGGTCAGGGGCGGCGACCGCACCGGGGACGGGCCGCGCGCGACGGCGACGCTCGACCCCCACGAGCTCGCGCGCCGGGCGCAGGCCCGCGCGTGGTCCGAGCTGTCCGAGGGCCGGGATCCGACACTCGGAGCCTGAGGGGGTCGTGCCGCCGGACCGGCCTGCTGGCACAATAGGTCCGAACCTGGCGCCGGGAGTTTTCACCCGGACGCCGCACCGACAGCATCTGGACGCACAAGGAGCACGCATGGACGCGCACGACAGCCACGGGCACAGCACCGCAGCCTGGATCGGCGTCACGGTGATGCTGATCGCCACGGCCATCGCGTGCTACGGCGTCGTCTTCGGTCCGGGCATGCTCCTGTGGATCGGCCTGGCGCTCTTCGCCGTCGGCGCGCTGGCGTGGTACATGCTGGAGCGCAACGACAAGAGCGGCGGCGCCCGTCACGTCGACGCGCTGGAGAGCCCCAGCACGCGCGCCTGAGCGTCCTGTCCCACCCTCCGGCTGCTCCGACCCGTGGTCGGAGCACCGCTTCTGGTCGCCTACCCTGGTGGGGTGTCGACCGTCCTTGAGCAGATCATCGAAGGGGTCCGCGAGGACCTCGCGCAGCGCCGTGCGGCCCTGCCCCTGGAGGAGCTGAAGGAGCGCGCGGTCACTGCCGCGCCGGCTCGTGACGTGCTCGCGGCCCTGCGCTCGGAGGGGATGCACGTCATCGCCGAGGTCAAGCGCAGCAGCCCCAGCAAGGGCGCGCTCGCGGCGATCGCCGACCCCGCCTCGTTGGCGGCCGACTACGAGGCCGGCGGGGCCAGCGTGATCAGCGTCCTGACCGAGGAGCGCCGCTTCGGCGGATCCCTGGCCGACCTGGACGCGGTGCGCGCCCGGGTGGACATCCCGATCCTGCGCAAGGACTTCGTCGTCGACCCCTACCAGGTGTGGGAGGCGCGCGCGCACGGCGCAGACCTGGTGCTGCTCATCGTGGCGGCGCTCGAGCAGGAGGTGCTCGTCGGGCTGCTGGAGCGGGTGGAGTCCCTGGGGATGCAGGCCCTCGTGGAGGTGCACGACGAGGGCGAGCTGCAGCGTGCGATCGCCGCCGGGGCGCGGATCATCGGCGTCAACAACCGCAACCTGCGCACCCTGGAGGTCGACCGGGACACCTTCGCCCGTCTGTCCCCCCTGCTGCCCGAGGGCGTCGTGCGCGTCGCCGAGTCCGGGGTGCGCGGGCCGTTGGACGTCATGGCCTTCGTGGCCGCCGGGGCCGACGTCGTCCTGGTGGGGGAGGCCCTGGTGACGGGGGAGTCGCCCCGAGAGGCCGTGGCCGAGATGATCGCGGCCGGGTCGCACCCGGCGGTGCACGGCGCGCCGGAGCAGGTCGAGGGTCGGTCGGGAGGAGCCCAGGCATGAGCGAGATCGGCAGGTTCGGCGACTTCGGCGGCCGGTTCGTCCCCGAGGCGCTGGTCGCGGCCCTCGACGCGCTGGAGCGGTCCTGGACCGAGGCGATGGCCGACGAGTCCTTCGTGGCCGAGCTGGAGCGTCTTCAGCGCGACTACACCGGACGTCCCTCGCCCCTGACGGAGGTGCCGCGCTTCGCCGAGCATGCCGGCGGGGCCCGGATCTTCCTCAAGCGGGAGGACCTCAACCACACCGGCTCGCACAAGATCAACAACGTCCTGGGCCAGGCCCTGCTGACGGTCCGGATGGGCAAGAAGAGGGTCATCGCCGAGACCGGGGCCGGCCAGCACGGCGTCGCCACGGCGACCGCGGCGGCGCTCCTGGGTCTGGAGTGCACCGTCTACATGGGCGAGGTGGACACCCGGCGCCAGGCGCTCAACGTGGCCCGGATGCGCCTGCTGGGCGCCGAGGTGATCCCGGTGTCGACCGGCAGCGCCACACTCAAGGACGCCATCAACGAGGCCATGCGCGACTGGGTGACCAACGTCGGCCACACCCACTACCTGCTCGGCACGGTCACGGGGCCCCATCCCTTCCCCACGATGGTCCGCGACTTCCACGCCGTCATCGGCCAGGAGGCCCGCGAGCAGGTGCTGGAGCGGGTCGGACGCCTGCCCGACGCCGTCTGCGCCTGCGTCGGCGGCGGCTCCAACGCGATGGGGATCTTCCACGCCTTCCGCGACGACGCCGAGGTGGCGCTGCACGGCTTCGAGGCCGGTGGCGAGGGCGTCTCCAGCGGTCGTCACGCGGCGCGCTTCTCCGGCGGCGTCCCCGGCGTGCTGCACGGGGCCGCGACCTACGTGCTCCAGGACGAGGACGGCCAGACGCTGGAGACGCACTCGGTCTCCGCCGGCCTGGACTATCCCTCCGTCGGACCCGAGCACGCCTTCCTCCACGACACCGGCCGGGCGACCTACGCGCCCGTGACCGACGACGAGGCGATGGAGGCCTTCTCCCTCCTGTGCCGGACCGAGGGCATCATCCCCGCGATCGAGAGCGCCCACGCGCTGGCCGGCGCGCTGCGGGTCGGGCCGGAGCTCGCGTCCCGCGCCGACGGGCAGGCGCCGGTGATCGTCGTCAGCCTGTCCGGGCGCGGCGACAAGGACGTGGACACCGCCGCCCGGTGGTTCGGCCTCATCGACGGGGCCGACCTGGTGGCGGCCGAGGAGCTCAAGGCCGCCGAGCCGGTGGCCGAGGCGGAAGGGAGCGGCTGGTGAGTGCGCTCGAGCAGGTCTTCGCCCGGTGCCAGGAGGAGGACCGGGCCGCCCTGGTCGCCTACCTGCCCGCGGGCTATCCCGACCTGGACGGGTCGCTGGCCGCCGCCCGGGCCGTCGTCGAGGCAGGCGCCGACGTCGTCGAGGTGGGCGTCCCCTACACCGACCCGCTCATGGACGGGCCGGTCATCCAGCAGGCCGCCACGCAGGCCCTGGACGGAGGCTTCCGTCTCGCGCACGTCTTCGAGGTCGTGCGGGCCGTCGCCGAGGCCGGCGCCGTGCCGGTGGTGATGTCCTACTACAACCCGCTGCTGCGCTACGGCCCGGACCACTTCGCCCGTGACCTCGCGGCGGCGGGCGGGGCCGGCGTCATCACTCCCGACCTCATCCCCGACGAGGCGGGGGAGTGGCTGGCGGCGGCGGAGCAGCACGGGGTGGACCCCATCTTCCTGGTCGCCCCCAGCTCCACCGACGCACGCATCGCGATGACCGTCGACGCGTGCCGTGGCTTCGTCTACGTCGCCTCGACCATGGGGGTGACCGGCACGCGCGCCCAGGTCGGCGACGGTGCCTCGCACCTCGTGCGGCGGGTCCGGGCGATCACCGGCACCGAGCTGCCCCTGTGCGTGGGGCTCGGGGTCAGCAGCGGCGCGCAGGCGGCCGAGGTGGCCGCGTTCGCCGACGGCGTCATCGTGGGCTCTGCGCTCATCAAGGCCCTGGGCGAGGACCCCGGCCTGGAGCGGCTGCGAGAGCTCACCGCCGAGCTGGCCGAGGGATGCCGCCGATGACCGCCGAACAGGACGTCCGCGCCTCGGCAGATCCCAGCGCCAGCAGCGCGGCGCGCGCGGGGATCCTGGCCGACCGTGCGGGCCTCGTGGGCCTGGTCGCCCGCCTCGTGCTCGGGGGCGTCCTCCTCGTGGCCGGCTGGCTCAAGGTCACCGACCTGACCGGATCGGTCCAGAGCGTGATGGCCTACGAGCTGTTCGACTACGAGACCTCGCGGCTGGTCGGCACCTTCCTGCCCATCATCGAGATCGCGGTGGGGCTCCTGCTCATCGTCGGGCTGCTCACCCGAGGGTCCGCCATCGTCGCCGGCATCCTGATGGTCGTCTTCATCGCCGGCATCGTCTCCGCCTGGTCCCGGGGACTGTCGATCGACTGCGGGTGCTTCGGCACCGGCGGCCCGGTCGCCCCCGAGGACACCGCATACCTGCCCGAGATCCTCCGGGACCTCGGTCTCCTGGCCGCCGCCGCCTGGCTGACCGTGCGTCCGCGCACGCCCCTGTCCATCGATGCACTCCTGATGAAAGGTCGCTGACCATGCCCCGTCCTCCCGCACCCCAGGTGAAGCCCGTCTCCCAGCGCGGACCGTCGATGGGACTCATCGGTGGCGTCGTCGTCGTGGCGGTCCTGCTCATCGCCGCGCTGGTCTGGGCCGCGACCCGGGGTGGCGGTCTTGACGCCACTGGCAGCAGCAGCACCCTTCCCGAGGGCGGTGGCGTCAGCCTCGGTCCCGGCGTGGACGCCGACGTGACCCAGGTCAAGATCTACGAGGACCTGCAGTGCCCGTGGTGCGGCGTGCTGGAGAACTCGATCGGCGAGGCTCTCACCGAGAAGGCCGCGGCGGGCGAGGTCAACGCGACCTTCATCATCATGTCCTTCCTGGACCAGAACCTGGGCAACGACTCCTCGGTGCGGGGCGCCAACGCCACGCTGTGCGCCGACGACGCCGACATCTTCGCCCCCTTCCACGCCTCGGTCTTCGCCAACCAGCCCGCCCAGGAGGGCACCGGCTTCACCGACGAGCAGTTCACCACCTGGGCCAAGGACGCCGGGCTCTCGGGCACCGAGCTGGAGACCTTCACCAGTTGCGTCGCCGACCTCACCCACCGCGACTACGTCGAGGACATGCAGCAGCGTGCCAACGAGGACGGCGTCAACGGCACCCCGCGGATGTATGTCAACGGCCAGGAGATCACCGACGAGGAGATGCGCGGCCTGATGGACGACGCGAGCACCCTCGACGCGGTCCTGACGGCCCACGCCGGCTGATCCGGAAGGGCCCGGACCAGCTGGGCCGCGAATCGATCAGGGCGCCCCGTGCCTCATGGCACGGGGCGCCCTCGTCGTCTGATGACGGAACGTCAACCTGATCCGGCTACTCTGTGCCCATGCGTCGAGCCAAGATCGTCTGCACCCTCGGTCCCGCCACCGACTCCTACGACCAGATCGAGGCCCTCGTGAGGGCCGGGATGGACATGGCACGCCTCAACCTCTCCCACGGCAGCCACGACGAGCACTACGAGCGCTACCTGCGCGTCCGCCGCGCCGGCGACGTCTGCAGTCACGCGGTGGCCGTCCTGGCCGACCTCCAGGGGCCCAAGATCCGCACCGAGACCTTCGCGGACGGTCCCGTGACCCTGGTGCCCGGAGAGCGCTTCACCATCACCAACCGGGACGTGGCGGGAGACCGCACGATCGTGGGCACGACCTACAAGGGCCTGCCCGGCGACGTGGCCGTGGGGGACGAGCTGCTCATCGACGACGGCAAGGTGATGCTGCGTGCGACCGAGGTGAGCGAGACCGACGTGGTCTGCACCGTCGAGGTCGGCGGGGTCGTCTCCAACCACAAGGGCATCAACCTGCCGGGTGCGGCCGTGAGCGTCCCTGCGCTGTCCGAGAAGGACGAGGAGGACCTGCGCTGGGCCGTGCGCTCCGGCGTGGACTTCGTGGCGCTGTCCTTCGTCCGGCGCGCCGAGGACATCACCCGGGTGCACGAGATCATGGACGAGGAGGGACGCCGCCTGCCGGTCATCGCCAAGATCGAGAAGCCCCAGGCCGTCGAGAACCTCGTCGAGATCGTCGACGCCTTCGACGGCGTCATGGTCGCCCGTGGTGACCTGGGCGTCGAGCTGCCGCTGGAGCAGGTGCCGCTGGTGCAGAAGGACGCCATCCAGCTGTGCCGCGAGAAGGCCAAGCCGGTCATCGTCGCGACCCAGGTCCTGGAGTCGATGATCGAGAACCCCCGGCCCACCCGGGCCGAGGCCAGCGACTGCGCTAACGCGGTGCTCGACGGCGCCGACGCGATCATGCTCTCGGGGGAGACCTCGGTGGGCAGGTGGCCGGTGGTGGCCGTCAAGACGATGGCCAACATCATCCACAGCACCGAGCGCCACGGCCTGGACCGGATCGCGCCGATCAAGACCAAGCCCCGCACCCCCGGCGGCGCCGTGACCCGGGCTGCGGTCTCCCTCGCCGAGGCTCTCGACGAGGTCAAGTATGTGGTGACCTTCACCCAGTCCGGCGACACCACCACCCGGATGGCGCGCATGCGCAACAAGGTCCCGATGCTGGCCTTCACCACCGAGCAGTCCACCCGCTCGCGCTTGGCGCTGACGTGGGGCGTGGAGACCTTCCTGGTGCCCTTCGTGTGGCACACCGACCAGATGGTGCTCCAGGTGGAGGAGGCCCTGCTGCGGGAGAAGCGGTGCCAGCGGGGAGACCTCGTGGTGATCGTCGCCGGCTCGCCCCCCGGCATCTCCGGCACGACCAACGCGCTGCGCCTGCACCGCGTCGGTGACCAGGTGCTCGGCGAGGCGCCCGCCTACACCGAGGATCCTGTCTGACCGGGCAGGTATGCTGTCCCGGTCGGTCCGACGCTCACCTGGCCGGGGTGGTGGAATGGCAGACACGGGGCACTCAAAATGCTCTGCCCGCAAGGGCGTGCGGGTTCAAGTCCCGCTCCCGGCACCAACTCTGACACCTCTCGACCCACCCTCCGACCGGGCAACGACCCGCTGGTCGGAGGCCGATACGCACAGATAGGCTAGCGTCGTGACCGATGCGAAGAAGCAGGCCGAGGCTCTGGACGCCCAGGCGGTGGAGCCAGACGTGGAGGCTACCGACGTCGAGGTGACCGCGGGGGAGGGCACCGGCGGTCCCGAGGGGGGCCTGCGCATCCTGCTCGCCGAGGACGAGGCGCTCATCCGCATGGACCTGGCCGAGATGCTCACCGAGGCCGGCCACCAGATCGTGGGTCAGGCGGCCGACGGTGAGCAGGCCGTGGCGATGGTCAAGGAGATCGGTCCCGACCTGGTGGTGATGGACATCAAGATGCCGGGGATGGACGGCATCTCGGCCGCCGAGCAGATCGGCAAGGAGGGCCTGGCGCCGGTGGTCATGCTCACCGCCTTCAGCGACAAGAACCTGGTCGAGCGGGCCCGCGACGCCGGGGTCATGTCCTATGTCGTGAAGCCGTTCAGCTCCGCAGACGTCCTTCCCGCGATCGACATCGCCCGGGCCCGCTGGGCCGAGCGCAAGGCGCTGGAGACCGAGGTCGCCGACCTGGGCGAGCGCTTCGAGACGCGCAAGCGCGTGGACCGCGCCAAGGGCCTGCTCATGGCCCAGCTCAAGCTGAGCGAGGCCGAGGCCTTCCGCTGGATCCAGAAGGCCGCGATGGACCGCCGCCTGTCGATGCGCGAGGTCGCCGACGCGGTCATCGCCGGCATGCCCTCCAAGAAGTAGTCAGCAAGAAGTAGTCAGCGCAGCCCGCCCACGAGGCTGACCAGCAGCGGGGCGACCAGCAGCGCCGGCAGCAGGTCACCGACCGGCACCGCCCGGATCCGCAGGAGCCGGAAGGCGATGCCGACCAGCAGCAGGCCGCCCACCGCGGTCAGGGCCGCGACGTGCGCCTCGGAGGCCACCTCGCCCAGCGTCATCCCGACGAGCGTGAGGCCTCCCTGCACCACGGCCACGGACACGGCCGACAGCAGCACCCCGACCCCGAAGGTCGAGGCGAAGGCGACCGAGGCGAAGAAGTCCAGGGCAGACTTCAGCGCGAGCTGCTCGATCCCCCGGCCCAGACCGTCGGACAGGGAGCCCAGGATGGTCAGCGGCCCGACGCAGAAGAGCAGCGAGGCGGTCAGCCAGCCCTCGATGAAGCGCTCCCTGGCCTCCTGGCCCTCCTCGGCCCCCGTCCACCGGTGCACGAGCCGCTGCACCTGGCCGGCCAGGGCCTCCAGCCGCTCCTCGATCCGCAGCAGGGAGCCGATGATCCCGCCCAGCAGAATGCTGCCCAGGACGACCAGGACCGGGGCACCCTGCCCTACGGCCTCGGCCAGGGCGGGGGAGGTCACGTCGAGGGCGGACAGGATCGCCACGAGCAGCGTCACGAGCCCGAGGGAGTCGGTGACCACGTCCCGGACCCTCTCGGGCAGACGGTGGCCGGCCACCATGCCCAGCGCGGCCCCGACGAGCACCGCGATGACATTGATCAGCGTGCCCAGTCCGGGGAAGGCGCCATCCATGGCGCAAGGGTAGGGCCTGCCGGCCCCGGACCCGTCACGCGCCCGGTGGCTTGTCCCTCAGCGCGCAGGTGAGGCGGGCGGTGCAGACCCGACGGTCCTGGTCGTCGGTGACGACGATCTCGTAGCTGGCGACCGAGCGTCCCAGCGACAGCGGGGTGGCCACCCCGGTCACCCAGCCCTCCCGGACGGCGCGGTGGTGCGTGGCGTTGAGGTCCACCCCCACCGAGATGCGGTCCGGTCCCGCGTGCAGCGCGGCGGCGATCGACCCCACCGTCTCGGCCAGCGCCGCCGACGCCCCGCCGTGCAGCAGCCCGTAGGGCTGGGTGTTCCCCTCCACCGGCATCCGCGCGGAGGTGCGCTGCGCACCGACCTCGAGAAGCTCCATACCCATCCGTTCGACCAGCGTTCCGCTGACGGTGAACGGAAAGTCCTCTGGGGTATGCGGTGCTGCGGCGGGGGTGCGGGCTGGGTCCTTGTCGGTCATGGGACATAGGCTGCCATGCGTGAGTCGACTGCTTCTGCTGGACGGACATTCGCTGGCCTACCGCGCCTTCTTCGCGCTGCCGGTCGAGAACTTCTCGACCACGACGGGGCAGAGCACCAACGGCGTCTACGGCTTCACCTCGATGCTCATCAACGTGCTGCGCGACGAGGTGCCCACCCACCTGGCGGTGGCCTTCGACCGGTCGAGGCAGACCTTCCGGACGCAGGAGTATGCGGAATACAAGGCCGGGCGCGCGAAGACCCCCAGCGAGTTCGTCGGTCAGGTTGACCTGGTCAAGGAGGTGCTCGACGCGCTGCGGATCCAGCACCTGGAGGCCGACGGCTACGAGGCCGACGACATCATCGCCACGCTGACCGCGCAGGCCCGTGCGGAGGGGATGGAAGTCCTCATCTGCTCCGGCGACCGCGACGCGCTGCAGCTGGTCGACGAGCGCACGACCGTGCTCTACCCGGTGCGTGGCGTCTCGGAGATGTGGCGGATGACGCCGTCGGCGGTGGAGGAGAAGTATGGCGTCCCGCCGGAGCGCTACAGCGACCTGGCCGCCCTCGTCGGTGAGAGCTCGGACAACCTGCCCGGCGTGCCCGGTGTCGGGCCGAAGACCGCCGCGAAGTGGATCACCCAGTTCGGCGACCTGTCCGGCATCGTCGACCATGCCGACCAGCTGACCGGCAAGGCCGGCCAGGCGACCCGCGACCACCTCGACCAGGTGCTGCGCAACCGTCGGCTCAACCAGCTCGTGGGCGACGTGGAGCTGCCCGTCACGGTCGCCGACCTGGAGGTCAAGGGCTGGGACCGGGAGGAGGTGCACCGCGTCTTCGACGGCCTGGAGTTCCGGGTGCTGCGCGAGCGGCTGTTCGCGACCCTGGAGTCCGCCGAGACCGAGGCGGAGGAGGGCATCGAGGTGCAGGGGACGCACCTGGGCGCCGGCGAGGTGGCGGCCTGGCTGGAGGAGCACGCCGGGCCGGACCAGCGCTGCGCCCTCGTCGTCCATGCCGACCCGCGCACGACAGCCGGGCCGGGCGGGGCGGCCGGCCTGGGGATGGCGGGGGAGGAGCACGGCGCCTATGTGGACCTGCTCGAGCTGACGACTGAGGACGAGCGGGCGCTGGCGGCCTACCTGGCCGACCCCGCCCGACCGAAGGTCCTGCACGACGGCAAGGGCCAGCTGGCCTCGCTGGAGGCGCGCGGCCTGCCCGTCGAGGGCGTCGTCAGCGACACGGCGCTGGCGGCCTATCTCGAGCGGCCGGACCAGCGGTCCTACGACCTGGCCGATCTGTCCCTGCGCTATCTGCGGCGCGAGCTGCGGTTGGACGACGA
This sequence comes from Ornithinimicrobium panacihumi, assembly GCF_052073805.1. Classification (NCBI taxonomy): domain Bacteria; kingdom Bacillati; phylum Actinomycetota; class Actinomycetes; order Micrococcales; family Ornithinimicrobiaceae; genus Ornithinimicrobium; species Ornithinimicrobium panacihumi. The sequence goes on along the minus strand of NZ_JBQGWG010000005.1, from coordinate 138,952 downwards.
GCCCGGCGACCAGGGGACCCTCGACCTGACCTTCGGCGACGACGAGGCCGACCGGTCCGCGGCCAGGGCCGCCATGGTGCACGCGCGGGCGGTGCACGACCTCTCGCTGGCGCTGGACGAGCTGGCCGACGACGAGCAGCAGCGGCTGCTGCGCGACGTCGAGCTGCCGCTCGTGGGCGTGCTGCGTCGGATGGAGCAGGCTGGCATCGCGGTGGACCTGGACGCGCTGGAGGGGCTGGAGCGGGAGTTCGCCGACGCGATGGCCCAGGCGCAGCAGGATGCGTGGGCGGCCATCGACGACGACTCGATCAACCTGGGCTCGCCCAAGCAGCTCCAGGTCGTGCTCTTCGAGACGCTCGGCCTGCCCAAGACGCGCCGCACCAAGACTGGCTACACCACGGACGCCGACGCCCTGGTGGGGCTCTACGCCCAGACCGAGCATCCTTTCCTGGAGGCGCTGCTGCGGCACCGGGACAAGTCCCGGCTGCGGGTCACGGCGGAGGGGCTGATCAAGTCCGTGGCCGACGACGGACGGATCCACACCACATACCAGCAGACGATCGCAGCCACGGGCCGGCTCAGCTCGACCGAGCCCAACCTGCAGAACATCCCGATCCGCACCGAGGAGGGGCGCAGGCTCCGCGAGGTCTTCGTGGTGGGCCGCGACGGAGCCACGGAGCTGGACTACGAGTCGCTGCTCTCGGCCGACTACAGCCAGATCGAGATGCGGATCATGGCGCACCTGTCCGGTGACGAGGGACTCATCGAGGCCTTCCGGACGGGGGAGGACCTGCACCGCTTCGTCGGCTCCCGGGTCTTCGGCGTCGAGCCGCAGGACGTCACCGCCGAGATGCGGTCGAAGGTCAAGGCCATGAGCTACGGGCTGGCCTACGGGCTGTCGGCCTTCGGGCTGTCCAAGCAGCTGGGGATCTCCACCGGCGAGGCCAAGGAGCTGATGGAGGACTACTTCGAGCGTTTCGGTGGCGTGCGTGACTATCTGCGTGACGTCGTGGCCGAGGCGCGTCGGAGCGGCTTCACCGAGACCATCCTGGGCCGGCGCCGGCACCTGCCCGACCTGACCAGCGACAACCGCCAGCGGCGCGAGATGGCCGAGCGGATGGCGCTCAACGCCCCGATCCAGGGGTCGGCGGCCGACCTGATCAAGATCGCCATGCTGCGCACCGAGGCGGCCCTGCGCGAGGCGGGAGCGAAGTCCCGGATGCTGCTCCAGGTCCACGACGAGCTCGTCCTCGAGGTCGCCCCTGGCGAGCAGGAGCAGGTCGAGACGATCGTGCGTGAGCAGATGGGTGCCGCAGCCGACCTCACGGTCCCGCTGGACGTCAGCATCGGCGTCGGGCGCACCTGGCACGACGCCGCCCACTGACAAGCCAGGGGAAGATGAGAGGGCCGGGGGGAGGCTCGCAGATAACGATCGGGGCACAATCCGCGGCGGCGCGCCGTAGACCCTTGTGATCCGGGGTGGAGTTCTCTACCTTTCGTGGCACCCCCCCCGTGGCCGCGATGTGGCTGCCACTTGACTCATGAGGAGCAAAATGAGCTCGACTTCGCTTCGTCCTCGCGGATCCGTGCGGTCCCGCGGGATCGCGATCCTCGCTGCGTCCAGCCTGCTGCTTGCCGCCTGCGGCGGCAACGGGAATGGCGACGGCGAGGGCACCGACAGCCCCGGCGACGGTGGCACCACCGGTGACTCCGCGCCCGAGACCCAGGCGGCCGGCACCGCGGGTGAGCGTGACCTCACCCTCAAGGTGGGCACCGTCCTGCCGCAGACCGGCGCCCTCGCCTTCCTCGGCCCGCCCGAGGAGGCCGGTGTCCTCCTCGCCGAGAAGCACATCAACGAGGCCGACCTGGGCATCACGGTCGAGGTCACCCTGGGTGACTCCGGCGACCCGGACAACCGCGCCTACGCGACCACCGTGCCGGAGCTGCTCAACGCCGGCAACAACGTGATCGTCGGTGCCGCCTCCTCCGGTGTGTCCAAGCTGTTCATCGACGAGGTCGTCGCCGCCAAGCGCCTGATGATCTCCCCGGCCAACACCTCCCCGGAGTTCACCGACTGGGCCGACGACAACCTCTACTGGCGCACCGCGCCCTCGGACCTGCTCCAGGGCGAGGTGCTCGGCAACCTCATCGGCCAGGACGGTGTCCAGAACCTGGGCATCATGTACCTCAACGACGCCTACGGCACCGGTCTGGAGAAGGTCGTCACCGACACCTTCGAGGCGGCCGGCGGCACGGTGGTGGCCAGCGAGTCCTACAACGCCGGTGACACCACCTTCGACGCCCAGATCAGCTCGCTGTTGGCGCAGAACCCCGACGCGATCGCGATGATCACCTTCGAGGAGATCAAGACGATCCTCCCGGCGGTCGACGCCGCGGGCTTCGACATGAGCAAGCTGTACTTCGTCGACGGCAACATCTCCAACTACGGCGACGAGTTCGACGCCGGCCTCCTCGAGGGCTCCAAGGGCACCCAGCCCGGGCCGGACCTGGGCGACTCCTTCCGTGACGAGCTCAACGAGGTCTGGAAGGAGCACGACGGCAGCGAGCTGAAGGACTACAACTACGCCGCCGAGTCCTACGACGCCGTGGTCCTGGCCGCCCTGGCCGCACTGGCGGCCAACTCGGTCGAGGGCCCGGACATGGCCGGCAAGATGCAGGAGGTCTCCGGTGGCACCGGCGGCGGCGAGAAGTACGACAACTTCGCCGACGCGGCCCAGGCGATCGTCGACGGCAAGGTCGTGGACTACGACGGTCCGTCCGGCCCCATCACCTTCGACGAGAAGGGTGACCCCACCGAGGCCACCATCGGCATCTTCGAGTACGACGGCGAGAACAACCTGAACCGTCTGAACTGAGGCTGACGCGGCGGCCGTCCTCGTGGCGGCCGCCGCCAGCACCAGGCAACACGCACAAGCAGCAGAAGGCCCCCGGGAGATCCTCCCGGGGGCCTTCTGTCGTGCAGCGCGTGCGCTGCGATCGGTTCGTCAGTCCGTCAGCCTGTCAGTCCTGGCCGAGGGTGCCCAGGTAGAGGCCGATGACGCGCTCGTCGTTGAGCAGCTCCCGGCCGGTGCCGGTGTGGGCGTCACGGCCCTGGTCCAGCACGTAGGCGCGGTCGCAGATCTGCAGGCAGCGGCGGGCGTTCTGCTCGACCATGATGGTCGTGACGCCGGCCTGGTTGATCGAGGAGACCCGGATGAAGGCCTCGTCCTGCCGGACGGGGGACAGGCCGGCGGAGGGCTCGTCCAGGAGGAGCACCTCGGGCCGCATCATCAGGGCCCGGGACATGGCGACCATCTGGCGCTCACCACCGGACAAGGAGCCGGCGACCTGGCCGAGCCGGTCCTTGAGGGCCGGGAAGATGTCCAGGACGAACTCCAGGCTCTCCTTGATGAGGCCCGGCTTCTGGTAGGCGCCCATCTCGAGGTTCTCCAGGATGGTCAGCGTGGCGAAGACGTTCTCGGTCTGGGGGACCATGCCGACCCCCTTCTCGACCAGCTGGTTGGCCTTGAGGTTGGTGATGTCCTCGCCGCGCAGCGTGATGGAGCCGTCGCGGACGTTGACCAGCCCGAAGATCGCCTTGAGCAGAGTGCTCTTGCCGGCGCCGTTAGGGCCGATGATGCCGACCAGCTCGCCGTCGTAGGCCTGCAGGTTGGTGTCGGTGAGGATGTTGATCCCCGGCAGGTAGCCGGCCGTGACGCTGTTGACGTCGACGACCAGGCCGGCGCGCTCAGGCGCACCGGCCGGACGGTCGCGGGGCTCCTGGATGGTGTGCGTGGTCTCGCTCATCGGACCCTGTTGCCTTCCTCGTCGTAGCGGCCGGTGATGACGCCGATGTCCTGGTCGAGGTGACTGCCCAGATAGGCGTCGATCACGGCGGGGTCCTGCATGACTTCCTCGGGCGGGCCCTCGGCCACGACCCGGCCCTCGGCCATGACCACGACCCAGTCGGCGATGTGCCGGACCATGTGCATGTCGTGCTCGACGAAGAGGACGGTCATCCCCTCCTTCTTCAGGTCGAGGACGTGGTCGAGCAGCGACTGCACCAGGGCGGGGTTGACGCCGGCCATCGGCTCGTCCAGCAGGACGAACTCCGGCTCGGTCATCAGCGCGCGGGCCATCTCCAGCAGCTTGCGCTGGCCGCCGGACAGGGCGGCGGAGTAGTCGTCCTTCTTCGCGATCAGCTTGAACTTCTCGAGCAGGCCGAGAGCGCGCTGCTCGATCTGGTTCTCCTGCGAGCGCCACAGGAAGGGGAAGAAGCTGGCCAGCATCCGCTCACCGGTCTGGCCGGTCGCGCCCAGCTTCATGCTCTCCAGCACCGTGAGGCGCTGCAGGACCTTGGTGAGCTGGAAGGTGCGGACCTGGCCCATACGAGCGGTCTTGTAGGCTGGGATGCCCGCCAGGCCGCGCCCGTTGAACTCCCAGGTGCCGGTGTCGGGGGTGTCGAAGCCGCTGAGGAGGTTGAACAGCGTGGTCTTGCCGGCACCGTTCGGTCCGATCAGGGCCGTGATCGCATTCCGGGGGATCTCCACGTGCTCGACGTCGACGGCCTTGTTGCCGCCGAAGGACTTGGAGATGTTGTCCGCCACCATGATCGGGTCGCGCTTGGCCACGCCAGGGGCACCTGGCCCGGTGGCGAGGTCACGAGACTTCTCGACCAGGTGGGTGGGGGCGATGTCGAGGTCCTCGAGCAGCTCGTCGGCGTCTCCCGGGCGGGCCGTCTCCCCGAAGTCGCCCTCGTGGTCGAGAACCTCGACCTCGTCACGGGACTCGGGGACGGGCAGCTGGTCACTTGACAAAGGTCATCTCCTTCTTGTTGCCCAGAATCCCCTGAGGCCGGAAGGCGACCAGGAGCATGAGGGCCACACCGACCATGATGTAGCGCAGGTAGCCGGCCTGCGAGGTAGAGATCGGGATCCAGCCCTCGGCCGCCATCGCCGGCAGGAGGCCGGAGAGAAAGGCCATCAGGCCCCAGTAGATGATCGAGCCCAGCACGGGGCCGAAGAGGGTGGCGGCACCACCCAGCAGCAGCGCGGTCCAGACGAAGAACGTCAGGCTGGGCAGGTAGTACTGCGGGATCACCGCCGACGGCAGCGCGATGACCACGCCGCCGAGCGCGCCCAGGATGCCGCCCAGGATGAGGGCCTGCATCTTGTAGAGGAAGACGTTCTTGCCCAGCGAGCGCACGGCGTCCTCGTCCTCGCGGATGCCCTTCAGCACGCGGCCCCAGGGGCTGCGCATGAGCAGCCAGACCAGGAGGATGGCGACGGCGACGAGCGCGAGCCCGAAGATGCGGATCCACCAGTTGTCCGCGCTGTAGGTCCAGGGGCCGAAGCCGTAGTTGCCCGGGGGCAGCGGGTTGGCGCCGCGGAAGCCGGCGTGGTAGCCGCCCAGGCCGTCGGCGGAGTTGGTCCACTTCTCGAACAGCCGGGTCTGGAAGAGCAGGCGCACGATCTCGGCCGCGGCGATCGTCACGATCGCCAGATAGTCAGCTCGTAGCCGCAGCGTCGGGATGCCCATGATGAGGGCGAAGATGATCGCCCCGACGATGCTCACCCCGATGGCCAGCCACCAGGGCAGGCCGAAGGACAGGATGGAGATGGCGTAGCCGTAGGCGCCGATGGCCATGAAGCCGGCCATGCCGAAGTTGAGCAGCCCGGCATAGCCGAAGTGGATGGCCAGCCCGAGGGCGGCCAGCATGAAGCCGATGGTCTCGGGAGAGAGCATGAAGGCGGCCGTGTTGTTGAGGATGGAACCCCAGTTCATCGCAGTTCTCCCTTCCTATCCGATTCTTTCTCGTCGCCCCAGGATCCCTTGGGGTCGCACGAGCAGGATGATGATGAGGACGGCCAGGGCGCCGACGTACTTGATGTCGGAGGGGATCCACAGGGTCGAGACCTCGACGAGGACACCGATGACCAGCGCGCCGATGAGGGCACCGAAGGCGGTGCCCAGACCTCCGAGGCAGACCGCGGCGAAGATGAGAAGCAGGACCTGGACGCCCATGTCCCACTTGGTGCCAGGGCGGAAGTAGGCCCACAGGATGCCCGAGAGCCCGGCGAGGGCGCTGCCGGCGATCCAGACGATCCGCGTGACCGCCTCGACGTCGATGCCGCTCGCAGCCGCCAGGGGACGGTTGTCGGCGACGGCGCGGGTGGCCTTGCCGGTGCGGGTGCGCTGGAGCCAGTAGGCCACGGCCAGCAGGACCACGAGGCTGATGCCCATGCTGAGCATGTCGACCGTGGACAGCCGGATGGGCCCGAGGATCTGGTGCTTGACACCGCCGGAGCCGGGCAGCTGGTAGGTGCCGCCGCCGATGAAGAACTGGAAGATGAAGCGTCCCGCCAGCGACAGACCGATGGTGAGGATCATCAGCTGGACCAGGCCGGTGCCACGCCGCCGCAGGGGTCTCCAGATGCCCGCGTCCACGGCCCAGCCGAGCGCGCCGCTGAGGACCACCGCGATGATGATCGCGATCCACATCGGCAGGCTGAGGAAGACGCCGAAGACCAGCGCCATGACCGCGCCGAAGGTGATCATCTCGGCGTGGGCGAAGTTGGTCAGACCGGTCGTGCCGAAGATCAGGGACAGGCCGATGGAGGCGAGCGCGAGCATGAGGCCGAAGTTGAGGCCGTTCATCAGACGTTCGGTCAGCTGGGGCAGGAAGCCGACGGTCTGGCGCTCGCCCTCACCCAGGAAGAAGTTGGCCGGCTGGAAGAACTGGCTGCCGAACTTGACCTCGAGCGGGTTGTCCCCGGTGACCGTGATCCCGTCCGGCAGGCTCTCCTCGTCGATGAGGACCTCGTAGGGGTCGGTCGTCGGCACGCCGATCCGGGCCTGGCCGCGCTCGTTGGTCAGGGCCTCGGCCTCGAAGCCACCGCCGCTGACCACGACCCGCACGTCCTTGACGGGCTCGTTGTCGTTGCGCACGTTGACGGCGACGTTCTGGTCGTGCTCCTCGATGCCGACCTGGGAGGGGTCGTCACCACCTTGGGCGTGGGCCACGCCGACGGGTACGAGCGCCAGGAGGACGGCCGTGAGCCAGAGCACCGGCAGCTGCCAGAGTCTCCGGGCACGACGGTGCTCCCGGTGAGGGGTGGTGGGCGGCACAGCTCCTCCAGCCTGATGGGTCACGGGCACAGATAACCGTGGTGCATCCTTGCGACCACGGTGGAGGAGAGCATAGGCGAACCTCGGCCCGCTGCACAGATCTGCGCCCAGGTGTGTCCGGATCGTGACCTAAGCTGGTCGACGGGCCACGAAGATGGCGGTGCCCGGCAGCACCTCGCCCCGCGTCCGGCTCCACCCGCCCCACACGTGGTCGGCGTCGGCGGGCCACTCGGGCTCGACCAGGTCGACCAGCACCAGGCCGGCCCCGGCCACGGCGCGGACCAGGTCGCCGACGGTCCGGTGGTGCTCGGAGTAGGTCGCCCGCCCCGCCGAGGTCTCCTCGACGTAGGCCAGCCGGTCGAAGTAGGAGGACCGGGCGGTCAGGCCCTCGACGCCGGGGACGTCCGGGAAGGCCCACCGCACCGGGTGCGTCACAGAGAAGGCCAGCGTGCCGCCTGGGCGCAGCACCCTGGCCCACTCGCGCACGGCCCCGTCCGCGTCCGGGATGAAGGCCATCGCCCCGTGCGCGCTGAAGACGACGTCGAAGGTGCCGTCGGCGAAGGGCAGCCGGCCCCCGTCGCACTGGACGTAGGAGGGGACGGTGCGTGGCCGCATACCCCCGTCGATCCGTCTTCCGACCCGGAGCATGCCGCCCGACACGTCCGAGCTGAGTACGAGCGCCCCCTGGCCGGCGCACCAGCGCCCACCCTGGGCCGCGCCCGACCCGACCTCCAGCACCCGGCGGCCGGACAACGGACCGAGGAGGCCCAGCTGGGCCTCGGTCCACCCCTCGGGGCCCCACACCAGCTCCGCGTCGCCCAGGAAGTCGCCGTGCTCGGCGTAGTAGGCCTCCGCCTCGGAGTCCCACCACGCGCGTCCCGCGCGGACGGCCTCGGTATGGGGCAGCTCCCGGCGGACCACCCGGTCTGGGGCCGGGGGTGGCGGCTGGGGGACGGGCGCGGACGGCTGCGGGGGAGTGGGCACAGGCCATTTTGACCTGGCAGGTCACGGATCGGTAGTCTGGGCGGGCGTGTCACGTGCCATTTCGCGTGCCCGCAAGCAAGCACTTGTCCACCACTCATTCTCTGTCCACAATCGGAGCCCCTACTACATGACTGCCACTACGGCCGAGCAGGCCACTCAGATCGCCATCAACGACATCGGCACTGAGGAAGAGCTGCTCGCAGCGATCGACGCAACGATCAAGAACTTCAATGACGGCGACATCGTCGAAGGTGTCATCGTCAAGGTCGACCGGGACGAGGTCCTGCTCGACATCGGCTACAAGACCGAGGGTGTCATCCCCTCCCGCGAGCTCGCCATCAAGCACGACGTCGACCCGTCCGAGGTCGTTTCCGTGGGTGACGAGGTCGAGGCCCTTGTCCTCCAGAAGGAGGACAAGGAGGGTCGCCTGATCCTGTCCAAGAAGCGTGCGCAGTACGAGCGCGCCTGGGGCTCCATCGAGAAGGTCAAGGAGGAGGACGGCGTCGTCACCGGCACCGTCATCGAGGTCGTCAAGGGTGGCCTCATCCTCGACATCGGCCTGCGCGGCTTCCTGCCGGCCTCCCTGGTCGAGATGCGTCGCGTCCGCGACCTGCAGCCCTACGTCGGCAAGCAGATCGAGGCCAAGATCATCGAGCTGGACAAGAACCGCAACAACGTGGTCCTGTCCCGCCGCGCCTGGCTCGAGCAGACCCAGTCCGAGGTCCGCACGACCTTCCTCAAGGAGCTGCAGAAGGGCCAGGTCCGCTCCGGCGTCGTCAGCAGCATCGTCAACTTCGGTGCCTTCGTCGACCTCGGTGGCGGTGTGGACGGTCTGGTCCACGTCTCCGAGCTGTCCTGGAAGCACATCGACCACCCGGGCGAGGTCGTCGAGGTCGGCGACGAGGTCACCGTCGAGGTGCTGGACGTCGACATGGACCGCGAGCGCGTGTCCCTGTCGCTGAAGGCCACCCTCGAGGACCCGTGGCAGACCTTCGCGCGCACCCACGCCATCGGCCAGGTCGTGCCCGGCAAGGTCACCAAGCTCGTCCCCTTCGGTGCGTTCGTGCGCGTCGAGGACGGCATCGAGGGCCTGGTCCACATCTCCGAGCTGGCCGAGCGCCACGTGGAGCTGCCGGAGCAGATCGTCACCGTCGGTGGCGAGGTCTTCGTCAAGGTCATCGACATCGACCTGGAGCGTCGCCGCATCTCGCTGTCGCTGAAGCAGGCCAACGAGGCCGTCGCGGCCGAGTTCGACCCGACCCTCTACGGCATGGCCGCCGAGTACGACGAGGAGGGGAACTACAAGTACCCCGAGGGCTTCGACTCCGAGACCAACGAGTGGCTCGAGGGCTACGAGACCCAGCGCGAGAAGTGGGAGAAGGAGTACGCCGACGCCCACGCCCGCTGGGAGGCCCACAAGGCCCAGGTCGAGGCTGCTGCCGCCGCCGACGCCGAGGCCGGCGTCGAGGTCGTCCCGTCCTCCGCGTCCTACTCCTCGGAGTCCCAGGACGACGAGACCGCCGGCACCCTGGCCTCCGACGAGGCCCTGGCCGCGCTGCGCGAGAAGCTCACCGGCAACTGATCACGGGGTCGCGGCACCGCCGCTGACACCCTGATAGGGACGAAGGCCCGGCACCCACGACACCGTGGGGCCGGGCCTTCGGCGTGTCCGGGGGCGTGTCGGCGGGGGAAGCGAGGGAGAGGTGACGAGCGCCACATACCCGTCGAACCTTGAGATTGCCTGGGAGAGTATGTAGTCTGTGTCGCTGCTTTCTACGGAACCAGACCTCGACTACGCAAGGTGATCTCCATGTCCGCACCCGCAGCACCTCCACCGACCGCCGACGCACGCGACGATCACCCGCAGGGAGGGAAACGGACCGGCCTGGTCGCGCGGGTGTTCTGGCCCTCGGCCGCCCTGATCCTCGCCTTTGTGCTGGCCGCCGCCATCTTCCCCGAGGGGATGAACAAGGCGCTGGGCGATCTCAACAAGGTGGTGGTCGAGTCCATCGGCTGGTACTACGTCCTGCTGACCTTCTTCTTCGTCGCTTTCTGCCTCTGGCTGGCCGTCAGCGAGTACGGCAAGGTCAAGCTGGGGCGTGACGACGAGGAGCCGGAGTTCGGCTACCTGTCCTGGTTCGCGATGCTCTTCTCCGCGGGGATGGGGATCGGCCTGATGTTCTGGGGCGTTGCCGAGCCGCTCTTCCACTACGCGCAGCCGGCGCCGGGCTCGCTGCCCGACGGGGCGACCAGCGCCGACGCCGCCAACGCGGCCATGGGCAGGGTCTTCCTGCACTGGGGCCTGCACGCCTGGGCGATCTACATCGTCGTCGGTCTGGGCGTGGCCTATGCCGTCCACCGCAAGAAGCTGCCCGTCTCGATCCGCTGGGCGCTCAAGCCGCTCCTGGGCGACCGGGTGGAGGGGTGGATCGGTGACCTGATCGACATCGTGGCCATCGTCGGCACCCTCTTCGGCGTGGCGACCTCGCTCGGCTTCGGCGTCAGCCAGGTCGCGGCGGGTCTGGACTTCATGGGTCTGGCCGACGGCGGCAACCACTGGGTCCAGGTCGCCCTGATCATCGGCATCACGGTGATCGCGACCGCCTCGGTGGTGTCGGGCATCGGCAAGGGCATCAAGTGGCTGTCCAACATCAACCTGACCCTGGCCGGGCTGCTCATGCTCTTCGTCCTCATCGCCGGGCCGACCCTGTTCCTGTTCAACGACTTCGTGCAGTCCATCGGCTACTACCTGCAGAACTTCTTCCGGATGAGCTTCACGACCATGCCCTACCAGGCAGAGGGCCCGGCCTGGCTGGGCGGCTGGACCACCTACTACTGGGGCTGGTGGATCAGCTGGTCGCCCTTCGTCGGCGTCTTCATCGCCCGGATCTCCCGGGGACGGACGGTCCGGGAGTTCATCACCGGTGTGCTCCTGGTCCCCACCCTGCTGACCACCGCCTGGTTCGTGATCATGGGCGGCACCGCCCTCTACCGCGAGGTCTTCGGCGAGGGCGGCCTGGTCGGCGAGGACGGCTCCGTCTCCACCAACGAGGCGCTCTTCCAGATGCTCGACGGCCTGCCGGGCGGTCCGTTCCTGGCCGGGCTGGCGATCGTCATGATCGTCATCTTCTTCGTCACCAGCTCCGACTCCGGCTCCTACGTGGTCGACATGATCGCCAACGGCGGAGACCCGAACCCGCCGCTGTGGAGCCGCGTCATGTGGTCGGTGCTCGAGGGTGCCATCGCGGCGGTGCTGATCGTCGCCGGAGCCGCGGCCGGGGTCGAGGGCGGCGGGCTCAGCTCCCTGCAGACCATGGCCATCCTCACGGCGGCGCCGTTCACGATCGTCATGATCGGGATCTGCATCTCCCTGGTGAAGGCCTTCGCCGCGGAGATGAAGGAGGCCCGCCGGATCGAGCGGGCGCTGGCGGCGCGCGAGCTGGCCCTCGAGGCCTCGGAGCTGCAGAACCGCTAAGGTCGACCAGGTGTCTTTGAGCCTGGTCGATGCCCGCACCCGTGCCCAGATCGTCTCGGAGGTGGCCTACGAGATCCACCTCGACCTGAGGGACGCGACGGACCCCGGCGCCGGCGAGTTCACCGCGACCACGCGGGTGACCTTCGCCGCCACGCCGGGGGCCGTCTCCTTCCTCGACCTCCAGCACGCGCGGGAGGTCAGCGTCGAGCTGAACGGCAGGCCGCTCGACCCGGCGGTCGTCCACGACGTGGCGGGGGAGCGGGTCCAGCTGCCCGACCTCGAGGCGGAGAACACCGCGGTCGTGACCGCGCGGCTGCCCTACGTCACCGACGGCGACGGCCTCAACCGGTTCGAGGACCCGGCCGACGAGGCCGTCTACCTGGGCGCCTACGGCGGGATGGACGTGGCGCGGCGGGTCTTCGCCTGCTTCGACCAGCCGGACCTCAAGGCGAGCTTCACGCTGCAGGTGGAGGCCCCGACCGGCGCGACCGTCATCACGAACGCCCCCGCGGAGCGGCGTCCCGGCGCCGAGGACGACGGCCCGGGCACCTGGGTCTTCGGCACGACCCCGCCGATCTCGACCTATCTCTTCGCCGTCTGCGTCGGCCCGTGGGCCTCCCGGACCTGGGAGCACGCCGGCCTGGAGATGGGCTGGCACTGCCGCGCCAGCCAGGCCGAGGACCTCGACCGCGACCTGCCCGGGCTGCGGTCGGTGACCGAACGCGCCTACGACCACTACGCGCGGATCTTCACCGAGCCCTACGCCTTCGGGGCCTATCACCAGGACTTCGTTCCCGGCCACAACTGGGGTGCCATGGAGACCCCCGGCTGCGTGACCTTCCGTGACGAGCTCCTGCCGACCGGGTCGACCGACGAGGCCCTGGCCCGCGGCCGGGCGATGACGATCGCGCACGAGATGGCCCACATGTGGTTCGGCGACCTGGTGACTTTCCGCTGGTGGGAGGACACCTGGCTCAACGAGTCCTTCGCCGACTACATGGGCTTCGTCGTCGGCGGGGTGGCCCTGCCCGGCGAGAACGCCCTGGCCGAGTTCGACATCTCCCGCAAGGCCGGGGGCTACGCCGCCGACCTGAGGCCGAGCACCCACCCCGTCGCGCCGCGCCCCGAGGACGTGCCCGACGTGGACTCGGCGTTCAACAACTTCGACGCCATCTCCTACGCCAAGGGCAACTCCTGCCTGCGCCAGCTCGCCTTCTGGCTGGGCGAGGAGACCTTCCTGGCCGGCGTCAACGCCCACCTCGGTGCCCACCGCTTCGGCACCGCCACGCTGCAGGACTTCGTCGCCTCGCTGCAGGGGGTCACCGACCGCGACGTGGCCGGCTGGGTCGAGGCCTGGCTGCGCAGCACCGGTCACGACACGCTCGTGGTCGAGCGGTCCGAGGGACCGCCCGTCCTGCACCGCGAGGGTATGCGGCCCCACCGGGTCCGCGTGCGCGGTTACCTCTCGGGGGAGGCGGGTCGCCTCGACCCCGCGTGGGAGCAGGTCGTGGACCTCGCCGACGAGCCCGTCACCCTGTCCGAGGCGGACCTGGTCGTCCCCAACGCCACCGGGGACACCTTCGCCCGCGTCGTGCTGGACGACCGCTCCCGCACCGTGCTCGGCGGCGCGCTGAGCCGGATCCCGGACGAGCACACGCGGGTGATCGCCTGGGCCACGCTGCTGGACGAGGCGGTCCGGGCCGAGCTGGCCCCTGCCGACCTCGTCCCTCTCATCGAGGAGCACCTGCCGGCCGAGGAGGCCGCCGTGGCCGTGACGCACGTGCTCGCGCGTGGGCTCCTGGCGGTCACCGCGGTCGGGCTGCCCGAGGAGCTGCCGGGTCTATACGACCGGCTGGCGACCGTCGGCCTGCAGCTCCTGGCCGGCGACGACGAGCGCCCGGCCGTCGTCCAGTCGGCCGTCTCCGCGGTCCTGGCCACCAGCCACGACGCCGAACTGCTCGGACGGTGGCTGTCGGACGGCTCGGCCCGCGGTTCGCTGACGCAGGCGCAGCGGTGGCAGGCGGTCATCCGGCTGGCCGAGCTCGACGCGCTGCCCGAAGACCTGCTCGCCGCCGAGCTGGAGCGGGACGGCTCCAGCGTCGGCCGCCTGGCCGAGCTGTCCGCGCGGGCCGCGCGCCCCGACCCGGCCGCCAAGCGCGACGCGCTCGAGCACCTGGCCGCCGAGGGGACGTCCAACCGTGAGATCACCGCCCTCGCGCGCGGGCTGTGGGACCCGGAGCGGCGTGACCTGGTCGACGGGCTGGTCGGGGACTTCCTGACCGCCGGGGCGCAGGTGGCCCGGCGCGGCCAGGCGATCGGCCTCGTCGTGGGACGGGCCACGCCCGCCTTCCGATGGACGCCCCAGCAGCTGGCGGACCTGCGCTCCACGTTGACCGACGAGAGCCTCCCGCCGGTGCTGGCGCGCACCTGGGCCGACATCCTGCACGACCAGACCCGCACCCAGTCCGCACAGAGGTGAGCTGCCGCATACCCGCTGGGGTCGGGTCTGTCGGTGCGGGGGGTTAGCGTTGACGCCATGCGTCCCACCACCGACCTCCAGCGGACGGTCAACCCCTTCCGGGTGGAGTCCGACTTCCAGCCCAGCGGGGACCAGCCGACCGCCATCGCCGAGCTCGCCGACCGCGTCAACAGGGGCGAGGAGGACATCGTCCTGCTCGGCGCCACCGGCACGGGCAAGTCGGCCACGACTGCCTGGCTGATCGAGCAGGTCCAGCGACCCACCCTGGTGATGGCGCCCAACAAGACCCTCGCCGCCCAGCTGGCCAACGAGTTCCGCGAGCTGCTGCCGCACAACGCGGTGGAATACTTCGTCAGCTACTACGACTACTACCAGCCCGAGGCCTACGTCCCGCAGACGGACACCTACATCGAGAAGGACAGCTCGATCAACGACGAGGTCGAGCGGCTCCGGCACTCGGCGACCAACAGCCTGCTCACCCGACGTGACGTCGTCGTCGTCGCGTCGGTGTCCTGCATCTACGGCCTGGGCACCCCCCAGGAATATGTCGACCGCATGGTCCGCCTCAAGGTCGGGCAGACGATCGGGCGCGACGACCTGCTGCGGCAGTTCGTGACGATGCAGTACACCCGCAACGACATGGCCTTCACCCGCGGCACCTTCCGGGTCCGCGGCGACACCGTCGAGATCATCCCGCAGTACGAAGAGCTCGCGGTGCGCATCGAGTTCTTCGGCGACGAGATCGACGCTCTCTACACCCTGCAGCCGGTGACCGGCGAGGTGGTCCGCGAGGAGCAGGAGATGTATGTCTTCCCCGCCTCCCACTACGTCGCCGGGCCGGAGCGGATGGAGCGCGCGATCGGCGGGATCGAGGCCGAGCTGGCCGACCAGCTGGCCCGCTTCGAGCGCGAGGGCAAGCTGCTGGAGGCGCAGCGGCTGCGGATGCGCACCACCTACGACATCGAGATGATGCGCCAGGTCGGCTCCTGCTCCGGCATCGAGAACTACTCGATGCACATCGACGGACGTCAGCCGGGCTCGGCGCCCAACTGTCTCCTGGACTACTTCCCCGAGGACTTCCTCCTGGTCATCGACGAGTCCCACGTCACCGTGCCGCAGATCGGGGCGATGTACGAGGGCGACATGTCCCGCAAGCGGACCCTCGTCGACCACGGCTTCAGGCTGCCCAGCGCCATGGACAACCGGCCGCTGAAGTGGGAGGAATTCCTCGAGCGCATCGGCCAGACCGTCTACCTGTCTGCCACGCCCGGCTCCTACGAGCTGGCCAAGAGCGACGGCACCGTCGAGCAGATCATCCGTCCCACCGGCCTGGTGGACCCCGAGGTGGTGCTCAAGCCGACCCGGGGCCAGATCGACGACCTCCTGCACGAGATCGGGCTGCGGACCGCCCGCGACGAGCGCGTGCTGGTCACGACCCTCACCAAGAAGATGGCCGAGGACCTCACCGACTACCTGCTCGACAAGGGGGTTCGGGTGCGCTACCTGCACAGCGAGGTCGACACCCTACGACGCGTCGAGCTGCTCCGCGAGCTGCGGCTGGGGGAGTATGACGTGCTCGTCGGGATCAACCTGCTCCGTGAGGGCCTCGACCTGCCCGAGGTCTCGTTGGTGAGCATCCTGGACGCCGACAAGGAAGGCTTCCTCCGGTCGGCCCGCTCCCTGATCCAGACCATCGGGCGAGCTGCCCGCAACGTCTCGGGACAGGTCCACATGTATGCCGACACCGTCACCCCGTCGATGGAGGAGGCCATCGAGGAGACCAACCGGAGGCGCGAGAAGCAGCTCGCCTACAACCGCGAGCACGGGATCGACCCCACGCCGCTGCGCAAGAAGATCGCCGACATCACCGACATGCTCGAGCGGGAGGATGCCGACACCGAGGCCCTCATGGGCAGCGGGCGCCGGCAGTCCCGCGGGACCGGGCGAGGGCGGGCCGCCGCGGCCGCCGTCGGGTCCTCGGCGCTGGAGCGCCGCGCCACCGACGACCTGCCGGCGACCGAGCTCGCGGCCCTGGTCCACGAGCTCACCGACCAGATGCACCAGGCCGCCACCGACCTGCATTTCGAGCTGGCCGCACGCCTGCGCGACGAGATCGGTGAGCTGAAGAAGGAGCTGCGGCAGATGCGGGAGGCCACCTCCTGAGGCAGTCCCACGACACGGGCCCCGGTCGTTCGTGCACGGACCGGGCCGCCCCGGTGTGCCAGAATGTCAAGGTACATCGGAGGGGAGTATCCCCAAGCGGTTCCTTCGTCAGGACGGCGGCGGCGGCCCCAGCGGCAGCCACCACCCGGAGGACCGGCGCCGTGGCCCTGTGCGACGGACGTGGAGAGACCTCCGGTCCGCTTTGGCCTGACCGGAAGGTGCCCTACACATGATCGTGCCCACCTGGGTGTGGATCGTCACGCTCGTCCTCGTCGCGGCGATCTTCGCCTTCGACCTCATCGTCCTGGGGCGTCGGCCGCACGAACCCTCCCGCAGGGAGGTCACCGTCGCCCTGTCGATCTACGTCGGTCTGGCGGTGCTGTTCGGGATCGGCGTGCTCATCACCAACGGTGGGCAGCTCGCAGGTGAGTTCTTCGCCGGCTGGTTGACCGAGTACTCCCTCTCGATCGACAACCTCTTCATCTTCCTGATCATCATGGCCAAGTTCGGCGTGCCCAGGAAGTACCAGCAGTACGCCCTGATGGTCGGCATCGTGATGGCCCTGGTCATGCGCGCCCTCTTCATCCTGGTGGGTGCGGCCGCGATCAACCGGTGGTCCTGGGTCTTCTACATCTTCGGGCTCTTCCTGATCTACACCGCGGTCAAGCTGGCCAAGGAGAATCTCTCCGACGAGGGCGACCACGACGAGGACTTCCAGGAGAACGCGCTGCTGCGCGCCGTGGAGAAGCGCTTCCCGGTGACCCAGTCCTGGGAGGGCGGGACCAAGCTGCGGATCGTGGAGAACGGCAAGAAGGTCCTCACCCCGATGGCCATCGTCATCCTGGCGCTGGGCACCACCGACCTGCTCTTCGCCCTGGACTCGATCCCGGCGATCTTCGGTCTGACCCAGGAGCCCTACCTGGTGCTGATGGCCAACGTCTTCGCCCTCATGGGTCTGCGCCAGCTCTACTTCCTGCTCGGTGACCTGCTCAAGCGTCTGGTCTACCTGGGCCTGGGTCTGGCGGTGCTGCTCGCCTTCATCGGCGTCAAGCTGATCCTGCACGCGATGCACGAGAACAACCTGTCGTTCATCAACGGCGGCGAGCCCTTCCACGTCTGGGACATCCCGATCTGGTTCTCGCTGTCGGCGATCATCGTCATCCTGGGCGTCACCGCGGTGGCCAGCCTGCTGAAGACGAGCCGCGACAAGAAGAAGGTCGCCGCCGCCACGACGGGCACGGGCACCGCTGGCACGACGGGCTCGAGCACGGGCACCATCGCGGACCGCGACCGTCTCGACCTCGAAGAGGTCTCGATCCACGACTACGACCCGAATCGGGAGCACCCGGTGCAGGACCCGGTGGCCGACGACCAGGGCCCGGCCATCCCGCGTCCGCGCGACGGCGAGGACGGCTCGACTCAGGTCTGAGCCGACCCGTTCAGGGACCGGGGTCCGGGACCGGGCCGGGCGCCGCGGCTGGTGTCCGCTCTGGCCCGGACCCTCGTCCCAGGACCAGGATGCTGGCCAGCACGACCAGCCCCATCCCGACCAGCTGGGGGACGGTCAGCACCTGGCCCAGCACGAGCAGCCCGGCCAGCGCCGCGGCCGCCGGCTCCAGGCTGAGCAGGATCCCGAAGGTGCCAGAGCTCAGGTGGCGCAGGGCGAGGAGCTCGAGGCTGTAGGGGATGGCCGAGGACAGCAGGGCGATGCCCAGTCCTCGGACCAGGGCGTCCGGGCTCCAGAGCGCTGCGCCCGCGGTCATCAGTCCCCACGGGAGCGTGATGATGGCGCCGATGGCCATCGCGAGGGCGATGCCGTCCAGGCCCGGGAAGCGGGCGCCGGTGCGGCGGCTCAGCACGATGTAGGCGGCCCAGCAGGCTCCGGCGGACGCGGCCAGGGCGATGCCGAGATGGTCCAGCTCGTCCCACGGCGTGGTCATGGCCTCGGAGATCAGCACGATGCCGCCCAGGGCGGCGACCACCGCTGACAGGTCACGGGCCCGCCGTGAGACCGCCGCGGCCAGCGCCAGGGGCCCGAGGAACTCGATGGTCGTGGCGACGCCCAGTGGCAGGCGGTCCAGGCTGCCGTAGAAGGTCAGGTTCATCAACGACAGCGCCACGGCGAACATCCCCACCACGAGCCAGTCGGCCCGGCTGCGCCCGCGGATCGTCGGCCGCACGAAGACGCACAGGATGATCGCCGCGAGCACCAGCCGGATGCTGACCGATCCGACCACCCCGACCAGCGGCAGCAGGGTGACCGCCAGGGCCGCGCCGAACTGCACGGACACGATGGCCAGCAGCACCAGGACGACAGCGTGCACGCGTGGAGCGATGTCGGGGGAGATGGGCTCGCCTCTCAACTAGGGGCCTGGTGGCTATCGAGCAGAGTAGCCGCTAGCCGCTACGGAACCCGTCGAGGAGGAGATCGAGATCGATCGGTTGGCGAAGAGGGGGGTCAAGCGTGAACTAGTTGAGCTCGCAACTCACGTTGATCTGGACAGCATCCGGAGGAGTGCCAACCGTGAAGCGCGCCAGGAACTCGCCCGACTCGAGCTCGACCACGGGCTCGGCGTCACTCAGAGCCCAACGCTTCTTCCCCACGATCACCTCAGCCGCGAAGTGGCTGGGTGCTCCTGCTGATTCCTCCGTGACCCCGCCGACGACGAGGCCCACGTAGTCAGTCGCCGCTTGGTCGAGCTCTCGGTAGTTCGTCCCGAAGTGGGCGATGACGAAGTCGCCTCGTCGTATGCACTCCGCGCCGAGAATCGTGGACGTGCCCTCGCGCGCCTCGATCAGTGCCTGGCCCGGTCCGCAGTACTTGGTCGACTCTCCGCCGGCGGAGTCGACGGTGCTTCCGCATGCGGTGCTCCGGGTCGCAGCCTGCTTGTCGTCGCCGCCACGACTGCCCCGGGTTCTGTCCGTGGCCGTCTGTGGGGCGGCGTCATCAGCGACGTCAGTCGTCGCCACCGACGGATTCTCACTGACGGCGGACCCCGCCTGACTGCTGCTTGGCGCCTCCGGCGGAGATTGCCTCGCCGCGTCGGCGCAGCCTGGCAGAGACACCGCGACCAGGGCCAGCCCGATGAGGTGACTGGGCCGATGGCTCCTCAGGTCGACCCACTTCGAGGACCCGGATCCGCCATCCGGTCGGTAATAGCCCACCTGCTCGGGGTGAGCAGGGTCAGACACATCGATCAGTCGTGTGCCGTTCCCGTAGAAGGACTGGACCACGAGGTCGCCCTTCATCTCGAAGTAGTGCGCGGAACAGCCAGTGCGAGGGTTGGTGCCTTCCTGGCCCCAGGGCGAGAACTCGCCCACGATGTCCAATCGGTACGGGTTCTCAGGGGTAGAGCGCCATCCCTGCCCGTCGCGGCTGTCGCCCAGGGAGACGATCAGGAGGTTCCCGTCGGTCTCGCAGCTGGTGCTGAAGTTCTCGATCGTCACCAGCGCAAGATCCCCCGCCTCGTGTCCACCCAGGGACCTCGTGGGGCGCAGCGCGTTGTGTGCGAAGGAGCCGCCCGGGAAACCGACATCAGGCTGCTGGATGAACTTGCCGCCGGCATAGGGGATCGGGTCACTCGCCGTGGCGACGCGATGAGCTCGTGCGACGGGGTCCCAGTGACGACCCTTGGTCCAGTAGCCGCGGAGACCGCCCCGGCCCGAGACCCATGCAATGCCGGCCTCGTCGACCTGCACGTCGTGCGCGTAGTCCGTGACCCCGTCATTGCGGCCCAGGTCGACAGGATTCTTGTACACCTGGGGCTTCTTCGGGTTGCGGATATCCGTGACGAAGACGGGGCGGCCAGCCCAGTCAGCTGGCTGATCCTTGTCCTTCATCGGCCCGCCGGTCCACAGATACTTGCAGTCGTTGATGCAGGTCGTGGTGTGGCCGGCAGGGACGTCTGCAAAGCTCAGGATCTCCAGGTTGGCGGGGTCCCGCGCCGAGACGATGTAGATCCCTGACTGTCCGCTGTCCTGGGGCTGACCGAAGGCCCTCGGGTCCTGCGACAGGAAGACCCGCGTGCAGCCGGGAAACCCTGCACTATGTGCTATTGCACTGACGGTGTTTTGCGGGTAATCTCGCCCATCAGGGCCGTAGCCTGCAGCCATGATCAGGTCGATCAAAGACGATGACTGAGAGGGAAACCCCATGAATTCACCCATCAAGCGGTGGCGCAAGGCCTCGGGTGCCGCCACTGTCGCCGCAGCCACGGCGCTCGTGGTCACCGCCTGTGGCGGCGGGATCGGCGGCTCCGGCGGCGAATCGGAGGACGGCCCGATCAAGCTGGGCATGCTCGCGCCCTTCTCCGGGTCCGAGGCCGCGTTCGGCGACTACATGAAGAACGGTGCCCAGCTCGCGATCAGTGAGATCAACGAGGCCGGCGGCATCGACGGCCGCAAGCTCGAGCTCGTCGTCGAGGACGACGCCTGCGACGCCACCGCCTCCGTTGCCGCGGCGCAGAAGCTGGTCACCGCCGGTGTGCGGGCCTCCGTCGGCGGCTACTGCTCCGGCGCGACGCTGCCGACCATCCCGGTCTTCAAGGACGCGAAGATCCCGATGGTCATCCCCGCGGCCAACTCCAACGCGATCGTCGGCCAGGGCGCGTTCATGATCAACGGCACCGGTGCGCAGCAGGCCGAGGCGGGCATCAAGTTCGCCACCGACCTGGGCGTGACCAAGGTCGCGACCATCAACGACCAGACCGACTACTCCAAGGACCTGTCGGACACCTTCATCGCCGACGCGGAGGAGGCCGGCAACTTCGAGGTCGTCCTCGACGGCGCGGTCAACCCCGACGACAAGGACTTCTCGGCCAACGTGAAGGCCGTCATCGACGCCGACCCCGAGTTCGTCTACTGGACCGGTTACTACCAGGCCGGTGGCCTGCTCGTGCGCCAGCTGCGTGAGGCTGGCTACGAGGGCACCATCCTGGTCGGCGACGGCACCGTCGACGCGCAGTTCGCGGAGATCGCCGGCGACGGCTTCACCGACGACGTCTACGGCACCTTCACCAAGACCCCGGACATGCTCGAGGACGCCGACGACTGGATCGCGGCCTACGAGGAGATCTCCGGCGGCGACGCCCCCGGCCCATACTCCATCCAGAGCTACGACGCCGTCCGCGTCGTGGCCGAGGGGATCAAGAAGGCCGGCTCGACCGACGGCGACGCCGTCAACGAGGCGATCGCCGCGATCGACGGCCTCGAGCTGTCCTCCGGCCCGCTGAAGTTCACCGACGAGGGCACCCTCACCGGCGGTGGCTTCGTCATCGTCACGGTCGGCCCGGACGGCAACTTCGTCCTCCACGACGACCTGCAGGACTAAGCGCCCACCACCCCCGGGGCGCGGCGACGTCGCCGCGCCCCGGGGAGCGCCCGCTCCCTAGGACACTCATGAGTCAACTTCTCTGGAACGGCCTCTTCGTCGGCTCGTTCTACGCGCTGATCGCGCTCGGCTACAGCATGGTCTACGGCATCATCAAGCTGCTGAACTTCGCCCACGGCGACATCTACATGCTCGGCGCCTTCTTCTCCTTCGTCATCCTCGGCGGCATGACCGGGCTGCTCGGGATCGGCTCGATCCCCGTGCTGCTCCTCGTCATGCTCATCACGATGCTGCTCACCGGCTTCATGGGCGTCTTCATCGAGCGGGTGGCCTACCGCCCGCTGCGGGGCAGCCCACGGCTCTCGGTGCTCATCACCGCGGTCGGTGTCTCGTTCACCCTGGAGTACGCCGTCCGCCAGATCTTCGGCCCGAACCCCAAGGTCTTCCCGATCCGGCTGTCCGGCGAGCCCATCACCATCCTCGGCGCACGCATCACGCTGCCCCAGGTCGTGCTGATGATCGTCGCCGCGCTGCTGATGTTCGCCCTCCAGCGCTACATCATGAAGACCCGCGAGGGCCGCGCGATGCGCGCGATCGCGCTGGACCAGCGCGCCTCGCTCCTCATGGGCGTTAACGTCAACAAGGTCATCTCCCGCACCTTCTTCATCGGCTCGGCGCTCGCCGGCGCCGCGGGCGTGATGGCAGCGGCCTACTACGGCTCGATCGACTTCCTGATGGGCTTCGTCATCGGCCTCAAGGCCTTCACGGCGGCGGTCATCGGCGGCATCGGCAACATCTACGGCGCGATGCTCGGCGGCCTGGTCCTGGGCCTGCTGGAGTCCTTCGGCACCCACTTCTTCGGCGGAGAGTGGCGCGACGTCTTCGCCTTCGGCTTCCTCATCCTCTTCCTCACCTTCCGCCCGACGGGCATCCTGGGTGAGCGCGTCACGGAGAGGGTCTGACATGGCGACCGACAGCGCGCGTCTCCAGGCGCCCGAGCCGTTCATCCAGCGGCCCCCGCAGCCGACCGGCCCCCTCGCGCCGCAGACCTTCATGCGCGGCCTGGGCCTGATCTGCTTCGTCGCAGCCCTGGCCCTGCCCTTCATCTCGGCCTCGCCCTACCTGATCTCCATCCTCACCAGCGCGTTCATCTACATCGTGCTGGCGATGGGGCTCAACGTCGTCGTCGGGTATGCCGGTCTGCTCGACCTGGGCTACATCGCCTTCATGGCGGTGGGCGCCTACACCTCGGGCATCCTCACCACGACCTTCGGCTTCTCGATGCTCGAGACGATCCCGTTCGTGATCGTCGCCTGCATCATCGCGGGCATCATCATCGGCGGGCCGACCCTGCGCCTGCGCAGCGACTACCTGGCGATCGTCACCCTGGGCTTCGGCGAGATCGTCCGGATCACCGCCAACAACCTGTCGGTGACGGGCGGACCGACCGGCATCCACGGCATACCGACCTGGTCCTTCTTCGGCTGGTCCTTCGCCGACGGCCTCAACCTCTTCGGCCTCTACTTCAACTCCAAGATCCTGCTCTACTACTTCGTCCTCATCGTCGGCATCGGCGGCGGCGTCGTCGCCGCGGCCCGGCTGGGCAAGGGCAAGATGGGCCGGGCCTGGAAGTCGATCCGGGACGACGAGGACGTCTCCGAGGCGATGGGCATCAACGGCTACCGGACCAAGCTGATGGCCTACATCATCGGCGCGATCTGGGGCGGTTTCGCGGGCACCCTGATGGGCGCGCACCTCAGCGCGATCTCGCCCAACAGCTTCCTCTTCCTCTACTCCGCCCTGGTCCTCATGGCGGTGGTGCTCGGAGGTATGGCGTCAACGCCTGGCGTGATCATCGGTGCCCTCTTCGTCTCCCTGGCCCCGGAGTTCCTGCGTGAGTTCTCCGACTGGCGCTTCCTGCTCTTCGGCCTGCTGCTGGTGGTGACGATGGTCTTCCGCCCCAAGGGCATCTGGCCGGAGAACTCCGTGCTGCCCTTCCTCAAGAAACGAGAGGCGACCGAACCCGTGGACGACGAGAACGCCGAGGCGGTGAAGGGATCATGACCGCGCTGCTCCAGGTCGAGGACCTCGCCATCAGCTTCGGCGGCATCAAGGCCGTCGACGGCCTGTCCTTCTCGGTGTCGGAGGGCGAGATCGTCTCGGTCATCGGCCCCAACGGTGCCGGCAAGAC
Organism: Ornithinimicrobium panacihumi; assembly: GCF_052073805.1. Lineage (NCBI taxonomy): Bacteria > Bacillati > Actinomycetota > Actinomycetes > Micrococcales > Ornithinimicrobiaceae > Ornithinimicrobium > Ornithinimicrobium panacihumi. The sequence goes on along the minus strand of NZ_JBQGWG010000005.1, from coordinate 115,203 downwards.
CTCGGCGTTCAACTGCATCTCCGGGTTCTACCGTCCCAACTCGGGCAAGATCCTCTTCGACGGCGAGTCGATCATCCGCAAGAAGCCGTCGTTCATCACCCGGCGCGGGATGGCCCGGACCTTCCAGAACGTCCGGCTCTTCAACGACATGACCGTCCTGGAGAACGTCAAGACCGGGATGCACTCGAGGCTGCACCAGAACGTCTTCGACATCATGCTGCATACCCCGCGCTATCGCCGGAGCGAGGCGGAGTGCACGCGCGACGCCCAGGGCTGGCTCGACTTCGTGGGCTTCCGCTCCGACGACGAGCTGCTGGTCACCCAGCTCCCGTACGGCGAGCAGCGCCGGGTGGAGATCGCCCGCGCGCTGGCGACCCAGCCCAAGCTGCTCCTGCTCCACGAGCCGGGCGCCGGGCTGAACCACTCGGAGAAAAACGAGCTGATGGAGCTGGTCCGCAAGGTGCGCGACGCCGGCGTCGGCATCGTCCTCATCGAGCACGACATGGGCCTGGTCATGCAGGTCTCGGAGCGGATCGTGGTGCTCAATTACGGCAAGGAGATCGCCGACGGCACCCCCGAGCAGATCAAGAACGACCCCGTGGTGATCGCGGCCTACCTGGGGGAGGAGGAGGCATGAGGCTCGTCCTGGACAACGTCGACCTCTTCTACCACCGCGTCCACGCCCTGCGGGAGCTCTCGCTGGTCGTCGAGGAGGGGGAGATCGTCTCCCTGCTCGGCAACAACGGCGCGGGCAAGACCTCGACCCTCTCGCTCATCTCCGGCCTGGTGCGGGCGAAGTCGGGCACCGTCACGTGGGGCGACCACGGCCTCACGACTATGCGCCCGTGGGACATGGTCGGCGCCGGGCTGATCCACGTGCCCGAGGGCCGGCGGATCTTCTCGACGATGACCGTCCACGAGAACCTCCTGCTCGGCGGCTACCTCGTCGACGACCAGAAGCTCGTCCTCGAGCGCGCCGACCACGCCTACGAGCTGATGCCCCGGCTCGCCGAGCGTCGCAACCAGCACGGCGGCACCCTCTCCGGCGGTGAGCAGCAGATGCTCGCCGTCGGCCGGGCGCTCGTCAGCGGGCCCAAGCTCCTCCTCCTGGACGAGCCCTCGATGGGTCTGGCGCCGCTGATCGTCAAGCAGGTCATGGACGTCATCGAGGCCATCAACGCCGACGGCACCACCGTGCTGCTCGTCGAGCAGAACGCCCGTGCCGCGCTGAAGATCGCCCACCGCGCCTATGTCCTGGAGTCCGGGCGGGTGACCATGTCCGGCCCCGCTGCCGAGCTGGCCCAGGACCCCAAGGTGATCGAGGCCTACCTGGGTGTCTGACCGGTCATCCCGGTCAACTCCTCGCGGGGTCGCACCCGCCCGCCGCTAGTGACATGTAATATTGCACCAGGCATCGGCGCCGACTAGCCGAGGCCGCAGACCGCATCGGGAGAGATGACGACATGACCACCACCATGCGCGGCGTGTTCGCCGTGTCCACCACCCCGTTCGGGGCGGAGGGGGAGCAGCGGCTCGACCTCCTGACCCCGGGCCTGACCAGGGCGCTCGACGCCGGCGTCGACGGCATCCTCACCATGGGCGCGACCGGTGAGGCGCTGGCGCTGACCACCGCGGAGCGCGAGGACCAGATCCGCGCCACCGTCGAGACGGTCGACGGACGCGTCCCCGTCGTCGTCGGCTGCATGGCCTACCGCCCGGAGGACATGCTCGACCTCATCGCGCAGGCGGCCGCCGCCGGGGCCCAGGCCGCGATGATCACCCCGCCCTTCTACGGGGGACTGGCGCCCGAGGTCGCGGCCGAGGCGCTCGACCGGGTGCTGGAGCGCAGCGAGCTGCCGGTCATGGTCTACAACAACCCCGGCGCCACCGGGGTCGACCTGCTGCCCTCCCACCTCGCCCAGCTGCGCGGCCGGGAGGCGTTTTGGAGCGTCAAGGAGACCTCCGGCGCAGCGACCAGGGTCGCCGAGCTGCGGCAGGAGCTCGGGGAGGACGTGGAGATCTTCGTCGGTGCCGACGGGATCGCGCTCGAGGGCTTCGCCCAGGGTGCGTCCGGGTGGGTCGCCGCCTCCGCCTATCTCGCCCCTGCCTCCTGCGCCCGCCTCTGGAGGCTGGCCGACGCCGGCGACTGGAACGGAGCGGTGGAGCTCTGGCGCAGCTTCGGGATCCCGCTGGGCCAGATCGAGGGCAGCCCGGCCTTCATCTCCCTCATCAAGCAGGGACTGTCCGCCCTCGGTCTGGAGCAGGGCCCGGTCCGCAGTCCGCTCCCGACGGCGGACCACGACTCGGTGGCCGAGGTCGTCTCGGCCGTCACCGCACTGGAGCAGGAGGTTGGTTCTGATGACTGAACGCGCCAAGACCTTCGTCAAGGAGGTCCTCGACGGCGGTCTGGGGGTCCACATCGGTGGGCGACCGGCAGCAGGTGAGGGGACCGCGGTTGACCTGATCAACCCGGCGACCGGTGGCCTCATCGGCACCCTCCCCGGCGCCTCGGCCGACCAGGTCGACGAGGCCGTCCGGACCGCCCGCGCCAGCTTCAGCGAGGGCACCTGGGCCCAGGACGACGCCGGCCGGGCCGAGACGCTGCGCCGGCTCGCCGACACCGTGCACGCCCACGCCGACGACATCGCCTACCTGGACGCCATCGAGGCGGGCAAGGTCTTCCACCTCAGCGCGGCCGAGGACGTCGAGGACGTCGTCGCCAACCTGCGCTACTTCGCCGACCTGGCCGACCACCACGAGGGCCGCCAGTTGCAGGGCCCCAGCGGGTGGGGCTGGGTCCGGGGCGTGCCCATCGGCGTCGTCGGGGTCGTCCTGCCCTGGAACTTCCCGATCGCGATGCTGGGCTGGAAGGTGGCGCCGGCCCTGGCCGCGGGCAACGCCATGGTCCTCAAGCCCTCGGAGGACTCGGTGCTCTCGGCACTCTTCTTCGCCGAGCTCGCCCGCGAGGCCGGCGTCCCGGACGGCATCGTCAACGTCCTGGCCGGTGACGGCGAGAGCGTGGGCCAGGCCCTGGGCCGACACGACGACGTCGACATGCTCACCTTCACCGGCTCCGGAGAGGTGGGCCGGCTCTTCCTCACCTACTCCGCCGAGTCCAATCTCAAGCGGGTCTCGCTCGAGCTGGGCGGCCGCGCCGCATACATCGTCGACAGCGAGCACACCAAGGATGCCGGTGGCACGGCCGGCGACATCATCGGTGCCGCCTTCGGCAACGCGGGGCAGAACTGCACCGCGACCTCCCGGATCGTCTACGTCGGTGACGAGGAGGGCTACCGCTCCTTCGTCGACACCCTGACGGACGAGGCCCTTGCTTTCAGCGTCGGGGACCCGATGTCGGACAGCGCGGCCATGGGGCCGGTCATCAACGCCGAGGCCCGCGACCGCATCGTCACCTGGGTGGACCAGGCGGTCGAGGCGGGGGCGACGGTCCTGGCGCGGCAGCCGGACCTCCCCGAGGGCGACGGCTACTGGGTCGCGCCCACCCTGCTCGAGTCGGTGCCCGAGGGGACCGAGCTGAGCACGGGCGAGGTCTTCGGCCCGGTAGCCCAGGTCCTGCGCGTCGACTCCCGCGAGGAGGCGGTCCAGCTCGTCAACGGCGAGCCCTACGGTCTGGCCTCGACGGTCTGGTGCGAGGACCTGGCCACCGCCAAGTGGTGGACGGACCAGGTCAAGGTCGGCACCCTCGCCCTCAACGGCTACAGCGAGGGCACCGTCGCCACCCCCTTCGGTGGGCTGCGCCAGTCGGGCTTCTGGGGCCGGGACAACGGCCCCGAGGCACTGGACGGCTATCGCGAGCTGATGACCGTCTGGGTCAGCGCCCCCTGACCGTCCCCATCCTCTCGTCCCTTCCGGAGGTCCCGTGCGCGTCGTGGTGATCGGTGCCGGCATCGTCGGGGTCTCCTGCGCCCTGGCCGCCGCCCGTGCGGGCTGCGATGTCGTCGTGCTCGACCGCGGACAGGTCGGGTCCGGCACCACCAGCCGCGGCGAGGGCAATGTCCTCGTCTCCGACAAGCCACCCGGCCCCGAGCTGGACCTGGCCATCGTGAGCCGGCGCACCTGGCAGCGGTGGGGCGAGCAGCTCGGCACGGATGCGCTGGAGCTGGATCCCAAGGGCGGACTGGTCGTCGCCAGCCAGCCCGCGGCGCTGGACCCGCTGCGTGAGCTGGCCGCCGGCCAGGCCGCAGCCGGAGTCGAGGTGGAGGAGGTGCCGGAGCCCAGGCTCCTTGAGCCACACCTGGCGGAGGGGCAGGCCGGGGCCTTCCTCTACCCCGAGGACGCGCAGGTCCAGCCGGTCCTCGCCGCAGCCGCGATCCTGACCGAGGCCCGGCGCCTGGGCGCCGACTACCGGCCGAGCTCGCGGGTGACGGGAGCGCTCCACGGGCGCGACGGCAGGGGGACGGGCGTGCGGCTCGCCGATGGCGAGGTCGTCCACGCCGACGCCGTCGTCAACGCCGCCGGCACCTGGGGCGGGCAGGTCGGGGAGATCCTGGGGGCACCGGTGCCGGTGCTGCCCCGCAAGGGATTCATCCTCGTGACCCAGCCCGCCGGCCCACTCGTCCGCCGCAAGGTCTACTCCGCGGACTATGTCGCCAACGTGGCGGCCTCCACCGAGGGCCTGGAGACCTCGGTCGTGGTGGAGGCGACGCGCGCCGGCACCATCCTCATCGGTGCCAGCCGGGAGCGGGTCGGCTTCGACGCCTCGATGAGCGCCACCACCGTGGCCCAGCTCGCGGCCCAGGCGGTCAAGCTCTTCCCGGTCCTGGCCCAGCTGCAGCTCATGCGCGTCTACCGCGGCTTCCGCCCCTACTGCCCCGACCACCTCCCGGTCATCGGGCCGGACCCGCGGGTGCCCGGCGTCCTGCACGCCTGCGGCCACGAGGGCGCCGGCATCGGCCTGGCCCCGGCGACGGGGGAGCTGATCGCGGCCCACCTCACGGGTGCCGACCCGCACCAGACCGTCGGTGCCGACCCGACGCCCTTCCTGCCGGACCGGCTCCTCGACGGCGCAGGGCTGCCCCACGACGACGTAGTCGCGACGTCGCTGCCCGAGGGAGTATGACGTGACCCCACCCAGCTTCGGCACCCGACCGACCTTGGACACCCGACCCACGTTCGACCTCGACGGCCGCGCCGTCCCCTTCGTGCCCGGACAGACGCTCGGGGCAGCGCTCGTGGCCCAGGGCACCCTCGCCTGGCGGACGACCCGGCGGGACGGACGGCCCCGTGGCATCTTCTGCGGCATCGGGGTCTGCTTCGACTGCCTCGTCTCCGTCGACGGCGTGCCGGACCAGCGCGCCTGCCGGGTGCCGGCGGAGGAGGGCCAGGACGTGCGGACCAGCCAGGGCGACCTCGACCCCCGTGACCTGCCGGGGGAGGACTCGTGACGACATACGACCTGATCGTCGTCGGTGGCGGACCGGCCGGGCTGGCCGCGTCCGCGACCGGCGTGCTCGGTGGCCTGCAGGTGGCGCTGGTGGACGCGGGGAGCGGGCTGGGTGGCCAGTTCTGGCGGCAGCCGCCGCCCGGGTCGCCGGTCGGTCGGGGCGAGGACCTGCACCACGGTCTGGGGACCTATGACGAGCTGCTCTCGGTGGTCGCAGGAGGGGCGACGATTCGGTCCTCCTGCGAGGTGTGGACCGCCACGCGGGACGCCGTCAGCGGCGACATCTCGCTCCATCTGCTCGACCGCACCCCCGGTCCGGGTCGGGAGGCGTCGGCCACCATCACGGCACCGAGGGTCGTGCTGGCGACCGGGGCCTACGACCTGCCGCTCCCGTTCCCCGGCTGGGACCTGCCTGGCGTCTACACGGCGGGCGGGCTCCAGGCCCTGCTCAAGGGATCCGGCGTCGTCGCCGGCCGCCGGGTCGTGGTCGGGGGCACCGGGCCCTTCCTCCTGCCCGTCGCTGCCGGGCTGGCCGCCCGCGGCGCAGCGGTCGTGCTGAGCGAGGCCAACGATCCCCGACGCTGGCTGCCGGGGGCGCCGGCCGCGCTCGGGCTGCCCGGCAAGCTGCTGGAGGGGGCAGGGTATGCCGCTGCTCTCGCCCGGCACCGTGTCCCGGTGCACCTGCGGACGGCGGTCACGGCCGCCCACGGGACCGACCGGGTCGAGGCGGTGACGCTGTCGGTGCTGGACCGGGAGGGGTCCGTGGTGCCCGGTCGGGATCGGGTGATCCCGGCCGACGCCGTCGGGGTCGGGTGGGGCTTCGTGCCGCAGCTGGACCTGGCCGTCACCCTCGGCGCCGCGCTGTCCGGGCCGTGGGACGGCAACCAGGTCGTCCAGGTCGACGCCTGGCAGCGCACCTCGGTCGGTGGCGTCTACGCCGCCGGGGAGGTCTGCGGCGTGGGCGGCTCCGAGCTGGCGCTGCGCGAGGGGCAGGTCGCCGCGGAGGGTGTCCTCCGGGACTCCGGCCTGGGCGGCGTGACGGATGCTGCAGGCCTCCGCCGCGTGCGGGACCTGATCAAGCGCCACCGTCGATTCGCCGCCGCCATGGCCCACGCCCACCCGGTACCGCCTCGGTGGCAGTCCTGGCTCACGGACGCGACCACCGTCTGCCGCTGCGAGGAGATCGATGCCGGCCAGGTCCGGGCAGCCGTCGCCGGGGGAGCCACGGGGCCGCGCCAGGTCAAGCAGCTGACCCGGGCCGGCATGGGCTGGTGCCAGGGGCGGATGTGCGGGCCTGCGGTCCGCCGGCTGTGCGCCGAGCGAGCCGCCACGACCCTGCCCGAGGTGGAGGAACGGCTGGTCGCGACCCCGTTGCCCCTCGGCGCGCTCGCCCGAGCTATCGACCCCATACCCGGTCTCGACATACCCGGTCCCCACGCCCTACCCGACGGGACCGACCCCATACCCGACAGGACGGAGTGAAGTCATGCGTTCAACGGTCGTCTACCACGCCGTGGACTCCCACACCGAGGGGATGCCCACCAGGGTGATCACCGGGGGAGTCGGTGTCCTCCCGGGGGACACCATGTTCGAGCGGCGGCAGCGCTTCGTCGCCGAGCGTGACGACCTGCGGACCCTGCTGATGTACGAGCCACGGGGCCATGCCTCGATGAGCGGCGCCATCCTCCAGCCGCCGACGCGGCCCGACGCCGACTACGGGGTGCTCTACATCGAGGTCTCCGGCTGCCTGCCGATGTGCGGGCACGGGACGATGGGGGTGGCGACGGTGCTGGTGGAGACCGGCATGGTCGAGGTCACCGAGCCGGAGACCATCATCCGGCTGGACACCCCCGCCGGGCTGGTCACCACCCGGGTCGCCGTCCGGGACGGGCAGGCCGAGTCGGTGACCCTGGAGAATGTCGCCTCCTACTGCCACGCTCTCGACCAGGTCGTCGAGGTCCCCGGTTTCGGCCAGGTCCGGTATGACGTGGCCTACGGGGGCAACTTCTACGCCTTCGTGCGGCTCGAGGACCTGGGGCTGCCCTTCGACCGGGCCGAGAAGCAGCGTCTGCTCGATGCGGGTCTGGCGATCATGGACGCCATCAACGAGAAGAGCCCGGTCGCCCACCCGGAGAACCACGAGATCGACGTCGTCCACCACGTCTACCTGGAGACGCCGGGCTCCGACGCCCGCCACTCCCGGCACGCGATGGCGATCCATCCGGGGTGGTTCGACCGCTCGCCCTGCGGCACCGGCACCAGCGCCCGGATGGCTCAGCTGCACGCCCGGGGCGAGCTGGCGGTGGGGGAGGACTTCGTCAACGAGTCCTTCATCGGCTCGCGCTTCATCGGCCGCATCGCGGGGGAGACCTCGGTGGGGGACCGGCCGGGGATCCTGCCGCACGTCACCGGACGGGCCTGGATCACCGGCACGGCGCAGTATCTCCTCGACCCGACCGACCCGTTCCCCGCGGGCTTCCTGCTGTGAGGCACCCATGAGCGACCAGTTCTCCACGATCGACTACCACACGGGTGGCGAGCCCTTCCGAATCGTGACCGGGGGCGCCCCGGACCTGCCGGGCGCCACGGTGGCCGAGCGCCGGGTCCGGGCGATCGAGGACGACCGTGCCCAGTGGGTGCGGGCGCTGCTGTGCTCCGAGCCCCGGGGCCATGCCGACATGTACGGCTGCTTCCTCGTCCCACCCGACGACGACGGCGCCGACCTGGGCGTGCTCTTCTGGCACAAGGACGGCTTCTCGACCGCCTGCGGTCACGGCACGATCGCGCTGGGCGCGTGGGCCGTGGAGTCCGGTCTGGTGGAGGCGGAGCCGGACGGTGTCACCGAGGTCGTCGTCGACGTCCCCTCGGGCCGGGTCCGGGCACTCGTGCGCTGCGAGGGCGGCCAGGTGCAGGATGTGACCTTCGTCAGCGTCCCCTCGTGGGTGCACGCCCGCGACGTCGAGGTGGTCACGTCCCGGGGCACGGCCAGGGTCGACATCGGTTTCGGAGGGGCGATGTATGCCGTGCTGCCGGCGTCCGCGGTCGGCCTGGACGTCGTGGTGGGGGACTACCCGGCACTGATCGCGACCGGGCGGGAGATCCGGGACCAGCTCAACGACCGCGTCGCGGCCGAGCACCCTGAGGACCCCCGGCTGTCCGGCATCTACGGGACCATCTTCACCGCGCCCGGCAGCAGCGGCGACCCGCTCCACCAGCGCAACTGCACCGTCTTCGCCGACGGCGAGGTGGACCGCTCCCCGTGCGGGAGCGGCACCGCCGCCCGCGTGGCGCTGCTCGCCGACGCGGGTGAGCTCACCGAGGGCCAGGTCCTGCGGCACGAGTCGATCGTCGGGTCGATCTTCCTGGGGCAGATCCCGGAGCGGGACACGGTCCACGGTCGGCCTGCGGTCGTCCCGACCGTGACGGGCTCGGCGTATCGTGTCGGGACGAGCGAGTTCAGCGTCGACCCCCGGGACCCGATGTCTCCGGGATTTGTCCTGCGCTGAGCGGGACGATGGCCATGCCGGGTGAGGGTTGGAGGTAGCGGTGGACAGCGGCGACACCAGGTCCTTGCGGCTGCCCAACTACGGGGGACGCACGAGTCTCCGAGAGCTGGTGGCCGAAGCTTTGCGCGCACTGCTCATCAGCGGCCAGATGCGCCCCGGAGAGATCTACTCAGCCCCGTCCCTCGCGGCGGAGTTCGGTGTCTCCGCGACCCCGGTCCGGGAGGCCATGCTCGACCTCGTGACCGAGGGCCTGGTCGAGGTCGTCCGCAACAAGGGCTTCCGGGTGACCCAGCTGAGCGACGCGGAGCTCGATGCCATGGCGGAGCTCCGCGTCCTGATCGAGCCTCCGATCATGGGCCTGGTCGCCGAGGGCTGTGTCGGTGACACGGCGGTGGCCGTCGAGGGCCTGCGTCCCCTGGCCGACGAGATCGCCCTCGCCGCGGAGCGGGAGGACCTCGTCAGCTATATCGAGGCCGACACGGAGTTCCACCTGCGCTTCCTGGCGATCCACGGCAACGATGAGGTGGTCAAGGTCGTGCGGCGGCTGCGGAGGCGGTCCCGGCTGTACGGACTCACCGCGCTCCTGGGGACCGGCGTGATCCGCCGGCAGGTGGCCGAGCACACGGAGATGGTCGAACGCGCCCTGGCTCGTGACCGGCTCGGTATGGAGAAGCTGGTCGCCCAGCACATCGGCCACGTCCGGTCCGCGTGGGCCGGGCGGCACTGAGGAAAGTTTTCCGGAAAAACCGAGGCACGAAGGACTGGCGCTGTAGTACCATTGCACATGGCACAGTCGGATGCGCCGAGCATCCGGACGACGACGGGCGCGAAGGAGCGAACGATGAGGCGTGGACTGACCGGGATTGTCGTGGCGGGACTGGCGTTGAGCCTTGCTGCCTGCAGCGGGCAGGGAGGCCGCACCCCGTCCTCTCCCTCGGTGGGCGGAGGGCAGGACGGGACCACCCAGTCCGCCGGGGGCACCGGTGGCGGAGGTGGTGCCGAGCTCACCGACGACGGTTGGGCCCTGCGCACCGCGCCTGCGAAGGCCGGCGGCACGGTGACCGTGCTCGGCAACTCCGAGTTCTCCTATCTCGACCCGGTCAAGGGGAACGACGGCAATGTCAACAACTTCTACCGGCTGATCTACCGGACCCTGGTGACCCAGGCTCCCGGGACGGGAGCGGCGGGGAACGAGGTCGTCCCTGACCTCGCGACGGACACGGGCACCCCGAGCGAGGACATGAAGACCTGGACCTTCACCCTCAAGGACGGCATCGTCTACGAGGACGGGACCCCCATCCGCGCACAGGACTTCAAGTATGCGTTGGAGCGCTCGGCCGATGCCCAGCTGCGCCTGGGTTCCACCGACCACCTCCAGTACATCGAGGGCCTGGAGGCGTATGCCGGCATCTACGAGGACCCTGCCGGCCTGGATTCGATCGAGACGCCCGACGACAAGACCATCGTCTTCCACCTCAACCGGCCGATGCCCGGCTTCGCCAACATCGTGGCTGCCACCGCCACGACGCCCTTCCCCGAGGGGAAGGTGACGTCCGTGAACCAGCTGGACGAGAAGCCGATCAGCTCGGGGCCCTACAAGGTCGAGTCCTACCAGCGCGGGTCCAAGCTCGTCCTGACCCGCAACGATAAGTGGGACCCGAAGACGGACGAGGTCCGCACGGCCCTGCCGGACTCCTTCGAGTTCCTCTTCGGGCTGGACGCCTCCACCATCGACCAGCGGATGATCTCCGCCCAGGGTGCTGACGCCAACGCCATCGCGTCCTCGACCAACCCGCTGCAGGCGGCCTCGCTGCCCCTGGTCCTGGCGGACAAGGGGCTGATGGCGCGGACGGTCCGGGACCAGCCCACCTGCACCACCTATCTCACCCTCAACATGACCAAGGGGCCGCTGGACGACCTCAAGGTCCGCCAGGCCATCTCCTACGCCGTCGACAAGCAGCAGGTCCTCACCGCCACCGGTGGCCCCATGATGGCCACCGTGGCCAACGAGATGCTCCTTCCGGGCACCCCTGGGTGGGAGGACTTCGACCTCTACCCCAGCCCCGACAACGCAGGAGACCTCGACAAGGCCAAGGAGCTGCTGGCCGAGGCCGGCGTCGAGGAGGGCTTCAAGCTCACCATGGACGTCCGTGCCCTGCCCAAGTGGCAGGCGCAGGCCGAGGCGGTGCAGGACTCGCTGCAGAAGCTCGGCCTGACGATCGACCTGAACGTCATCGAGGCGTCCACGTACTACAGCACGATCTTCACGCCCAGCCAGCAGAACGACCTGGCGATCACCGGATGGTGCAGCTCGTGGCTGTTCGGCGAGGTCCTGCTCTCCCCGCTCTTCCACGGTGACCGCATCAACGAGACCGGGAACTACAACGTCTCTCAGCTGAACGACCCGGGCGTGAACGAAGCCTTCGACGAGATCGCGACCATGACCGACCTGGACGAGCAGAACGCTGCCTACTCGGACCTGAACCGCCAGATCCTCGAGCTGGCTCCGGTCGTGCCTCTCGTCAGGGACACCCCGCTGCAGATGGTCGGGCCGAATGTCGGTGACGCCTACTCGCACGCAGGGACGACCGGGTATGTCGACTACAGCAGCGTCGGCCTGATCAACCCCTGACGCCTGTGACCATCGGTCTGGAGCCTGCCCGGGAGGCGGACCAGCAGGCGGTCATCACCCCACCGCCCCGGCGGTGGGGGATGCTCCGCTACCTGATCCGCCGGCCGTCGGCCGTGGCCTCGATGACGGTGCTGGCGCTCGTCGTGCTGCTGGCCCTGCTGGCGCCGGTCCTGGCGCGCCTGAGCGGGAACGACCCGTTCTCGTTCAACCAGAGCGCGCTGGGGCCGGCCGGGCTCCCCGAGGGGCCCTTCGGCGGGATCAGCGCGGAGCACTGGCTCGGGGTCGAGCCCCTGAACGGGCGTGACCTGTTCTCCCGCATCGCCTACGGGGCTCGGACCTCGCTGCTGATCGCCACCGTGGCCACGCTGGTCACGATGGTCCTCGGGACCGTGATGGGTCTGGTCGCTGGCTACTTCGGCGGGTGGGTCGACCAGGTCATCTCCAGGGTCATGGACTTCCTGATGGCCTTCCCGCAGCTCATCTTCATGATCGCCATCCTGTCGGCCGTCCCTCAGGCGAACAGGATCATCATGCTGGTGACCGTCCTGTCCATCTTTGGCTGGCCGAAGGTGGGACGGGTGATCCGGAGCCAGGTGATGTCGTTGCGGCAGCGGGAGTTCGTCGAGGCTGCGGTCGCCTCCGGGGCCAGCCGCCGGCAGATCGTGTTCGGGGAGATCCTGCCCCTGCTGGCAGGCACCATCATCGTGTACACGAGCCTGACGCTCCCGTCCTACATCGCGACCGAGGCTGGCCTGTCCTTCCTCGGGGTGGGCGTCAAGCCCCCGGCTCCCTCGTGGGGACAGATGGTCTACGCCGCTGTCCCCTGGTACCAGACCGACCCGATGTTCTTCATCATCCCGGGGACCTTCCTGACCTTGACCGTCCTGTCGGCCATGCTCCTGGGAGATCACATCCAGACGTACACCTCGCGACGTGAGGCCCGTCGATGATCACCTTCCTGGCGCGTCGGCTGATCGGCGCAGCAGTCACCCTCTTCGGCGTCCTGCTCTTCACCCACATCATCTTCTTTCATCTCGCCGCCGACCCGGCGGTCCTGATCTGCGGTCAGACCTGCACGCCGGCCCGGATCGACTCCCTCCGTGAGGTGCTGGGCCTGGACCGGCCGTTCTGGGTGCAGTTCGGCACCTTCCTCGCCGGGCTCGTGGTCGGCCGCACCTACGGGGACGGCGCCACGGCCATCGAGTGCGCGGCCCCCTGCCTCGGCCACTCGTTCCAGACCAACCAGGACGTGACCGCCATGCTCATGGAGCGGTTGCCGGTCACCATCACCCTGGGCATCGGGGCCGGTGTGATCTGGCTCGTCTACGGGGTCGTCTCGGGCCTGATCTCGGCCTACCGGGCCGGGTCGTGGGTCGATCACGGCTTCAACGCCGTGGCGCTGGCCGGGATCGCGCTGCCCAACTACTTCGTGGCCCTGATCCTCCAGTACATCTTCGTGGTCCGGCTGCAGCTCCTTCCCTTCCCGACCACGGTCCGCTTCCAGGACGACCCGTCCCTGTGGTTCGACACCTATCTCCTGCCGTGGGTGGTGCTCGCGCTCATGTACGCGGCGATGTACACCCGCATCACGCGGGCCAACGTCCTGGACACCCTCAACGAGAACTACATGCGGACCGCGAAGGCCAAGGGCCTGCGACCGCGCACCGTGATCTTCCGGCACGCCCTGCGACCGTCGATGACCCCCGTGGTCACGTTGTTCGGCATGGACCTCGCAGCCCTCCTCGGGGGTGCCCTGATCACCGAGAGCGTCTTCGGCCTCAACGGCATCGGGAAGCTGGCCCGCGACGCGATCACCAACAACGACCAGCCAGTGATCATGGGGGTCACGCTGGTGGCCGCCTTCATCGTGGTGGTCGCCAACATCGTCGTCGACCTGCTCTACGCAGCGCTCGACCCGCGCATCCGGACGAGGGCGACATGACGGCTCCTCTCCTGCAGGTGCAGGACCTGTCCGTGTCCTTCCGCTCCCACCAGGGGCCGGTCACCGTCCTGGAGAAGCTCAGCTTCACCCTGGACCGGGGTCAGTCCCTCGGGATCGTGGGGGAGTCCGGTTCGGGCAAGTCGATGACGGCGCTGGCCATCATGGGGCTGCTCCCACCCGAGGCGACCGTGACGGGGAGCGTCCGTCTTCAGGGCGAGGAGATCACCTCGATGTCCGAGCGCCGGCTCAGGCCGCTGCGGGGTGACACGATGGCGATGATCTTCCAGGATCCGCTGTCGTCCCTGAACCCCTACTACACCGTCGGGCTGCAGATCGCTGAGGCCCACCAGGCGCACCGCGGTGGATCCCGGAGGGCCGCCAAGGCGGTGGCGGTCGAGGCGATGGAGGCGGTCCACATCCGTGACGCCCGGCACCGGGTGGACCACTACCCTCATCAGTTCTCCGGGGGTATGCGGCAGCGCATCATGATCGCCATGGCCCTCGCCTGCGAGCCGGACCTGCTCATCGCCGACGAGCCGACGACGGCCCTCGACGTCACCGTGCAGGCGCAGGTGCTCGACCTGATCGACGAGATCCAGGAGAGCATCGACGCCGCGCTCATCTTCATCACCCACGATCTTGCCGTCGTCTCGCAGGTCAGCGACCACGTGATCGTCCTGCAGAAGGGCACGGTCCGAGACTCTGGTCCGACCCGTGAGGTGTTCACCCGGACCACTGACCCCTACACGCAGCGTCTGCTGGCTGCCACCCCCCGGATCGACGATCCCGTCCCGGACCTGCTGACGCCGGAGCAGGTGGTCCTCGGCGCGGTACGTTCGACGGAGGATGCGAGGCCGAGCGATGGCTGATGCGGTGGCTCCCCTGCTCCGCACGGAGGAGATCGGGAAGACCTTCAAGGTGCAGCGACGTCATCGGCTCGTGACCAGGAACGTGGACTTCGTGGCGCTGGACAAGATCTCCTTCCAGGTCCGGCCGGGCGAGACGGTCGGGTTGGTGGGCGAGTCCGGCTCCGGGAAGTCGACGACCGCTCGGGTGGTCGCGAGGCTGCTCGAGCCGAGCACCGGACGACTCTTCTTCCAGGAGGAGGACATCACCCACGCCACCGGCAGCACTCTGCGCCGGATCAGGTCCCAGGTGCAGTTCGTCTTCCAGGACCCCTTCTCCTCCCTGAACCCTCGGCACACGGTGCAGCAGATCATCACCGCACCGCTGGTCTACCAGGGCCGGCCGGTGCCGGGCGGTGCGCGGAAGTTTGCCGGCGACCTGCTGGAGCAGGTGGGCCTGGACCCGGACCATGTCGACCGGTATCCGCACCAGTTCTCCGGTGGCCAGGCACAGCGCATCGGCATCGCCCGGGCGATCGCGGTGCGTCCCTCGCTGGTCATCTGCGACGAGGCCGTCTCTGCGCTCGACGTGTCCGTGCAGGCGCAGGTCATCGAGCTGCTCCGAGGACTGCAACGGGAGTACGGCTTCGCCTACCTCTTCATCGCCCACGATCTGGCCGTGGTGCGCCAGGTGGCGCATTGGGTCTGCGTCATGAGCGAGGGGCGGATCGTCGAGCAGGGGCACCGGGACGCCATCTTCGACCACCCGCAGCACCCCTACACCCGGACGCTCCTCGAAGCCGTCCCGCGCATCCCGAGCGACTGGGTCCTCCCGGGCCGCTCGGGTCACCACCCCGCACCTGCACAGAAGCACGAAGGAGAAGGATGACGGCGTCCAGCGAGCAAGCGGAGTTTGTCGAGCTCTACACCGCGGAGTGGGAGTGGCGTGCGGGCGAGCTCGGCCACCAGCCGGAGTGGCTGGACACCGAGCCGCCGTCCCTCCTCCCGGACGTCTCCGCCGACGCGCAGCAGCGGCGCTCCCGACGCTGGCGGGACGTGCGCGAGGCGGTGGCAGCGCTCGACCCGGAGCAGCTGGACCCACAGGCGCAGAGCGATCGAGCCGTCTACCTCTACCAGCTGGACACCCTCATCAACCAGGTGGAGCACCGTCAGTACGAAGCCCCGGTCAACTCGGACACGGCGTTCTGGCAGGACCTCCTGTCCCTGGCCCGCCGACCCTTCGGCACGGAGGAGCAGCTCCACGGCTACCTGTCGGTCCTCCGACAGGTCCCGGAGCACTTCTCGGCGCAGATCACCAACCTGCGAGCAGGGCTGGCTCGGGGCTTCGCACCTCCCCGCGTGAGCATGGTGGGGAGGGACGCCACCGCCCGGACCGTGGCCCTCGCGACCAACCCGGAGGAGACGGACCTCTACCGGCCCGTCCGTGACTACCTGGGCGCCGCGGGTGGTGGGGCTCCGGCCAGCCTCGGCAAGGAGGTCGCTGAGGCGATCGAGCTGGACGTGATCCCTGCCTTCCAGGAGCTGTCGGCCTTCCTGGCGGAGGAGTATCTGCCGGGTCTCCCTGAGCAGATCTCCGCCACCGAGCGCGTCGGCTCCGACTACTACCAGAATCAGCTGGCGGAGTTCTCTACCCTCGACCTGACGCCCTCGGAGATCCACCGACAGGGTCTCGACGCGGTGGCGGCGCTTCGTGAGCAGATGTCCGAGGTGGCCGGCACGGCCGGTTTCCACGGTGACGTCGACCGCATGCTCGAGCACATGCGGACCTCGCCGGAGTTCTACGTCGAACGGCCGGAGGACCTGCTCAAGGAGGCGGCCTGGCACGCGAAGAAGTTCGACGGCGTGGTGCACCGGTACTTCGGCCGGGTGCCCCGCCAGCGCTTCGGCATCGTCGAGCCCCCCGCCGATCTCGCGCCGTTCTACACCTTCGGCAGGGGTGGGGTGGACCGGTACGTGCTGAACACCTACTCCCTGCCGGACCGTCCGCTCTACTCCCTGCCGGCGCTCACACTGCACGAGGCTGCACCCGGGCATGCCTTCCAGATCCCGTTCTCCCTGGAGATGGAGCACCTGCCCCCGTTCCGCCGCTATGCCTACAGCTCGGCGTTCGGGGAGGGGTGGGCGCTGTACGGCGAGCACCTGGGTGTCGAGATGGGGATGTACGAGACCCCGTTCGAGATGATGGGCATGCTGAGCTTCCAGATGTGGCGGGCCGTGCGACTCGTGGTCGATCCAGGGATCCATGCCCTCGGGTGGAGCCGTGAGCAGGCCATCGAGTTCCTGTCGCAGAACACGGCCATCGGCCAGCACGAGGTCGTGACCGAGATCGACCGCTACATCTCCTGGCCGGGTCAGGCGGTCGCCTACTACCTGGGGAAGACGCAGATCCTGAAGGCACGTGAGCGTGCTGAGGCGGCGCTCGGTGAGCGCTTCACCCTGCCTGCCTTCCACGACCTGCTCATGTCCTTGGGGACACCTCCGCTGAAGGTCATGGACACCGAGGTGGACCGCTTCATCCGCGGCGGAGGCGTCTCGCCGTTCAGCGAGGTGACCCTGTGAACCTGACCATCCTGGATGCCCAGCTCGGCACTGGCGCCACAGACCGAGGGCGCGCCGGTGGTCGAGGACGCGTCGACCTCGAGATCGTGGACGGCGTCATCTCCGGTGTGACCCCGCACGACCCGGACACGTCGCGTCGTGCGACCGATCCGGGTTCGACAGTGATCGAGGCCGCCGGAGCGACCGTAGTTCCCGGCCTGATCGATGCCCACTTCCATGCCTACGGTGTGGGGCTGGACAGTCTGGAGATCAACGCCCAGCCGTTGAGTCTCGTGGGGATCAAGGGGGCGGCCCGCTGTGGCGCAGCACTGGCGCGCGGATTCACCACGGTGCGTGACGTCGCCGGCGGGGATGCCGGTCTGGCTGCAGCGATCAGCGAGGGGTTGGTCGCGGCGCCGGAGTATCTCTTCACCGGCCCGGCCCTCTCCCAGACCGGTGGGCACGGTGATGAGCACCCGGGCGTGCTCAACCTGTGCTCCGGTCACGGACACATGGGCGAGGTCGTGGACGGCGTGGACGCGCTGCGCACCGCGGTGCGCCGACGCTTCCGGATGGGTGCCCACGCCATCAAGGTCATGGCCTCCGGAGGCGTCGTCTCACCCACGGATCCGATCCGGTTCTCGCAGTACTCCGAGGAGGAGCTCCGAGCCGTCGTGGACGAGGCCGGCCGACGGGACAGCTACGTGGCCGCTCATGCCTATCCTGCCCAGGCGATCAGACGGGCCGTCCGGGCCGGCGTCAGGTCCATCGAGCACGGCAACCTGCTCGACCAGCAGGTCGCGGAGCAGATGGCCGAGGCAGAGGCCTTCCTGGTGCCCACCCTGATCGCCTACGACGCCATGAACAGACGGGGCGACGAGGCCGGCCTCTCAGCCGACGGCCTGCGCAAGAACAGGGAGGTCCTGCAGCGTGGCCAGGACGCCGTGCGGCTCGCTCTGGCAGCGGGGGTGCAGGTCGGCTGGGGGTCTGACCTGATGGGTTCGCTCGAGGACGAACAGCTGGGAGGACTCCGCCTCCAGGTGGACGCATCAGGCTTGGAGGAGACGCTCCGCTCAGCCACCGAGGTGAATGCGCGACTGCTCCAGCTGAGCGATCGCGGTCGCATCGAGGAGGGGCTGCGTGCGGACCTGCTCATCCTGCCTGGTGACCTCGCCGATGATCCGTCCCTGCTCTGGGAGGAGCGCCCGGGGAGGGTCGTGATCAAGGAAGGCAGGGTCGTGGCGCGCGACGGAAGGCTCCTGGGCCCGGACGGGAGCTGATCCTCCCTGTGGTGGCCGGGCCGTGGTGGCCGAGCCCGACGGCTACCAGCCGCGCGCCCGCCACTCCGCCAGGTGCGGCCGCTCCACGCCCAGCACGGTGTTGGCGCCGTGGCCGGGCAGCACGATGGCGTCGTCCCCGTAGACGTCGAAGACCCGCGTCTCCAGGTCGTCCATCAGGCTGGTGAAGTCGTCCGGAGTGGAGGTCTTGCCGGGGCCGCCGGGGAACAGGCTGTCGCCGGTGAGCAGGACGGTGGGCCGGTCCGGCACCTGGAGCGCCAGCGCGACCGATCCGGGGGTGTGGCCCCGCAGGCCGATCACCTGCAGCACGAGTTCACCGACGGTCACGGTGTCGCCGTGCCGGAGGCGCACGTCGGGAATGACCGGCAGCGCGTCGGCGTCCGCCTCACCGGCGAGCGTGCGGGCTCCGGTGCGCCCGACGACCTCGGCCAGGGCGCGGTGGTGGTCCCAGTGCTGGTGGGTGGTCAGGATCTGCGCCAGCCGCCCGTCACCCTTGACCGGGAGGTCCTGGTCCAGCACCGCGAGCAGGTGTGCGGCGTCGTCGGCGGCGTCGACGAGCAGCCGCTCCTGCGTGGCGGTGCACAGCAGGACGTAGACGTTGTTGTGCATGTCGGACACGCTGATCTTGAGCACCCGGGCGGCGCCCAGGCCGAGGATCCAGCCCGGGCCTCCGGGCTCGACATGGCCGGCGAGTTCCTGCTCCAGAGTCATGCCGGCGAGTCTACGGTCCGAAGGTTCTTTCCGGGCCCCTGCCGGGCCCTACGGGTTTGCTCGCCCACAGCGAGCAGCCCCGTAGGGGCGCGAAGAGCCTCACCCCGTCGTGCCGTCCGGTGCAAGAGCTAGCATCCGCCGGGCCGCCGCGAGCACCTCTCCGGGCTCACGCACCCGCGCGGCGGTGTGGGCGTCGGGACGCACCAGCCACAGGTCGCCCGGCTCCCAGCCCAGCCCCGTCATCGCCGGGCCGGCGCCGTCGAGCGTGCCCAGGTCGAGGTGCTGGACAGGTGTGCCCTCAGGAAGGCCCTCGGCGAGCTGGGACAAGGCCGCCTCGCCCCGGGCCGCGTCGTCGCTGACCACGGTCAGCCGGCCACGGACGAGCTCGCGCAGGCGTCGGCGGTCCGGGGGGGAGGCCGGTGAGTCCTCTCCAGCCGGAGCGCTGACGAGGGCGTCGGGCAGGCTGACCCCGGGCACCGGGGCCGGTGGCTCGCCGACCGGGGGCCGACCCGGCCACGCGCGAGCGGGATCGGGCGTGGTGAGGGGAGAATCCACATACCAGAACGCCTCCGAGAGGCGCCCGGAGTCGATCATCGGCCGGGCCTGGGGGTCGTGGAGCGCACGCTCGAGCAGGTCGCGGCGACGCACGACCGCCGACGGGTCGTAGGGCACGAGGAAGTCCATGGTGGCGCTGGTGACGGCGAGGTTCTCGCGGGCGGCAGCCATCCGCTCGGTCTCGTAGCTGTCCAGCAGGGCGTCCGGCGCCCAGCCGTGCAGCACGGCCGCCAGCTTCCACGCGAGGTTGTCCGCGTCGGCCACGCCCGAGTTGAGGCCGCGGGCGCCGAACGGGGCGACCAGGTGCGCGACGTCCCCGGCGAGGAAGGCGCGGCCGACCCGGAAGCGGGAGGCGATCCGGGCGTGGAAGTGGTAGATCGAGGACCACACCAGCTCGTAGTCCTGGGCCCCGATGATCTGCCGGATCCTGGTGCGGAGCCGGTCCGGGTCGAGGACCTCGGTGGGGTCCTGGTCCGCCGGCAGCTGCCAGTCGATCCGGTAGACCGAGTCGGGGCAGGGGTGGATGAGGACCTGGCGGCCGCGGTTCCAGTCCGGATCGAAGTAGAAGCGGCGCTCCTGCTCCCAGCCGGGCAGGTCGGCACGGATGTCGCAGATGAGGAACGAGTCCTCGAAGGTGCGACCCCCGAAGGTGACGTCGAGCAGGGTGCGGATGGTGCTGCCCCGGGCCCCGGCCGCCGCGACGGCATAGCGGGCCGCCAGCCGGACGTGCCCGCTGTCGGTCCGCGCCAGCACCTCCACCCGGTCGTGGGCGTGGTCCTGCCGGATCTCGACCACCTCGTGGCCCCAGCGCACCTCGACCAGCGGCTCGGCGGCGAGCAGCTCGTCGAGGATCTCCTCGGTGCGGGACTGGGAGATGTTGACGAACGGCGGCAGCGGACTCGCGCCGGGGTCCGGCAGGTCCACGGCGAAGAGGTCCTGGTCGCGGTAGAACGTCCGCGCCCGGGTCCAGGTCAGGCCCTCGTCCGCGATCGCCTGTGCACCGCACCAGGCCCACGTGTCGAGCACGTCGCGCTGCTGGCAGATCGCCTTGCTCCCGATGGGGTCCCGCCGGGGACGTGCGTCCAGGACGGTGACGGGGATGCCGTACCGCGCCAGCAGGAGCGCGGTGGTCTGCCCGACCGGACCGGCCCCGATGACCAGGACGGGACGGACGGTGCTGGCGACGCTGCCGACGCTGTCCATGGGGATCTCCTCCGCTCAGCCCTGGAGCTGGGCCCAGACCGCCCGGTCCCGCTCCGCGGTCCAGATGACCGGGCGCTCGATGCCGTCGAGCTCGTCCCAGAACCGGGCCACGTCGAAGGGGAGGGTGTGCTCGAAGATGGGCCACTGCCCGTATTCGTCCGCCAGCGCGGCGTAGGCCTCGTCGAAGGCCTCCTTGAGGCTTCCCCCGCGCTCGTGGACGGCGCTGACCGCCGTGATCATCTCGGAGAGGAAGTGGCGGGTCTGGGCGATCGCGTCCGTGACCCCGGAACCGGTGGCCACCGCCCCGCGGCCGCCGACCAGCTGGTCGGCGCCCAGGGCCTCGACCCGGTCGAGGGTGGCGCCCACCCAGTCGCGGTGGAAGGCGTCGCCGGTGTAGAGCGCCGCCTTGGACTCGACCAGGTCCCCGGCGAAGAGGATGCGGTGCCGGGGGAGCCAGGCCACGATGTCGCCCTCGGTGTGACCGCGGCCGCAGTACTGCAGCACGAGGTCGCCGCGGTCTCCACCCAGGGGGATCGTGAGACGGTCGCTGAAGGTGACCGTCGGCCAGGTGAGGCCGGGGATGGACTCAGGATCCTTGAAGAGGCGGGGCATGCGGCCGTACTCGGAGTCCCAGTCCTGCTGACCCCGCTCGGCCACCAGCTCCCGGGTGACCTCGTGCATGACGATCTCCTGCGCGTCGAAGGCGCTGGCACCCAGCACCCGGACCGCGTGGTAGTGCGACAGCACGAGATAGCGCACCGGCTTGTCGGTGTAGGTGCGCAGTTCGGCGAGCCACTCCTGCGCGGCGGCCGGGGTAGCCTGCGCCTCGAAGCACACCAGGAAGTCCTCGCCCTCGATGGCGCCCACGTTGGGGTCGCCCTCGGCGGTGCGGGCGTAGACACCCTCGGCCAGCACCTCGACGGTCGCCTTCTTCTCACCCAGGTCCTGGCTGGAGGCGAACGGCTTGCTCATCGGCTGGTCCTCTTCTCGTCGTAGGCGTCGACCGCGTGCGCGACCCGGTCGACCGAGTCCTCGGCCATCGTGGACGCGCTGCCGCCCAGGTAGGCGGCCTGAACGCGCGGGTCGTCGGTCAGCTCGGCCGGCGTCCCCTCGGTGAGGATGCCGCCACGCTCCATCACCACGGCCCGGTCGGCCACCGAGAACGCGGCGCGCAGGTTCTGCTCGATGAGCAGGACCGCCAGGGACCGCTCGTCGCGCAGCGTGCCCAGCACGGAGATGATCTCGCCCACCACCCGGGGCGCCAGCCCGAGGCTGGGCTCGTCCAGCACGATGACGGAGGGGTCCGCCATGAGCGCCCGGGCGATGGCGAGCATCTGCTGCTCGCCGCCCGACATCGCCCCGGCCTGCAGGTTGATGCGCTCGGCCAGGCGCGGGAAGAGCTCCAGCGCCTGGTCGCGACGCTCCTTGTAGCGCCCGTCCTTCTTCCGGTTCCAGCCGCCGAGCTGGAGGTTGTCCTCGACGGTGAGGGAGGGGAAGACGAGACGGTTCTCGGGGACGTGCGCGAGCCCCATACCGGAGATCTTCTCCGCACCCAGGCGGGTGATGTCCTGGTCGCCCAGGAGGACCTTGCCGCCCGTGGGCGGCAGGAGGCCCGAGACGCAGCGCAGGAGGGTCGTCTTGCCGGCTCCGTTGGAGCCGACCACGGCGACGATCTCGCCGGGGTCGACCCGCAGGCTGACCCCGTGGAGGACCCGCAGCCGGTCGTAGGCCGCGGTGAGGTCGGTGACGGTCAGGCTCACTGGTCTCCTCCATCGCTGTGCTCGACCTGCACGGCCGCGGAGCGGACCAGCTGGTCGTCGTCCTCGCCGGTGCCCAGGTAGGCCGCGATCACGGCCGGGTTGGCCCGGATGCTGGCGGGGTCGCCCTCGGCGATCAGGACGCCGTCGTCGAGGACGTAGATCCGGTCGGCTAGGGCCATGACGGCCGCGACATCGTGCTCGACCAGGAGCACCGACAGGCCGGCCTCCCGGACCCGCCGCAGCATGAGCGAGAGGTGGTCGCGCTCGGCGCCGGACAGACCCGCCATCGGCTCGTCGAGCAGCAGGAGGGTCGGGGCCAGCGCCAGGGCGCGGGCCACCTCCACCTGCCGCTGCTGACCGAAGCTGAGCGCGGTGATGGGGCGGTCGGCGTGCTGCTGCAGGCCGGTCGCCGTCAGCACCCCGTCGACCTCGCGGGCCGTGCGCCGCTCCTCGCCGGTGTCCAGCCCGAGCATGCCCGCGAGCAGACCTGCCTTGGTGCGCAGGTGGCGCGCCACCATGACGTTGCCGCGCACCGTCGTGCTCGTGAAGGTCTGCAGGTTCTGGAAGGTGCGGGTGGCGCCGAGGGCGGCGACCGCGTTGGGCCGCTTGCCGGTGACGTCCTGGCCGGAGATGTGGACCGAGCCCTCGGTCGGTGGCATGACGCCGGTGATGATGTTGAACGCGGTCGTCTTGCCCGCCCCGTTGGGCCCGATGAGCGCCACGATCTCGCCGGCGCGCACCTCCAGGTCCAGCGCCTTGAGCGCGGTGACGCCGCCGTAGCGCTTGGTCAGCCCCTGGACGGACAGCACCGCGCTGCCGGCCGGGGGAGGGCTGGCCTGCGCCAGCAGGTCGTCGAGCTCGGCACCCAGCGCGGCGGGGGTCTCCGACTCGTCGGCCCCCGGATCCTCGCGCTCGCCGCGGACCCGGCGCACGAGGCCGTTCCAGAGCTGGGCCAGGCCACCCGGGACCAGGATGACGACGAGGACCAGCACCAGGCCGAAGCCGAGCAGCTGCACCTCGCCGGAGGCGCCCGGGATGATCTGGGGGATCAGGGCCCGCATGCCTTCGTCGAGGGCCTCGACGAGCACGGCGCCGGTGAAGGCGCCCCAGATCGTGCCCAGGCCGCCGAGGACGACCATGAGCAGGAACGAGACCGACAGCGGGAAGTTGGACGCCTCCGGGCTGACCACGGCGAGCCAGTGTGCGTAGAAGGCACCGGCCAGCCCGGCGAAGCCGGCGGCCAGCACGAAGACCTTGACCCGCAGGCGGAAGGTGTCCACGCCGAGGCACTCGGCGGCGACCTCGGAGTCGTTGACGGCGCCCAGAGCGCGGCCGATGCGGGAGTTCTTGAGCTTGTTGCCCAGGGCGATGGCCAACAGGACCACAGGGGTCAGGAGCCAGAAGTATTCCGCGGGCGTGTTGTAGACGCGGCCGCCGAAGTCGGGCTTGGGGATGCCGTAGATGCCCGAGGTGCCGCCGGTGAACTCCAGCTCGCGCACCACGATGGTGACGATGATGCCCAGGCCGAGGGTGGCCAGCGCCAGGAAGTGACCGCGCAGCCGGAGCATGGGCAGGCCGACCACGAGCGCCAGCAGCATCGCCAGGAGGATCGCGACCGGCAGGGCCAGGAAGAGATTCCAGTCGTAGCGGGTGACCAGGATGGCCTGGGTGTAGGCGCCGACGGCGAAGAAGGCGGCGTGCCCGAGGCTGACCTGGCCGGCCAGCCCCATGAGCAGGCTCAGACCGACGGCCGCGATGGTGAAGATGAGGACGTAGACGCCCACGTTGACCACGCTGACCGGGGCGACCAGGGGGAAGACCGCCAGGACCACCGCGAGCAGGAGGTAGGGGAGCAGGGTGCGCAGGAGCCTCATACCCGCACCCCGCTCCCGCGCAGAGCCAGGCCCTGCGGTCGGATGATCAGGACCAGGACCAGGACGATGAAAGCCACCGCGTCGCGGTAACCGCTGTCGAGATAGCCGGCGACCCAGTTCTCCAGGACGCCGAGGAACAGACCGCCCAGGAAGGCCACACGGAAGGAGACCAGGCCGCCGAGCGTCGCGGCGACGAAGCCCTTCAGGCCGAGGGTCAGGCCCGACTCCCAGGAGGCGAAGTAGATCGGCGTGCCGATGACACCGGCGACCGCGCCGACCAGGCCGGCGATGGCGAAGGCGACCATGGTGCCCTGCCGCGGGGAGATGCCGACCAGGCGCGCCGCGATCGGCTGCTCGGCGCAGGCCCGCAGCGCCTTCCCGTAGATCGTGTGCTCGTAGAACCAGACGACGAGATAGCCCACGACGGCGGCGATGCCCAGGATCCACAGCTCCTGGGAGCGGATGCTGACGCCACCGACGAGCAGGTCCTTGCCGGGGAAGGTGGGCAGCGCGCGCCCCTCCGGCCCCCAGACCAGGAGCATGATCGCCTTGACCGCGGTCGAGACGCCGAGGGTGAGGATGATCGAGACCAACGGGGTCATCTTCTTGACCGGGGCGATGGCCACCCGCTCGATGAGCACCGAGACGAGGATGACGAAGGGCACCACGAGCACCACGGCCAGGAGCAGGGGCACCCCGGCGGCGACCGCGCTGATCGCCGACAACCCGGCCAGGGAGGCATATTCTCCCTGGGCCAGGTTGACGATCTCGCGGACCGCGAAGATCGCGACGAAACCGAGCGCGACCAGACCGTAGACGGCGCCCTGCGCCAACCCCGAGAAGGTCAGCTGCAGGAGGTCGGTCATCAGCGGCTGTCCTCCACGATCTTCCACTTCCCGTCCTCGACGGTGACGATCATCAGCGCGTCCTTGGTCAGGCCAGAGTGGTCCTCGGGGGTCATCGTGAAGACGCCCGAGACGCCCGGCCAGCCCTCGACGCTCTCCAGCTCGTCACGCAGCGCCTGGGGGTCGGTGCCGACCTCGTCCAGGGCGTTGACCGCGATCATGAAGCCGTCGTAGGCGTGGCCCGCGAAGGTCGAGGGCGCCTTGCCCCACTTGGCCTCGTAGTCGGAGATGAAGGTCGTCACGACCTCCTTCTGGGGGTCGTCGTCGGGCAGCTGGTCGGCGATGAGCATGCGGCCCAGGGCGGCGTGCAGACCGTCGGCGGTGTCGCCGGCGGCGTCCAGGAAGGCCTGGTTGCCGATGCCGTGCGACTGGTAGACCGGCTTGCCCAGGTTGAGCTGGGCGTAGGCCTTCTGGGCCAGCGCGGCTGCCGGCGGGATGCCCCAGATGAGGACGGCGTCCGGGTCACTGTTGCGGATGTTGACCATCTGGGCGGTGAAGTCGGTGGCGTCGGGGGCGAACTTCTCGACGGCCGCGATCTCGATGCCGGCCTCCTTGCCGATCTCGGTGAGCATCTCGGGGATGCCCTCGCCGAAGCCGGAGGCGTCGCGGGCCACGGAGACCTTCTTGTAGCCCTTGGCCTTCATGTCGTCGACCATCCGCTCGAGGACGACGCGGTCGTTCTGGGCGGTCTTGAAGACCCACTCGGAGCCGTCGACGATCTTCTGGTTGGCGGCCAGGGAGACCATCGGGATCTTGGCCTCCTCCGCCAGCGGGCGCATCGCCAGGCTGGGGCCGGTGCGGCTGGCGCCGACGAGGATGTGCACGCCCTCGGAGAGCAGCTTGCTGGTCGCCTTCGCCGCGCCGTCCTCGGTGGACTGGTTGTCCTCGATGATCACCTCGAGCTCGCGGCCGTCGATGCCACCCTTCTCCTTGACCTGCTCGGCCAGCATCTCGATGGTCTCGCGCTCGGCCACCCCGAGCGAGGCGCCGGCGCCGGTGATGTCCAGGACGACGCCCATCTTGATGGGGCCCTCGTCGTCACCACCGCCGCCGCCTCCGGTCGCTCCGCCGCCGTCTCCGGACGGGGTGCCGCTCTCCTCGGCGCAGCCTGCGGTCACCAGCACCAGGCCGGTGATGGCCAGGACGGACCAGATCTTGTGACGACTCATGGGGGCTTCCTCACTGCCTGTGCTCTATAGTCGAGCAACCTTTCCGGTAAACGAGTACGACAGACAGTAGAGGTAGACCCGACCCATGACAAGACCCCGCGCATGACGAATTCTTCGCGTCCCGAGCTGCCGGACGGGGTCGGCTCCCAGACCCTGGACCGCGGGCTGCACGTGCTGGAGGTCGTGGCGGCCGCCGAGGTATCCCTCCAGGTCGCCGAGATCGCGGAGCGCACCGGGCTGCACCGTTCCATCACCTACCGCATGGTGCGCACGCTCGAGCACCGCGGGCTCGTCGTCCGCGACGCGGAGGGTCGGTATGCGGTGGGAGCGCGCCTCGCCGTCCTCGCGCGTGCCGTGGTCAGCCCCACCCTCAGGGACGCGGCCGCCCCGCACCTGGCCGCGCTGGCCGAAATCACCGGCAAGACCGCCTTCCTGGTCGTGGCCGAGGGCGACTCGGCGATCACGGTCCACGTGGAGGAGCCACGCACGACCATCGCGCACATCGCCTACCGGCCTGGGGTGCGGCACCCGATCACCGCTGGCGGACCGGGGCTAGCGCTGCTGGCCGGCGGACCGCCGCTGCCGGGGGAGCGCCCCGAGGTGACCGAGGCGCGGGCGCGCGGGTGGGCGGTCTCCCACGGCGAGGTGATCCCCGACTACCGGTCGTGCGCGGCACCTGTCGTCAACCATGCGGGAGTCTGCGTGGGTGCCGTGGCTGTGGTCTTCGTCGGCAACGGCGCGCCGACCGAGGAGCTGGGACGGCAGGTGATGGCCGCGGCCGCCGCCGTCGGCGCCGACCTGCACGCCTGACCGTCCCGGACGGCCGCTGCCCGGGACGGTCAGGCGTGCCGTCAGACGGTCAGCGGACGGTCCGTGGGGCGGATCGGGGCGGGCAGGGTCGTCGAGCCCGTCAGGTAGCGGTCCACCGCGGCGGCGGCGGCCCGGCCCTCGGCGATCGCCCAGACGATCAGCGACTGGCCGCGCCCGCAGTCCCCGGCGGCGAAGACACCGTCCAGCGGGGTCGCGAACTCCCCGTCCCGCTCGTAGGTGTTGCGCGGGGTGCGGGGCAGCGCCGTGGCCGGCGCGGCGGACTCGTCCGGCCCCACGAAGCCCATGGCCAGCAGGACCAGCTGGGCGGGCAGGTCCCGCTCGGTGCCCTCGACGATCTGGACCCGTCCGTCGACGAAGCGGGCCTCGGCCAGACGCAGGCCGGTGACACGACCGTCCTCGCCGAGGACCTCCAGCGTGGACACGCCGTAGGTGCGCTCACCGCCCTCCTCGTGCGCCTCGGTGACCTTGTAGAGCATCGGGTAGGTCGGCCACGGCTGGTGGGCCGGGCGCTCGGAGGGGGGAGTGGGCAGGATCTCCAGCTGGGTGACGCTCCGGGCGCCGTGCCGGTGGGCGGTGCCCAGGCAGTCCGCCCCGGTGTCGCCACCGCCGATGATCACCACGTCCTTGCCCGCCGCGTCGATGCCGCGGTCGGCACCCAGCGCCTCCCGGTTGGCCGGGACCAGGTAGTCCATCGCGGGGTGGACGCCGTCCAGCTCCGCGCCGGGCACGTCCAGCAGGCGGGGGACCGTGGACCCGGTGGCCAGGACGACGGCGTCGAAGCGTTCGCGCAGCTGCTCCAGGGTCAGGTCGCCGTGCCCGTCCCCGCCGATGGTGACTCCGGTGACGAACCGGATGCCCTCGCCGCGCAGCTGGACCAGCCTGCGGTCCAGCACGGCCTTCTCCATCTTGAACTCCGGTATGCCGTAGCGCAGCAGACCTCCGACGGCGTCGGACCGCTCGTAGACCACGACCGTGTGCCCGGCCCGGCCCAGCTGCTGGGCGGCCGCCAGCCCGGCCGGCCCGGAGCCCACGACGGCCACGGTCTTGCCGCTGAGCCACTCCGGCTCCTGCGGGCTCACGCGACCGTTGAGGAAGGCCCGGTCGATGATCGAGACCTCGATCTGCTTGATCGTCACCGGCGGCTGGTTGATGCCGAGCACGCAGGAGGTCTCGCACGGGGCCGGGCACAGCCGCCCGGTGAACTCCGGGAAGTTGTTGGTCGCGTGCAGCCGCTCGATCGCGTCGGCGAAGTTGGCCCGGCGGGACAGGTCGTTCCACTCCGGGATGAGATTGCCCAGCGGGCAGCCGGTGTGGCAGAAGGGGATGCCGCAGTCCATGCAGCGCCCGGCCTGCCGCTGCAGCACGGAGGTCTCCTGCGCCCCGTGGACCTCCTTCCAGTCCATGATCCGGACGGGCACGGGCCGGCTGGGCCGGTCCTCGCGCTCGCGGTGGGTCAGGAAGCCTTTGGGGTCAGCCATGGGAGTCCTCCAGGATGAGTTGCCACGCGTGGGGGCCGTTGGGGTCCTCGCCGCGCTCCTCCACCTCGCGGCGTATGCGAAGCACGCTGGCGTACTGGCGAGGGGTGATGACGGTGATGCGGTCCGGCCAGGACGGGGAGTCGAGCAGCTCCGCGGCGACGGAGCTGTCGGTGAGGGCGAGGTGCTCCTCGAGCAGCGCGCGCACCTCCTCGACGTGGTCGGTCTCGCCCAGCGGGGACAGACCGAGATCTCCGGCGGACATGGCCAGGGGGTTCATCCGCGACGGTTCGAGGTCCAGGACGAAGGCGGTGCCGCCGGACATGCCGGCCCCCACGTTGCGCCCCGTCGGTCCGAGGATGAGGGCCCGGCCGCCGGTCATGTATTCCAGCGCGTGGTCACCCACCCCCTCGACGACGGCGGTCGCGCCGGAGTTGCGGACGCAGAAGCGCTCGCCGACGGTGCCCCGCAGGTTGACCTGACCCGAGGTGGCGCCGTAGCAGATGACGTTGCCGGCGATCACCTGCTCCGCGGCCACGAAGGGTGAGGCCTCCGGCGGTCGCACCACGATCCGTCCGCCGGAGAGCCCCTTGCCGACGAAGTCGTTGGCGTCGCCCACGAGCGTGAGCGTCACCCCACGCGGCAGGAAGGCTCCCAGCGACTGGCCGGCCGAGCCGGTCAGGCTCAGCTCGACGGTGCCGTCGGGCAGCCCGTCCGGGCCGGCGGCCCGGGTGACCTCGCTGCCCAGCATCGTGCCGACCGTCCGGTTGACGTTGGTGATCTCGAACGAGGCCGACACCGCCGTCCCGTCGGCCAGCGCCGGCGCCGCCGAGGCGATCAGCTGCTGGTCGAGGGCGACGTCGAGGCCGTGGTCCTGCTGCTCGGTGCACCGACGCGCAGCGCCCTCGGGCAGCTCGGGCACGTGCAGGAGCGGCTTCAGATCGAGGCCCTGGGCCTTCCAGTGCTCGACCGCGGCTCCGGGGTCGATGAGGTCGGCACGGCCGATGATCTCCTCCAGGCTGCGGTGGCCGAGCGAGGCCAGCAGCTCGCGGACCTGCTCGGCCAGATACTCGAAGAAGGTCACGACATGCTCCGCACGCCCCGCGTAGCGCTCACGCAGCTCGGGATTCTGCGTCGCGACACCGACCGGGCAGGTGTCCAGGTGGCACACCCGCATCATCACGCAGCCGGAGACGACCAGGGGCGCCGTGGCGAAGCCGAACTCCTCGGCGCCGAGCAGCGCCGCCACGATGACGTCCCGCCCGGTCTTGAGCTGCCCGTCGCACTGGACCACGACCCGCTCCCGCAGGCCGTTGAGGAGCAGGGTCTGCTGGGCCTCGGCCAGGCCGAGCTCCCAGGGGGTGCCGGCGTGCTTGAGCGAGGTCAGGGGGCTGGCGCCGGTGCCTCCGTCGTGCCCGGAGATGAGCACGACGTCGGCCTTGGCCTTGGCCACGCCGGCCGCGACCGTCCCGACGCCCACCTGGCTGACCAGCTTGACGTGGACACGGGCCAGGGGGTTGGCGTTCTTGACGTCGTGGATGAGCTGCTTGAGGTCCTCGATGGAGTAGATGTCGTGGTGCGGCGGCGGGGAGATGAGGCCGACGCCCGGGGTGGAGTGCCGGGTCCTGGCCACCCACGGGTAGACCTTGCCGGGCGGCAGCTGGCCGCCCTCTCCGGGCTTGGCGCCCTGGGCCATCTTGATCTGGATGTCGTCGGCGTGGACCAGGTAGGCCGAGGTGACCCCGAACCGCCCGGAGGCGACCTGCTTGATGGCGGAGCGACGCTCGGGGTCGAGGAGCCGCTCGACGTCCTCGCCGCCCTCGCCGGTGTTGGACTTGCCGCCGAGGCGGTTCATCGCGATGGCGAGTGTCTCGTGGGCCTCCTGCGAGATCGAGCCGTAGCTCATGGCGCCGGTGGCGAAGCGCTTGACGATCTCGCTCACCGGCTCGACCTCGTCGATGTCGATGGGCTCACGGTCCGGGCGCAGGGTGAAGAGCCCGCGCAGCGTCATGAGCCGCTCGGACTGGTCGTCGACCAGCCGGGTGTACTGCTGGAAGATGTCGTAGCGCTGCTCCCGGGTGGAGTGCTGGAGCCGGAAGACCGCCTCCGGGCTGAACAGGTGGGGCGGGCCCTCCCTGCGCCACTGGTACTCCCCACCCACGTCCAGCGTGCGGTGGAAGGGTGCGATCCCGGAGAGGGGGTATGCGGTGGCGTGCCGCAGCTCGACCTCGCGCGCGATCACGTCCAAGCCCACACCGTCGATCTGGCTCGTCGTGCCGGTGAACCACCGGTCGACCAGCTCGCGCGACAGGCCGACGGCCTCGAAGGTCTGCGCGCCCCGGTAGGAGGCGATGGTGGAGATGCCCATCTTGGACATCACCTTGAGCACGCCCTTGCCCAGGGCCTTGATCAGGTTGCGGATCGCGACGTCGGGGTCGAGCCCGTCCAGCTGCTTGCCGGAGGTGCACAGGTTCTCGACGGTCTCCATGGCCAGGTAGGGATTGACGGCGGCCGCGCCGTAGGCGACCAGCGTCGCGACGTGGTGGACCTCCCGGACGTCACCGGCCTCCACGAGGAGCCCGACCCGGGTCCGGGTGTTGTTGCGGACCAGGTGGTGGTGCACGGCGCTGGTGAGCAGGAGCGAGGGGATCGGTGCGTGCTCCCGGTCGGCGTGCCGGTCGGAGAGCACCACGAAGAAGTTGCCGCGCTCGACGGCGGCGTCCACCTCGGCGCAGATCTCCTCGAGACGGGCCTCGAGGGCGGCCGCACCCCCGTCGACCCGGTAGAGACCCCGCACCACGGTGGCACCGAGGCCGGGGTGGAGACCCTCGATGTCGATCCGACGCAGCTTGGCCAGCTGGTCGTTGTCGATCACCGGGAAGTCGAGCACGACCTGGCGGGCGTGCTCGGGAGTCTCGTCGAGCAGGTTCGGCTCGGGGCCGGACGATCCGGCCAGCGAGGTGACCAGCTCCTCCCGGATGGCGTCCAGCGGGGGGTTGGTCACCTGGGCGAAGGCCTCGACGAAGTAGTCGAAAAGCAGGCGCGGCCGGTCGGAGATGGCTGCGATCGGGGTGTCGGTGCCCATCGCGCCCAGCGGCTCGCTGCCGGCCTGGGCCATCGGGGCGAGGATGACGCGCAGCTCCTCCTCGGTGTAGCCGAAGATCTGCTGACGGCGCGTGACCGAGGCATGAGTGTGCCGGACGTGGACCTGGTCGGGCAGGTCGGCGAGGTGGACGAGATTGTCGTCCAGCCACTCCCGGTAGGGCGCCCGGGCGGCGAGCTCGCGCTTGAGCTCGACGTCGTCGACGATCTCGCCGCGCTCCAGGTCGACGAGGAACATCCGTCCGGGCTGCACGCGCCCCTTGCGGACCACCTTCTCCTCGGGGATCGGAAGCAGGCCGGTCTCGGAGCCGAGGACGACCAGTCCGTCGTCGGTGACCCAGTAGCGCGAGGGACGCAGCCCGTTGCGGTCCAGGACCGACCCGACCACCGTGCCGTCGGTGAAGACAAGATTGGCCGGACCGTCCCAGGGCTCCATCACCATCGAGTGGAACTCGTAGAAGGCCCGGACCGCCGGGTCCATGTCGGCGTGGTTCTCCCAGGCCTCGGGGATCATCATCAGCACCGAGTGCGGGAGCGAACGCCCCCCGAGGTGCAGCAGCTCGAGCACCTCGTCGAAGGTCGCCGAGTCGCTCGCGTCCGGTGTGCAGATCGGCAGCGCCGAGGACAGGTCGCCGGGGAAGAGGTCGCTGCGCAGCTGCGACTGGCGGGCGTTCATCCAGTTGCGGTTGCCCTTGACGGTGTTGATCTCGCCGTTGTGCGCGACCATCCGGTAGGGATGGGCGAGCGGCCAGGAGGGGAAGGTGTTGGTGGAGAACCTGGAGTGCACCACCGCCAGGGCGCTGGCGAAGCGCTCGTCGCGCAGGTCGGGGAAGTAGGCGGGCAGCTGGTCGGTCGTCAGCATGCCCTTGTAGGTGATGGTGCGCGTCGACAGGGAGACGGGGTATGCGGTGCTCGTCCGCTCGATCTGCTTGCGGCACAACCAGACCCGGCGCTCCAGCTGCAGGCCGTGCTCGTCCCGGTGCGCGGCCGCGGGGGCCAGGAAGAGCTGGCGCATGACGGGCATGACCGAGAGCGCCGTCGGGCCGATCATGTCGGCCACGACGGGGACCTCGCGCCAGCCCAGGACCTCCAGACCCGCACCGGCGGCGATCCCTTCGACGGCCTGGGCGACCTCGTCCGCCGTGCCGTCGGAGGGCAGGAAGACGATGCCGGCCGCGTAGCCACCCGGGGCGGGCAGCTCGAAGGGCAGGACCGCACGGAAGAAGGCGTCGGGCAGCTGGGTGAGGATGCCGGCGCCGTCACCGGTGTTCTCCTCCGAGCCGACCGCGCCGCGGTGGTCGAGGTTGTGCAGGGCGGTGAGGGCCAGGCTGACGATCTCGTGGGTCGGTCGCGCGTCCAGGGTGGTGACGAACGCCACGCCGCACGCGTCGTGCTCGTGCCGTCCGTCGTAGAGCCCCTGGGCGGTCGGGATGGGCACCGACGCGGTGGACGAGATGGGCACGGGGCGCAGGGCAGCGGGAGACGTGGGTCGGGGGTCGGGCAGCTGCATGGCGGTGACCGATCTCGTCAGGGCGCCCGGGGGCGCCGTCGTGGGGCGCGCCGGGGCGCCTGTGGCCCGCCGCTGAATTTGGGTGGGGTGAGCATACATATGCGAGGGCGCGCATGGCTACCCATTCGGGTACGGGTGTGTCGGTGCGGCGACCTACAGTGGGGGAGTGCCTTCTGCCAAGACCTCTCCCCGCCCGCGCCACGACCGTCTGGTCGTCCAGGGCGCGCGCGAGCACAACCTGAAGAACGTCTCCGTCGACATCCCGCGCGACGCGCTCGTGGTCTTCACCGGGCTGTCCGGATCGGGCAAGTCGAGCCTGGCGTTCGACACGATCTTCGCCGAGGGCCAGCGCCGTTACGTCGAGTCGCTGTCCGCCTACGCGCGGATGTTCCTGGGCCAGATGGACAAGCCGGACGTCGACTTCATCGAGGGGCTGTCCCCGGCCGTGTCGATCGACCAGAAGTCGACCAACCGCAACCCGCGCTCGACCGTGGGCACCATCACCGAGGTCTACGACTACCTGCGCCTGCTCTACGCCCGCGTGGGCCGCCCGCACTGCCCCGTCTGCATGGAGCCGGTGGGTCGGCAGACCACCTCCCAGATCGTGGACCGCCTGCTCGAGCTGCCGGAGGGCACGCGCTTCCAGGTGCTCGCCCCCGTCGTGCGCGGCCGCAAGGGGGAGTTCGTCGACCTCTTCGACGAGCTGCAGGCCTCCGGCTTCGCCCGGGCCCGGGTCGACGGTGAGGTCGTCTCCCTCAGCGCCCCGCCCGCGTTGGAGAAGCAGCGGAAGCACACGATTGAGGTGGTCGTGGACCGGCTGGTGGCCAAGGTGGGGGAGGGCGGGGCGACGGACACCGCATACTCCCGCCGCCTGACCGACTCCGTGGAGACGGCGCTGCGGCTCGCGGACGGCCTCGTCGTCGCCGAGTTCGTCGACGTCAAGGACGACGGGTCCGGCCTGCCACGCGAGCGGCGCTTCTCCGAGCGGATGTCCTGCCCCAACGACCACCCGCTGAGCCTGGACGAGCTCGAGCCCCGCAGCTTCTCGTTCAACAGCCCGTTCGGCGCCTGCCCCGCGTGCACGGGCATCGGTGCCGAGCTCGAGGTCGATCCCGAGCTCGTCATCCGGGGTGAGGAGACCTCCATCCTCGAGGGGGCGATCATCCCGTGGTCGACCACCTCGGGCCTCAACGACTACTACAAGCGGGTGCTCGGCGGGCTCGCCGACGACCTGAAGTTCAGCCTCGACGTCCCCTGGCGCCAGCTGCCCTCGCGGGCCAAGGACGCGATCCTGCACGGCTACAAGCACAAGGTGCACGTGCGCTACCGCAACCGCTTCGGTCGTGAGCGCAGCTACTCCACCGGCTTCGAGGGCGTGCTGCCCTATGTCAAGCGCAAGCACGCCGAGACCGACTCCCAGAGCAGCAAGGACCGCTACGAGAGCCTGATGCGGCAGGTGCCGTGCCCGACCTGCTCCGGGGCGAGGCTCAAGCCGGAGATCCTCGCCGTCCTGGTGGGTGGCAAGAACATCTCCGAGCTGTGCGCCCTGCCGATCGACGAGTGCGCCGACTTCCTCGCCCAGGTGGACTACACCGAGCGGGAGGCCTCGATCGCGGCGCAGGTCAACCGGGAGATCGCCGCCCGGCTCGGCTTCCTGCTCGACGTGGGGCTGGACTATCTCTCCCTCGACCGGCCCGCCGGCACGCTGTCCGGCGGGGAGGCCCAGCGCATCCGCCTGGCGACCCAGATCGGGTCCGGGCTGGTCGGTGTGCTCTACGTCCTCGACGAGCCCAGCATCGGCCTGCACCAGCGGGACAACCACCGCCTCATCGAGACCCTGACCCGGCTGCGCGACCTGGGCAACACCCTCATCGTCGTCGAGCACGACGAGGACACCATCGCCACGGCCGACTGGGTGGTCGACATCGGCCCCGGCGCCGGCGAGCACGGCGGCCACGTGGTGCACAGCGGGCCGGTGGCCGACCTGCTCAGCCACAAGACCTCCATCACCGGCCAGTACCTCTCCGGCCGCCGCGCCATCCCCACGCCGGCGACCCGTCGGCCCCAGGACGGTCGGGCGGTGACCGTGCGGGGGGCCCGGGAGAACAACCTGGCCAACATCGACGTCTCCTTCCCGCTGGGCAACCTCGTGGCCATCACGGGGGTGTCCGGGTCGGGCAAGTCGACGCTGGTCAACGACATCCTCTACCGGGTGATGGCCAACCAGCTCAACGGCGCCCGCCACGTCCCCGGCCGGCACCGCCGGGTCGAGGGCCTGGACCAGCTCGACAAGGTCGTGCACGTCGACCAGAGCCCGATCGGGCGCACCCCGCGGAGCAACCCGGCTACCTACACCGGCGTCTTCGACCACATCCGCAAGCTCTTTGCCGAGACCACCGAGGCGAAGGTCCGCGGCTACCTGCCCGGCCGCTTCAGCTTCAACGTCAAGGGCGGCCGCTGCGAGGCCTGCTCCGGTGACGGCACGCTGAAGATCGAGATGAACTTCCTGCCCGACGTCTACGTCCCCTGCGAGGTCTGCCACGGGCAGCGCTACAACCGCGAGACCCTCGAGGTGCACTTCAAGGGCAAGACCATCTCCGAGGTCCTGGACATGCCCATCGAGGAGGCCTCCGAGTTCTTCGCCGCGGTGCCGGTGATCAGCCGCCACCTCACGACGCTGGTCCAGGTGGGCCTGGGCTACGTCAGGCTGGGCCAGCCCGCCACGACCCTCTCCGGTGGTGAGGCGCAGCGGGTGAAGCTGGCCGCCGAGCTGCAGAAGCGCTCCACGGGCCGCACCATCTACGTCCTGGACGAGCCGACGACCGGGCTGCACTTCGAAGACATCAGCCGCCTGCTCGGAGTCCTCCAGGGCCTGGTCGACAAGGGCAACACGGTCCTGGTGATCGAGCACAACCTGGACGTCATCAAGTCCGCCGACTGGATCGTGGACATGGGGCCCGAGGGCGGCAACGGCGGCGGCACGGTCGTGGTCGAGGGCAGCCCCGAGCAGGTGGCTGCACACCCGAGCAGCCACACCGGTCGGTTCCTGGCACCGCTGCTGGCCGCCGGACGGCGGCCCGCCACGGTGTCGGCCTGACGCACGAAGATCACCACGACAAGCCATGAACGCGACGAGCACGAGGAGGACCAGAGGATGAATGCAGGACCTGGGCGACGGACGGTGCTGCGAGCCGCCGGGGCGGTCGCCGTGACCACCCCGCTGCTGTCGGCGTGCGGTGGCTCCTCGGGATCTTCCGGGGCCGCCACGACCGGCCCCGACGGTGCGGTCCGCCTGGACGTGGGCGGGATGGCTGTGGGGGAGTCGCGCTACTACCGCGACGCGCGCGTGATCCTGACCCGCTCGTCCGAGAGCGACTACGTGGTCTTCGACCAGACCTGCCCGCACCAGGGCTGCGCCGTCTCCGAGGTGAAGGAGGGCAAGCTTCTCTGCCCCTGCCACGGGAGCTACTTCGACCCGGTCTCCGGAGACCCGGTGCACGGACCTGCCGCGACCGCGCTGACCGTCGTCCCGTCGTCCCTGGAGGGCACGGAGATCGTCCTCCGTGGCTGACCCCGCCAGCTACCGGCCCCGACCGGGAGAGATCCCCACCGACCCGGGGGTCTACCGCTTCCGCGACCAGCACGGCCGGGTCATCTACGTCGGCAAGGCGCGCTCCCTGCGGCAGCGCCTGTCCTCCTACTTCCAGGACGTCTCCGGACTGCATCCCCGGACGCGCCAGATGGTCTTCACCGGCGCCAGCGTCGAGTGGACGGTGGTCCGCAACGAGGTCGAGGCGCTGCAGCTCGAATACTCCTGGATCAAGGAGTTCGATCCCCGGTTCAACGTCAAGTACCGCGACGACAAGTCCTATCCCTATCTGGCCGTGACGATGGGGGAGGCCTACCCCCGCGCGCAGGTCATGCGCGGGGCCAAGAAGCCGGGCACCCGCTACTTCGGTCCCTACACCCACGCCTGGGCGATCCGCGAGACGCTGGACACGCTGCTGCGCGTCTTCCCCCTCCGCACCTGCTCCGCCGGTGTCTTCCGCCGGGCCGAGCAGTCCGGCCGACCGTGCCTGCTGGGCTACATCGACAAGTGCAGCGCACCGTGCGTGGGCCGGGTCTCCGCGGACGAGCACCGCCGGATCGCCGAGGACTTCTGCGACTTCATGGCCGGTGACGCCGAGCGCTTCGTCCGCAGGATCGAGGCGGACATGCGGGCCGCCTCGGCCGACCTCGACTTCGAGAGCGCCGCCAGGATGCGTGACGACGTGGCCGCGCTGCGCCGGGCGCTGGAGCGCTCCGCCGTGGTTCTCCCCGACGCCACCGACGCCGACGTCTACGCCCTGGCCGACGACGAGCTCGAGGTCGCGGTGCAGGTCTTCCACGTCCGTGGCGGTCGGATCCGGGGTCAGCGTGGGTGGGTGAGCGAGAAGGGGCCGGAAGGCCTCGACTTCATCGTCGAGCACCTCCTGCAGCAGGTCTACGGCAACGAGTCGGGGGTCGACGTCCCGCGCGAGATCCTGGTGCCGGTCATGCCCACCGAGGCCGAGGATCTCCAGCGCTGGCTCTCCGAGCGTCGTGGCTCGCGGGTCACCGTCCGGGTCCCTCAGCGTGGCGACAAGCGCACCCTCATGCAGACGGTGGCACGCAATGCCGAGCAGGCTCTCGCGCGGCACAAGGTCGCCCGGTCCGGCGACCTGACCCTGCGGTCCCAGGCCCTTCAGCAGCTCCAGGACGCGTTGGAGCTGGACGACGCACCCCTGCGCATCGAGTCCTTCGACATCAGCCACGTCCAGGGCACGGACGTGGTCGGCTCCATGGTCGTCTTCGAGGACGGGGCCCCGCGCAAGGGCGACTACCGACGCTTCATCGTGCGCGAGAGCACCTCCGACGACACCGCGGCGATGCACGAGGTCCTCACCCGGCGGTTCCGCCACCTGCTGGCGGCGCCCACACCGCGGGACGAGATCGCGGAGGCCGGGCAGGCCGGGGATGAGCAGCGCGACCCGGAGGTGGTGCAGGACAACAAGTTCCGCTACCCGCCCAATCTCGTCGTCGTGGACGGCGGGCTGCCCCAGGTCAACGCGGCGGCCTCGGCGCTGGCCGAGCTCGGGATCAACGACGTGACCGTCATCGGCCTGGCCAAGCGGCTCGAGGAGGTCTGGGTGCCCGGCCAGGACTACCCCCTGGTGCTGCCGCGCACCAGCGAGGGGCTCTACCTGCTGCAGCGGGTCCGCGACGAGGCGCACAGGTTCGCCAACACCTTCCACCGGCAACGCCGTTCCCGCTCCATGACGGCCAGCGAGCTCGACGGCATC
The DNA here is from genome assembly GCF_052073805.1 of Ornithinimicrobium panacihumi. Classification (NCBI taxonomy): domain Bacteria; kingdom Bacillati; phylum Actinomycetota; class Actinomycetes; order Micrococcales; family Ornithinimicrobiaceae; genus Ornithinimicrobium; species Ornithinimicrobium panacihumi. Next base: position 76,601 of record NZ_JBQGWG010000005.1, on the reverse strand, counting down.
CCAGGGCTGGGCAAGGCTCGGCAGCAGGCGCTGCTGGCCAGGTTCGGCTCGGTCAAGGCCCTCCGGCGCGCCGAGGTGGAGGACCTGACGCAGGTCCCGGGCATCGGGCCCGCCGTGGCGGAGGCCGTCGTGACCCGGCTCCGCGGCACGGACCCCACCCCGGCGGTTAACCTGAGCACGGGCGAGGTCCTGGACGACAACTCCTGACCGCGGGCCGGTGGCCCACGCCACACCGAGGACGCCACCACGAGGACGACAGACGGAGCAGACAGTTGACGCCCCACGACGACATCCCCGCCCAGGCCGCCGAGCGGCAGGCGCCAGCAGCGGACCGGACCGGCCGCCAGGACGTGGTCATCGTCACCGGGATGTCCGGCGCCGGTCGGACCACCGCCGGCGACGTGCTGGAGGACCGCGGGTGGTATGTCGTGGACAACCTTCCCCCGGCCATGATTGTCCACCTCATGGATGCCACGGCCGACGACCCGCAGCGGCAGAAGGTGGCGGCCATCGTCGACGTCCGGAGCCGGGACTTCACCACCGAGCTCGCCCGGGCGCTGGAGGACCTCGGGGGTCTGGGCTACCGCCCGCGCGTGGTCTTCGTGGACTCCTCCGACGAGGCGCTCGTCCGTCGCTTCGACGCGGTGCGCCGCCCCCACCCGCTGCAGGGTGAAGGCCTCCTGCTGGACGGGATCCGACGGGAGCGCCGGATGCTCGCGGACCTGCGCTCCAACGCGGACGTCGTGGTCGACACCAGCAACTACAACGTGCACCAGCTCAGCGCCAAGATCGACTCGCTCGTCACGGCCGACAGCTCGCACTCCCTGCGGCTGTCCACGATGTCCTTCGGCTTCAAGTACGGCGTGCCGTTGGATGCCGACATCGTGCTCGACCTTCGCTTCCTCCCCAATCCCTACTGGAATCCTGAGCTGCGCGCCTTCACGGGCAAGGACGCGGCCGTGCGCGACTACGTGCTCGGGCAGGAGCTCGCCGGTGTCTTCCTGGACCACGCCGAGCATCTGCTCCGCACGGCGGTCAAGGGCTACCTGCTCGAGGGTCGACGCTTCGTGACGGTCGCGGTCGGGTGCACCGGCGGCAAGCACCGGTCCGTCGCCGTGGCCGAGAACCTCGCCCTTCGCCTGGGCGATCTCGTCGACCACGGGGTGCAGCTGACGACCTTCCACCGCGACCTGGGGCGTGAGTGATGAGGCCCCGGATCGTCGCCCTCGGTGGCGGCCACGGGCTGTCGGCGTCCCTGCAGGCACTGCGGCACGCCAGCGACGACATCACCGCGGTGGTGACGGTGGCCGACGACGGCGGCTCGAGCGGCCGCCTGCGGGAGCAGTTCGACATCCTGCCTCCCGGTGACCTGCGGATGGCCCTGGCCGCGCTGTGCGAGGACACCACCTGGGGTCACCAGTGGTCCTCGGTGCTGCAGCACCGCTTCGGCGGGGAGGGCGAGCTCGCCGGGCACGCGCTGGGCAACCTGCTCATCACCGCGCTCTGGGACCTCCTCCCGCAGCAGCAGGTGCGGGGTCTGGACCTGGTCGGGCGGCTGCTCAACACCCGTGGCCGGGTGCTGCCCATGTCCCTGGTCCCGCTCGACATCGAGGCGACGATGTGCGATCCCGGAGGGGACGGGGACCGTGTCACCGTGCGAGGCCAGTCGACGGTCGCCAGCCACCCGGGCCGCGTCGAGTCGATCCGGCTCCTGCCCGAGGCGCCGCCGGCGACGCCTGAGGCGCTGGAGTCCATCAAGCTGGCCGATGTCGTCGTGCTCGGCCCAGGGTCGTGGTTCACCTCCGTGATGCCGCACCTGCTCGTGCCCCAGCTGGCCCAGGCGATCCGGGACACCCCTGCGCAGCGGGTGCTGACCCTCAACGTGAGCCTCAACGACGACGAGGCGGCCGGCTACACGGCGGCCGAGCACGTCGACGTGATCGCCACCCACTGTCCGGACCTCACCTTCGACCACGTCATCGCCGACCCCAAGGTCGCCCGCACCGGAGCGGAACGTGACGCACTGGTGACCGCGGTCGACCGGCTCGGGGCCGAGCTGGTCCTCTCCGACGTCAGCAAGACCGGGGCCGCGGGGCTGCACGACACGCTCCGTCTCGCGGCGGCCTACCGCGACGTCATCATGGTGGGTCAGTGATGGGCGGCGGCACGACCCGCGCGGGCGCGGGTCCGGGAGGTACCCTGCCGGACGAGGTCGAGGCACAGGTCGGGCTCGAGGGCGAGCAGGACAGGACGGCTCCGCAGAGGAGCAGGAGGATGACGGCAGTGGCGATGACCGGCAAGGTCAAGGACGAACTGGCACGGCTGCCGGTCACGAAGACGTGCTGCCGCAAGGCCGAGGTCTCCACGATGCTCCGCTTCGCCGGCGGGCTCCACATCGTCGGCGGCCGGATCGTCATCGAGGCCGAGCTGGCCACCGCGCAGGCGGCCCGGCGGTTGCGGGCCTTCCTGGCGGAGGTCTACGGCAGCCCGAGCGAGGTCATCGTGATGAGCCCGGGCGGCCTGCGCAAGAGCACCCGCTATGTCGTGCGCGCCACCGGGGACGGTGAGTCCCTGGCCCGCCAGACCGGCCTGATCGACCACCGCGGGCGCCCGGTCCGCGGGCTGCCGCCCCGCGTCGTGGGCGCCTCGGTCTGCGACGCCGAGGCGGCCTGGCGCGGCGCCTTCCTGGCGCACGGGTCCATCACCGAGCCTGGGCGTTCCTCGGCACTGGAGATCACCTGCCCGGGCCCGGAGGCCGCGCTGGCCATCGTCGGGGCGGCCCGTCGCCTGGGGATCCAGGCCAAGGCCCGTGAGGTGCGTGGCGTCGACCGGGTCGTGATCCGCGACGGTGACGCCATCGGGGCCATGCTGACCAGGTTGGGCGCCCACGACGCGGTCCTGGCCTGGGAGGAGCGCCGTATGCGCCGCGAGGTCCGCGCGACCGCCAACCGCCTGGCCAACTTCGACGACGCCAACCTGCGCCGGTCGGCCAGGGCCGCGGTGGCCGCGGGCTCCAGGGTCGAACGCGCCCTGGAGATCCTCGGCGACGAGGTGCCCGAGCACCTGCGCGCGGCCGGGACGCTCCGTCTGCAGCACAAGCAGGCCAGCCTGGAGGAGCTCGGCCAGCTGGCCGACCCGCCGATGACCAAGGACGCGGTCGCCGGCCGGATCCGACGCCTGCTGGCCATGGCGGACAAGCGTGCCGAGGAGCTGGGCATCGAGGGGACCGAGGCCAACCTCACCCCGGACATGTTCGACGACTGACCACCCCTCCGCCGGGGGACCGGGCACCCGCCCCCGAGGTGTCGCCCGCTGGGGCACAACGATAGATTGGACCCTGGACGACGTCGTCTCGCGGCGCGCACAAGGGCTCGTCGCACCAACCCCGAGGGAAGGTTGTCTCATGACCGTACGCGTAGGCATCAACGGCTTCGGGCGAATCGGCCGCAACTTCACGCGCGCCGTGCTCGCCTCCGGAGCCGACATTGAGATCGTGGGGGTCAACGACCTCACCGACAACGCCACGCTGGCCCACCTGCTCAAGTACGACTCGATCCTGGGCCGCCTGGAGGGTGACGTCACCTCCAGCGACACCGAGATCACCGTGGACGGCAAGGCGATCAAGGCTTTCGCCGAGAAGGACCCGTCGGCGCTGCCCTGGGGCGACCTGGGCGCCGACATCGTCATCGAGTCCACCGGCATCTTCACCGACGCGACCAAGGCCAAGGCACACATCGACGCCGGCGCCAAGAAGGTCATCATCTCGGCCCCGGCCAAGAACGAGGACATCACCGTGGTGATGGGCGTCAACGAGAAGGACTACGACCCGGCGGCGCACACCATCGTCTCCAACGCGTCCTGCACCACCAACTGCCTGGCGCCGATGGCCAAGGTCCTCAACGACGAGTTCGGCATCGTCAAGGGCCTGATGACCACCATCCACGCCTACACCGCCGACCAGAACCTGCAGGACGGCCCGCACAAGGACCTGCGTCGCGCCCGCGCCGCGGCTCTGAACATCGTCCCCACCAAGACCGGTGCCGCCGCCGCCGTCGCCCTCGTCCTGCCCGAGCTCAAGGGCAAGTTCGACGGCTACGCGCTGCGCGTCCCCACCCCCACCGGCTCGGCCACCGACCTCACCTTCCAGGCTTCCCGCGAGGTCACCGTCGAGGAGGTCAACGCCGCGCTGAAGAAGGCGGCCGAGGGCGAGCTCAAGGGCATCCTGAAGTACACAGAGGACCCGATCGTCTCCAAGGACATCGAGACCGACTCCCACTCCTGCATCTTCGACGCCGGCCTGACCAAGGTCATCGGCGACCAGGTGAAGGTCGTCGGCTGGTACGACAACGAGTGGGGCTACTCCTGCCGTCTGGTCGACCTGGCCGTCCTCATGGGCGAGAGCCTCTGAGCCCGATGCGCACCATCGAGGACCTCAGCGCAGAGCTGGGCGGCCTTGCCGGTCGGACCGTCCTGGTCCGCAGCGACCTCAACGTCCCGCTGGACGGCTCGACGATCACCGACGACGGGCGCGTGCGCGCCTCCGTCCCGACGATCACCGAGCTGTCCGACGCCGGCGCCCGGGTGGTCGTGACCGCCCACCTGGGCCGCCCCAAGGGCACGCCGGAGGCCAGGTACTCCCTGGCGCCCGTCGCGGCCCGCCTCGGCGAGCTGCTCGGCCGCCCGGTCACCTTCGTCGAGGAGACCGTCGGCGAGAAGGCCACCGCAGCGGTGCAGGGAATGGCCGACGGCGATGTCGTCGTGCTGGAGAACCTGCGCTTCAACGCGGGGGAGACGGCCAAGACCGACCAGGACCGTGCGGACTTCGCGCGGCAGCTGGCCGGCCTGGCCGACGCCTTCGTCTCCGACGGCTTCGGCGTCGTCCACCGCGCCCAGGCGTCCGTGTATGACGTCGCGCGCCTGCTCCCGCACGCCGTGGGCGGGCTCGTCCGCTCGGAGGTCGACATCATGCACCGCCTCCGCGAGGACCCGGAGCGGCCCTACGCCGTGATCCTGGGCGGCGCCAAGGTCAGCGACAAGCTGGGCGTCATCGAGTCGCTCATCACCGTCGCCGACCGTCTGCTCATCGGTGGTGGCATGGTCTTCACCTTCCTCAAGGCCCAGGGCCACGAGGTGGGCAAGAGCCTGCTGGAGGAGGACCAGGTCGAGACCGTGAAGGGCTACCTGGAGTCCGCCGCCGAGCGGGGCGTGGAGATCGTCCTGCCGACCGACATCGTCGTCGCGGACGCCTTCGCGGCCGACGCCCGGCACGAGGTCGTCGCGGCCGATGCCATCCCCGCCGACATGATGGGGCTGGACATCGGTCCGGAGTCGGAGAAGCTCTTCGTGGAGAAGCTCGCCGACGCGCGCACCGTCTTCTGGAACGGCCCGATGGGTGCCTTCGAGATGGAGCCCTTCGCCTCCGGCACCAAGGCCGTCGCGGCCAGCCTGGTGGAGCGCACCAAGGACGGCGCCATGACCGTGGTCGGTGGTGGCGACAGCGCGGCAGCGGTCCGTGACTTCGGTTACGCCGACTCCGACTTCGGGCACATCTCCACCGGTGGTGGGGCGAGCCTGGAGTACCTCGAGGGCAAGGAACTGCCCGGACTCTCGGTGCTGGAGGACTGATGGCACACACCCGGATCCCGCTGATGGCGGGCAACTGGAAGATGTACATGGACCACCTCCAGGCGACCCACCTGGTGCAGAAGTTGGACTGGGCGCTCAAGGACGCCAAGCACGACTTCGGCGCCGTGGAGGTCGTGGTGCTCCCGCCGTACACCGACCTGCGGACCGTCCAGACGCTCGTGCAGGGCGACAAGATGTCGCTGAAGTACGGCGCCCAGGACCTGTCCGAGCACGAGGAGGGCGCCTACACCGGCGACATCCCTGGCGGCTTCCTGGCCAAGCTCGGCTGCACCTATGTCCTGGTGGGCCACAGCGAGCGGCGCGAGTACCACAGCGAGACCGACGAGCTGGTCGCCGCCAAGGTGCGGGCCGCGCTGCGGCACGGTCTCACGCCGATCCTGTGCGTGGGCGAGCCGCTCAACGTCCGCCAGGGCGGTGACCACGTCCCGCACGTGGTCTCCCAGCTAAAGTCGGTCCTCGACGACCTCGAGGCCGAGCAGATGCTCAAGATGGTCGTGGCCTACGAGCCCGTCTGGGCGATCGGCACCGGCGAGGTGGCCACCCCGGCCGACGCCCAGGAGGTGTGCTCCGCGATCCGTGGTGCCATCGCCGAGGCCTTCGGGGACGAGGTCGCCCAGCAGGTGCGCGTCCTCTACGGCGGCTCGGTCAAGCCGGGCAACGTCGCCGAGATCATGGCCGAGGAGGACGTCGACGGCGCGCTCGTCGGCGGTGCCTCGCTCTCGGCGGAGGATTTCTCGGCGATCTGCCGCTACCAGCAGCACCACGGCGGCTGAGTCGACACCGACCTGCCGTCACGGTGGCCCGGCGCTTCGGCGCCGGGCCACCACTGCGTTAGGCTGTCCTACGGCTCGCCGGGTCCTGCCGGTCGACGCCTCCGAGACCCGACGACGAAAGATGTGTCCCGCGTGGAGTACGTGCGCTGGTTCCTCAACGGACTGCTGATCCTGACCAGTTGCTTCCTGGTGCTGCTCATCCTCATGCACAAGGGGCGTGGCGGCGGCATGTCGGACATGTTCGGCGGAGGCATGAGCAGCAGCCTCGGTGGCTCCTCGGTCGCGGAGCGCAACCTGAACCGCATCACGGTCGCGGTCGCCATCGTCTGGGCGGCCACCGTCGTCGGACTGGGTGTCCTGGTCCGCTTCAGCTGACACGCGGACGCGCCGGGGCGCCCCGGGGGGATCGGTGCACCTCACGGGTTAGGCTTCGCTGGTCGGACGTCCCAGTGAAGGAGACAACCATGGTCGGCAACAACGCGATCCGTGGGAGCCGTGTCGGCTCCGGCCCGATGGGCGAGAGCGAGCGGGGGGAGGCCGCACCCCGTGTGCTGGTCAGCTACTGGTGCGGCAACGGCCACGAGACGCGTCCCAGCTTCGCGGTGGACGGCGAGCTGGAGATTCCCGAGCAGTGGGACTGCCCGTCCTGCGGGCTCCCGGCGGGGCAGGACAAGGACAACCCGCCGCAGGCGCCCCGGGTCGAGCCCTACAAGACGCACCTGGCCTACGTGAAGGAACGCCGCAGCGACAAGGACGGCGCCGCCCTGCTCGACGAGGCGCTGAACAGCCTGCGCGCCCGGGGCGTCGGCGGCGGCAGCAGCTAGTCGCTGTCAGCAGCGGTCAGCCGCCGTCAGCTCCCGCGGGTGCTGCGGCCTCGTCCACCCACCAGACGGTCTCCTGGGTGCCCGTGACACGGGCGGCAGGAAGGGGGTCTGCCCCGTCGGGTCGCCCGTCACCGCTGGCGGCCGCCAGGCTCTCGCGCACCGCGTCGGCCTTGTCCGCGCCGGAGACCACCAACCAGACGGCCCGGGCGGTGTTGAGGGCCGGGACGGTCAGACTCACCCGGTCCGGGGGAGGCTTGGGCGAGTCGCTGACCGGCAGGGTGGCCCGCACACGCTCCTGCAGCTCCGGTCGTCCGGGGAAGAGCGAGGCCACGTGCCCGTCCGGCCCCACGCCGAGCATGACCACGTCGAAGCGGGGCACTGCCACCGGGTCCTCGGTGGGCCCGGCCGGCGCCCGTGAGTCGGTGCCAGGCTGCGTCGGGACGCTGAGGGCGGCCGAGGCGAGGTGGGCGGCGTAGCGCGCCGCAGCGGCCTCCAGCCGCGCCGTGCCGGTCCCGGACGGGACCCGGTGCACGTGCTTCTTCAGCACGGGCAGGTCGCCCAGACCTGCATCGTCGGCCTGCTGGTCGTTGCGTTCGGCGTCGCCTGCGGGGACGAACCTCTCGTCACCCCACCAGAGGTGGGTGGAACGCCATACCTCCGCCTCCAGCTCACCGAGCCGGGCGCGACCGGAGAGCTCTTTCATCACCGCGGTCCCCATCGAGCCGCCGGTGAGCACGACGTGCGCCTCGCCCCGGGCGGCCACGGCGTCGGCGAGCCGGGAGCAGAGCTCGTCGACCACCGCGGTCGCCACCTCGGCCTTGCCGGGATGCACCCGGACGTCGACGTGACCCTTTTCGGCTCGGCGGCGGGAGGGGCGATCGTCGCGGGACACCTCCGCCGGGCCCGAGGGGACGATGCCGCCCCGAACGGCCTCGGTGCGGCTCGACCCGCGTCGCACCAGCCCCAGGCCTTCGCACAGGGTGCGGGCATAGACCTCGTCGGCGTCGAGCCGGCGCAGCTCCTCGGCCAACGCCTCGGCCAGCGACGGGGTGTGCAGGGCGACCAGCCGGGGCAGGCCGCCCGGTCGGCTGAGCGTCGCGGTGTCGCTGCCGTCCTCGGAACGGACCAGGTCGATCGGGCCCGACTCGCGGTCCAGGCGCACGCTGACCAGACCGCTGCCGGCGGCGCTGCGCACACGGGTCACCGGGACGCGCAGGCTCACGGCGAGCCAGGCCGCCAGCAGGTCGGCGCTGGGGTGGTCGTCCTCGGCGGTGACCGCGGCAGAGGTCACGGGCTCGAAGGGCGCTCCTTCCAACGAGGCCGCCAGGAGGGCGCGCCACCGGGTGGTGCGCGTCCAGGCCAGGTCCGTGTCACCGGGCAGATAGCTGCGCGAACGGCGTCTCAGGGCGGTCGAGGCCCGGCCGTTGGAGGCGGCGTCGGTGATCCGGCGGTGGGACATCTGGCCCACGGGCGAGGCCCCGACGTCGGCCGGCGCGTGCGCGGGCCACCAGGCCACGATGGGGGAGTCGGGCAGCAGGAGCGGGGTGACGACCGGCCCCAGCTGCTGGCTCAGGGCGCCGTACAGGCGGAGCACGACGATCTCGCTGGCACCGGCGTCCCCACCCACCCGGATCTGCGCGTCGAGGCGCCCCTTGCCCCGGCCGTTGCCGGAGACCAGCACCAGGATTCGGGCAGGGTGCTGGCGCGTCGCGTCGTTGGCGGCCGCGATGGCGGCGTCGGCCTGGTCCTCGTCGACGGCGACGAGGAGGGTGAGCACCCGGCCCATGGCCATCGCCCCGACGTCGTTGCGCAGTCGGACGAGCGCCTTCGAGACGGCGCTGGTCGTCGTGCTGGGCAGGTCGCGGATCACGGGAGCCTCCACTCACGTCCGTCTCGACGCATCAGGTCGTCGGCGGCCTCAGGGCCCCATGATCCGGCCGGATAGGGATGAGGCGGACGGTCGCTGCCCGCCCAGTGCTCGATGATCGGGTCGAGGATGCGCCAGGACAGCTCCACCTCCTCGTGCCGGGGGAACAGCGGCGGCTCGCCCAGGAGCACGTCCAGGATCAGGCGCTCGTAGGCCTCGGGGCTGGACTCGGTGAAGGAGGCTCCGTAGCCGAAGTCCATGGTCACGTCGCGGACCTCCATCTGGCTGCCCGGGACCTTGGAGCCGAAGCGCATCGTCACCCCCTCGTCGGGCTGGACGCGGATGACGACGGCGTTCTGGCCGAGCTCCTCGGTGGCGGTGTCGGTGAAGGGAAGGTGGGGTGCGCGCTTGAGCACGATCGCGATCTCCGTCACCCGCTTGCCCAGCCGCTTGCCGGTGCGCAGGTAGAAGGGGACACCCGCCCAGCGGCGCGTGTGCACGTGGACCTTCATCGCCGCATACGTCTCGGTGGTCGAGGACGGATCGACTCCGTCCTCGTCGAGATAGCCGCCGGCCTTGGCGCTGCCCTGCCAGCCGGCGGAGTACTGCCCCCGGCAGGTGGCCTCGTCCAGGTCCTCGGGCAGGCGGACCGAGGCCAGCACCTTCTCCTTCTCGCTGCGGACGGCCGACGCGGTGAACGCGACGGGGGCCTCCATCGCCGTCAGGGCGAGGAGCTGGAGGAGATGGTTCTGGATGACGTCGCGGGCGGCACCGACCTCGTCGTAGTAGCCGGCGCGGCCGCCGATGCCGATGTCCTCGGCCATGGTGATCTGCACGTGGTCGACGTAGTGGCTGTTCCAGATCGGCTCGAACATCTGGTTGGCGAAGCGCAGGGCCAGGATGTTCTGGACCGTCTCCTTGCCCAGGTAGTGGTCGATCCGGAAGACCGAGTCCGGCGGGAAGACATCCTCGACGATCGCGTTGAGCTCCTGGGCGCTGGCCAGGTCGTGGCCGAAGGGTTTCTCGATGACCACACGGCGCCAGGTGCCGGGCCGCGGGTCGGACAGCCCGGAGGCCTTGAGCTGGTGGCACACGGTGGCGAACCAGTCCGGCGGGATGGACAGGTAGAAGGCGTGGTTGCCCCCGGTGCCGCGCTCGTCGTCGAGCTCGCGGACCGTCCGGGCGAGCAGGTCGAAGGCGTCGGCGTCGTCGAAGGCACCCGGGACGAAGCGGAAGCCCTCGGCCAGCGTCCGCCAGACCTCCTCGCGGAACTTGGTGCGCGCATGGGTGCGCACCGAGTCGTGGACGACCTTGGCGAAGTCCTGGTCGGCCCACTCCCGGCGGGCGAAGCCCACGAGGGAGAAGCCCGGTGGCAGCAGCCCCCGGTTGGCGAGGTCGTAGATCGCCGGCATCAGCTTCTTGCGCGCCAGGTCGCCGGTGACGCCGAACATCACCATGCTGCACGGACCGGCGATCCTGGGCAGCCTCTTGTCGTCCGGGTCCCGGAGCGGGTTGTGCTCGGGGGTGACCGGCGCGGGGGCGCGCGTGTTCACCTGGCGAGCACCTCGCGCAGCTGCTGAAGACCGGCGACCTGGTCGGTCAGGTGCAGGCGCAGGACCGGGCGGTCGTGGTCGGCCAGGACCTTGGCGTCACCGGCGGCCTGGGCCGCGATGAACTCACCGAAGGTGAAGTCCTTCCCGGGCACGGCCAGGTCTTCGCGGGGGGCACCGGTCACCTGGAGGTAGACGCCCTGGGCGGGGCCGCCCTTGTGGTACTGACCGGTGGAGTGCAGGAAGCGCGGGCCCCAGCCGAAGGTGACCGGTCGACCGGTCCGCCGGACCAGGTCGTCCTGGACCTCCGCGAGGTCGGCGTGCTCGAGCCGGTCGAGGTAGACCATGAGGGACAGGTAGCCCCGGGCGGGATCGAGCCGGGCCAGGAGCGCGTCCACGGCCTCGGCCACCGAGGTGGTGCCCTCCGGGAGCCAACCCCCGCTCGCGCGCAGCTCGACCGCGCCGTCGGTGGCGAGGGGCTCGTCCGCGCCGCCGGCGCCCTCGGCCATGATCTCCCGGGCCGCGGACTTGGCGCTCTCGACGTCGGGCTGGTCGAAGGGGTTGATCCCTAGGAGCCGTCCGGCGACCGCGGTGGCGACCTCCCAGAGGAGGAGCTGGGCACCGAGGGGGCCGGCGACCGTCACCTGGGAGGTGGCGGGGGAGGAGGCGGGTATGCCGTCCTGCTGGCTCTCCGTGTCGTCCGCACCGTCATCCTCCTGCGGGGCCAGCACCACGACGGTGCTGTCGGAGGGGTCGGTGAGGCCGTCGGTGGCGGAGGCGTCCCGGGGCACGACGACCGGCAGCACGCCGGTGCCCTGCTTGCCCGTGGACTCGGCGATGAGCTGCTCGGCCCAGTCCGCCAGCCCGACGATGCCGGAGCCGGCATCGGTGAACAGCAGCTTGTCGCGCAGCGGCTCGGTGCCACCGAGCGCGGCGCCCAGCCGCAGGCCGGGGTTGGCCCGGTCGTCCTCGGCCAGGAGGTCGCTGACCATCTCGGCCTCGTCGAGGAGCTCGGCGACGTCCACCCCGGCCAGGCCGGAGGGGACCAGGCCGAAGGCGGTCAGCGCGGAGTAGCGTCCACCGACGTTGGGGTCGGCGTTGACGACGCGGTAGCCGTCTGCGCGGGACTGCTCGTCCAGGGGGCTGCCCGGGTCGGTGACGATGACGACACGCTCGGTCGGGTCGATGCCCGCGTCCCCGAAGGCCTGGATGAAGGCACGGCGCTGCGAGTCGGTCTCCAGGGTCGAGCCGGACTTGGAGGAGACCACCACGGCGGTCCGGTCCAGCTCGGTCAGTGCGCCACGGACCATGTCGGGGTCCGAGCTGTCGAGCACGACGAGGGGGACGCCGGCCGTGGCGCAGATGACCTCCGGCGCCAGCGAGGACCCGCCCATGCCGCACAGGACGACGCGGGAGACGCCCCGCTCGCGCAGCTGCTCGCGCAGCGCCTCGATCTCGCCGACCAGGGGCCGGGAGCTGCGCGCCAGACCGACCCAGGACAGCCGGATCGCGGACTCGGACTCGGCCTCAGGACCCCAGAGGGTCGCGTCCTGGGCGAAGAGGCGGGAGGCGAAACGCTCCTCGACGAGGGTGTCCAGGTGGGCTCCGACGGCGTCGGCGGCCGCGCCGACGGCCTCGACCATCAGGGTGCTCATGCGTCGCCCTCCGTCCCCGCGGCCTTGTCGAGCTCAGTCTGGACGCTGTCGAGCAGCTCGCCCCAGGACTTCTCGAACTTCTCCACGCCCTCGGTCTCGAGCAGGTCGACCACCTCGGTGTAGGACACGCCGACGCGCTCGAGGTCGTCCATCACCTGCTGGGCCTCGGCGTAGCCACCGGTGACCGTGTCCCCGGTCAGCTCGGCGTGGTCCACGGTGGCCTCGAGGGTCTTGCCCGGCATGGTGTTGACCGTGTTCGGGGCCACGAGGCCGGTCACGTAGAGGGTGTCCGGGTAGTCGGGGTTCTTGACCCCGGTGGACGCCCAGAGCGGGCGCTGGACGTGCGCCCCGTCGGCGGCGAGGTTCTTCCAGCGCGGGGTGGAGAAGGTCTCCTCGAAGGCCTGGTAGGCGAGGCGGGCGTTGGCCAGGCCGGCCTTGCCGCGCAGCTCCAGCGCCTCGGGCGTGCCGATCTGCTGCAGCCGCTCGTCGATCTCGCTGTCCACGCGGGAGACGAAGAAGCTGGCCACCGAGTGGATCGTGGACAGGTCGCGGCCCTGCTCCCGGGCCTGCTCCAGGCCGGTGAGGAAGGCATTCATCACGCCGCGGTAGCGGTCCAGGCTGAATATCAGGGTCACGTTGACGCTGATGCCCTCGGCCAGGGTCTGGGTGATGGCCGGCAGACCCTCGACGGTCGCCGGGATCTTGACGAGCAGGTTGGGACGGTCGATCTGGGCCCAGAGCTGCTTGGCCATCTCCACGGTGCCGGCGGTGTCGGCCGCCAGCCGCGGGTCGACCTCGATCGAGACCCGTCCGTCCACGCCGTGGGTGGCCTCGTAGACCGGCAGGAAGATGTCGCAGGCCTGCTGGACGTCCTGGGTGGTCAGGGCGAAGACGGCCTCGTCCACGCTGCTGCCCGCCAGCGTCCGCACCTGCTCGGTGTAGGCCTCGCCCTCGGCGAGCGCGGTGGCGAAGATGGTGGGATTGGTCGTCACGCCCAGCACGCCGCGGTCGATATAGCCCTGCAGGTCGCCGTCGGTGATCATCGGGCGGTTGAGATCGTCGAGCCAGACGGACACGCCGGCCTCGGCCAGCTCGTGCAGGGTGGTGCGGGCGGCCTCGGCGTCGGCGGTGGTGCCGCTCTCGGGGGAGGGGGTGGGCTTGTCGTCGCGCTTGTCGTCGGTCATCGTCGGATCACTCACTTCTGGGTCTCGTCGGTCGAACGGGTGCCGCCCTCGCCGGCGTCACCCAGGGTGCTCTCCTCGCCCTCCGGCTCCTCCGGCTGGCCCTCAGCGGGGGCCGCGTCGCCCCGGGCGGCCTCGAGGGACTCCCGGGCGGCGGAGACGACGGCCTCGGCGGTGATGCCGAACTCGGCGTAGAGACGCTCGTAGTCGGCGGAGGCGCCGAAGTGCTCCAGGCTGACCATGCGGCCGGCGTCGCCGACCAGCTCGCGCCAGCCCATCGCGATCCCGGCCTCGACGCTGACACGGGCGCGGACGGCGCGGGGGAGGACCTCCTCCTGGTAGGTGGAGTCCTGCGCGTCGAACCACTCGCGGCACGGCATCGACACGACGCGGGTGGGGATGCCCTCGGCCTGGAGGGTCTCCCGGGCCTGGACGGCGAACTGGACCTCCGAGCCGGTGCCGATGAGGATGACCTGCGGGTCGCCCCCCTCCGCCTCGGCCAGGACGTAGCCGCCCTTGGCCGTGCCGTCGGCCGAGGACATCGCGCCCTCGCCCCGCTCGAAGGTGGGAACGTTCTGGCGGGTCAGGGCCAGCGCGCTGGGGTGGTCGACCGTCTCCAGGATGGTGCGCCAGGCCACGGCCGTCTCGTTGGCGTCGGCCGGCCGCACCACGTCCAGGCCGGGGATCGCCCGCAGCGCCGCGAGGTGCTCGATCGGCTGGTGGGTCGGACCGTCCTCGCCCAGGCCGATGCTGTCGTGGGTCCACACGTAGACCACCGGCAGCTGCTGGATGCAGGCGAGCCGGACCGCCGGGCGCATGTAGTCGGAGAAGACCAGGAAGGTCCCGCCGTAGGGGCGGGTCAGGCCCTCTAGCGCGATCCCGTTGAGGATCATCCCCATCGCGTGCTCGCGGATGCCGAAGTGCAGCGTCCGGCCGTAGCGGTGCCCGGGGAACATCTCGGTGGACTTGCCCTCGGGGACGAAGCTGGGCTGGTCCTTCATCGTGGTGTTGTTGGACCCGGCCAGGTCGGCAGAGCCGCCCCACAGCTCGGGCATGACGGGGGCCAGGGCGGTGAGGACCTCGCCGGAGGCCTTGCGCGTGGCCATACCCTTCTCGTCGGCCTCGAAGGTGGGGATCGCCGCGTCGAGGTCGCTGGGCAGCTTCTGGTCCTGGAGCCGGTCCAGCAGGGCGGCCCCCTCCGGGTTGGCCTCGCGCCAGGCGTCGTAGCCCTGCTGCCAGGACGCGTGCGCCTCCTTGCCCCGCTCGACCACGCCCCGGGCGTGGGCCAGGACCTCGGCCTCCTCGGGGAAGTGGACCTCGGGGTCGAAGCCGAGGACCTTCTTGGTGGCGGCGACCTCGTCGGCGCCCAGGGCCGAGCCGTGCGAGGCGCCGGTGTCCTGGGCCTCGGGCGCCGGCCAGGCGATGATCGTGCGGAGGATGACGAGGGTGGGACGGTCACCGCCGCGCGAGCCCTCCAGGGCGGAGTAGAGCGCGTCGACGTCCTCGACGTAGGCGCCGGAGCGCTTCTCGTCGACCCGGTCCTCGGCGGCCTCGCCGCTCTCGCCGGTGCTGCCCCGCCAGTCGACGGTCACCACGTCCCAGCCGTAGGCCTCGTAGCGCTTGGCCACGTCCTCGCTGAAGGAGATGTCGGTGTCGTCCTCGATGGAGATGAAGTTCTGGTCGTAGACGACGGTGAGGTTGCCCAGCTCCTGGTGGCCCGCCAGCGAGCTCGCCTCGGAGCTGACGCCCTCCATGAGGTCTCCGTCGGAGGCGATCACCCAGACGTGGTGGTCGAAGGGGGACTCGCCCGGCGCGGCGTCCGGGTCCAGCAGCCCCCGCTGACGGCGCTGGGCCATCGCGAACCCGACGGCGCTGGCCATGCCGGAGCCGAGGGGACCGGTGGTGATCTCGACGCCGTCGGTGTGGTGCACCTCCGGGTGGCCCGGGGTCAGGCTGCCCCAGGTGCGCAGCGCCTTCAGGTCCTCCATCTCCAGGCCGTAGCCGGACAGGTAGAGCTGGATGTACTGCGTCAGGCTGGAGTGCCCGGCCGAGAGGACGAAGCGGTCACGGCCCAGCCAGTGCGGGTCGCTCGGGTCGTGCCGCATGACGTTCTGGTAGAGCAGGTAGGCCAGCGGGGCCAGGCTCATCGCCGTGCCCGGGTGGCCGCTGCCGCAGTGCTCGACCGCGTCGGCGGCCAGGATGCGCACGGTGTCGACGGCGCGCACGTCGGCGTCGGTCCACCCCACCGTGTCGGCGACGGGCCGGGACAGCTGCTCGTCTCGGCCGGCGGTGTAGGACGGGGCGTTCTCGGTCACGAAAGACTCCTGAGGTGTACGTGGACGGGCACCTGGACGACCGGTCCGCAGGGACCGGAAGGGCATGGTCCGACCCTACCCCCGCACTCAGGGGGTGTCTGCCGGGACGGGTCGACGGAGTACCATCGACGAAGACCTCAACAGCCCCCGGACCGCCGTCGCGGAGGGGGCCGTCCCTGCCGATCGTGACCCTAAGGACGCCGTGACCACGCTCGACCCTCAGCCCGAGACCGCAGTGCGCGGCTGGCGGGACGTGGTCGCCGACTACGTCTCGCTGATGAAGCCGCGCATCATCGAGCTGCTGCTGGTGACCACCTTCCCGGTGATGTTCCTGGCCGAGCGGGGCATCCCCTCGGTCTGGCTCATCGTGGCGACGCTCGTCGGCGGCTCCCTGGCCGCCGCGTCGGCCAACGTCCTGAATTGCTATCTCGACCGCGACATCGACGCGCACATGAACCGCACGTCCAACCGGCCGCTGGTGACGGGCACCGTCTCGCCGCGCAGCGCGGTCGTCTTCGGCCTCGTGCTCGGCGTCGCGTCCGTGCTGTGGCTGGGGCTGCTGGTCAACTGGCTCTCGGCCTGGCTGGCGCTGGGCGCGATCCTGCTCTATGTCGTCTTCTACACGATCATCCTCAAGCGCCGCACCGCGCAGAACATCGTCTGGGGCGGGCTCGCCGGCTGCATGCCGGTCCTCATCGGCTGGTCGGCGGTCACCAACTCCATGTCCTGGGCCGCGGTGATCCTCTTCCTGGTGGTCTTCTTCTGGACGCCCCCGCACTACTGGCCGCTGTCCATGCGCTTCCGCGACGACTACGCCAACGCGGGCGTGCCGATGCTCCCCGTGGTCGCCGAGGACGTCGCCGTCGGCCGGCAGATCGTCATCTACTCCTGGGTCACCGTCCTGGTCTCCCTCGCCCTGATCCCGGTGGCCCCGATGGGCTGGGTCTACACGGTGACCGCGGTGATCTCCGGGGCGCTGTTCATCGTCGAGGCGCACCGCCTGCACTCGCGGGCCAAGGCCGGCGTCCAGGGCAAGGCGCTGGGGGCAATGCGCCTGTTCCACTACTCGATCAGCTATCTCACGCTGCTCTTCCTGGGGGTCGCGGTCGACCCGCTGCTCTTCTTCGCCCTGCCGTTCTGATCCACGTCGCCTGATCCACGTCGCCCGTCCACTCCGATGCCCGAGAGGTGTTCCCGATGACCCAGACCACGTCGGAGGAGCGCGCAGGCCTGTGGACGACGGTCCGGGAGCGGCTCGCGCCCCTGGCCCGCACCGAGCCCGACGGCTGGGTCCGCGCCACGGCCTGGGCCAACGTGGTCGTCAACTGCCTCCTCATCCTCACCGGCGGCCTGGTCCGGCTCACCGGATCCGGGCTGGGCTGCCCGACCTGGCCACGGTGCACGGCGGACTCCTGGACCGCGACCCCGGAGATGGGCATCAACGGCGCCATCGAGTTCGGCAACCGCACGCTGACCGGCCTGGTCGGCCTCATTGCCCTGCTGGCGTTCGTCGCCGTGGTGCGCATGCGCCGGCAGCACCCGGACCTGTTCTGGCTCAGCCTGACCGTGGGCATCGGCGTCGTGCTCCAGGCGGGTGTCGGTGGCATCACCGTGCTCACCGGGCTCAACCCGTGGGTGGTCGGCATCCACTTCGTCATCTCCGCGATCATGATCGCGCTGGCCATGGTGATGGTGCTGCGCGTCCGGCGGCTCTCGCTCCCGGCCGTGGCGGCCGCCGAGCGTCCTGGTCAGGTCGTCGGCAGAGCCGGCCAGCACCTGCGGATCCTGGCGGTCCTGGTCGGGATCCTGGGCTTCCTCGTCGTGTACGTCGGCACCCTGGTCACCGGGACCGGACCGCACGCGGGGGACAGCGGAGAGGTGGCCAGGCACGCCTTCGACCCCTACTGGATCACCCGCTTCCACACCACCCCCGCCTACCTGCTGCTGGCCGCCGTCGTCGGGGGGCTCGTGCTGGGGGCCAAGGACGGCTGGCCCGCCACGCTGCGGCGCGCCTTCGCCCTGCTCGGCGCGGTGCTGATCGTCCAGGGCCTGATCGGCTACTACCAGTTCTTCAACGGTGTCCCGGTAGCCGCCGTGACCCTCCACCTGGTGGGCGCGGCCGTCCTGGTGGCGGTCGTGGCCACGGTGGTCGAGCGCTCGTTCGCGGTGTCGCGGGTGGAGGGGGAGCCGCTCGCCCCGGGGCGGCCAGGGGCGGAGGACCCGCGTCTTACCCCGGCCTGACCTGCTGGCCGTGACCCGGCCCGGCCTGCTGAGCCGAGGGTCGACCACGTTCGCCTCTGCCCCCTGCCAGGCCCCATCGCACGTCCCATCCGACGTCCGGTGGGGTTCAGGCCTTCGGCGGCGCCGGTATGCGGTTCCCCCTCGTCTGGGCCTCAGGGGCCCATCGAGATCCGCGCGGCCCCGTGTCGCCGGTGGAGAGCAGACCGTGTCGCCGGTGGGGGGCAGACCGTGTCGCCGGTGGGGGCAGAGCGTGTCGCCGGTCAACCGCAGCTCTCAGTCGGACCAGCGCAGGAGGCGACGGGCGAGGGCTGCGGAGAGAGCACCCCATACCGTCAGCAGTCCGAGCGGACCCCAGGCCACGGTGCCGTGGACGAGCGCGGTGCGGAGCACGTCCCCCAGGGCGGCCGAGGGCAGCAGGGACACGAGCGTGCCCACAGGGTCGGGGAAGGCCTGGGCCGGGAGGAGCACGCCACCGCCGGCCGCCAGGAGCACCCAGACGAGATTGGCCACGGCCAGGGTCGCCTCCGCGCGCAGGTAGCCGCCGACGCACGCCGCCAGCGCGGCGAAGGTGATCACACCCAGGACCACGGCGATCAGCGCGGGGAGCAGACCCGTGAGGGAGGGCCGCCAGCCCAGCGCCAGCGCGACGCCGCCGATCACCACGAGCTGCACGGCCACGACGACCAGCACCGAGAGCGCCTTGGCCGCCAGCAGGCCGCCCCGTCCCAGGGGCGTGGTGCCCAGCAGACGCAGCACGCCCCACCGGCGCTCGAACGCGAGCAGGATCGCCTGCCCGGTGAAGGCCGTCGACATCACGCACAGGGCGATCACGCCGGGGGCGAGGACGTCGATCCTCCGGGCGTCGGCGAACTCGCCCACGGCCAGATCGGGATAGGGCAGGAGGGCCAGGGCCACGAGCGCCAGGAGCGGCAGCACCATCGAGACCGTGAGCTGCTCGCCGTGGCGGAGCAGCCCGGCCGCCTCGAAGCGGGCCTGGGCCAGGATGCGCGAGGCGGGACGTGCGGGGGCGCTCATCGGGACTCTCCATCGGTGAGGGCGAAGTAGGTCTCCTCGAGCCCGCGGGCACCGGCGACCTCGGCCAGGGTGCCGTCGGCGACCGCCCGGCCGGCGACGATGACGACGATCCGGTCGGCGAGACGCTCGGCCTCCTCGAAGGAGTGGGTGGTCACCACGGTCGCGGTGCCCGCGTCGGCGGTCTCGCGGATGATCGCGTGCACCTCGCGGCGGGCGTGCGGGTCCAGGCCTGCCGTCGGCTCGTCGAGGAAGGCGACCTCCGGACGTCCGATCAGGGCGGCGGCCAGGGCGACCCGTTGACGCTGGCCCCCGGAGAGGCGGCGGACGGGGGTGGTCGCGTAGGCGTCGATGCCGAGCCGGGCCGCGAGGGCGTCGACGTCGGCAGGATCCTGCCAGAGCCGGGCCAGATGACGCAGGAGAGCCACCGGGCGCACCGACTGGGGGAGCCCGCCGTCCTGGAGCATGACCCCGACCCGGGCCCGGTGACCCGCGTCGGCGCCCCACGGGGCCGTCCCCAGCACCTGGACGGTCCCGCCGTCCGGACGCTGCAGGCCGGTGGCGATCTCGACGGCGGTGGTCTTGCCGGCCCCGTTCGGGCCGAGGACGCAGGTGACCTCACCGGGCCTGGCCCCCCAGGTGAGCCCGTCGAGGGCGACGGTCCGGCCGAAGCTGCGGCGGACGTCGCGCATGATCAGGGCGGGCTGCGCTGGGGGAGTCACGAGGGTGGAGTCTAGAGGGGCTTACAGGTGAGGCTCACCTATGTTGGACCTGCCCTGCCAAATAGGTCACAATGATCTGGTGAATTTTGCCGAGGAGCACGCCGAGTCCCGCACCAGGGACCGCGTCCGCCTCGCCGTGGGGGAGCAGGGGCCGGTGACCGCCAGCGCCCTGGCCAAGGAGCTGGGGCTGACCCCGGCGGCCGTGCGCCGCCATCTGGACGCCCTGGTCGAGGCGCAGCTGATCGCCGAGCACGAGGGCCCCCTCCCGGGTCGACGCGGCCGCGGCCGTCCGGCCCGGTCCTACGTCCTGACCCCGCTGGGCCAGGACCAGTTCCGCAGCGACTACGACGACGTCGCGACTGCGGCCCTGCACTTCCTGGCCGACCGGGCCGGGGAGGGCGCCGTGACGACCTTCGCGGCCCAGCAGATCGACGAGCTCGCCGAGCGCCTGCAGGCGACGGTGCAGGCCCAGCTGGAGCAGCAGGGCGCCGCACCGGACGATCTCGGGGCGCGCACCAAGGCGCTGGCCGTGGCCCTCTCCCGGGAGGGCTATGCTGCCACGGCCCGTCCGGTCGGACAGGGCACCGGCCTGGCCGGCATCCAGCTGTGCCAGGGCCACTGCCCGGTCCGTTCGGTGGCCACCGAGTTCCGCGACTTCTGCGACGCGGAGACCGAGGCGATCTCCCGGATCCTCGGCGTGCACGTGCAGCGGCTGGCCACCCTGGCCGGCGGCGAGCACGTGTGCACCACCTTCGTCCCGACCGGCGTCCTGGGCACCGGGCCGCCGACGGACGAGGAGCGAGCCAAGGCGCGCCCCTACGTCATATCCCGAGAAGACACCCACCCGACCGACCACCCCGCCGACGACGAGAGGTCAACGCGATGAGCACCAACATTGAGGAGCTGAACCCAGGGTTGAAGGACCTGGGTCGCTACGAGTACGGCTGGCACGACACCGACACCGCCGGTGCCTCGGCCCAGCGTGGTCTGAGCGAGGCCGTCGTGCGCGACATCTCCGGCAAGAAGGACGAGCCGGCTTGGATGCTGGAGCAGCGGCTCAAGGCGCTCCGCCTGTTCGACAAGAAGCCCATGCCGCACTGGGGCGCCGACCTGTCGGACATCGACTTCGACAACATCAAGTACTTCGTGAAGTCCACCGAGAAGCAGGCCACCAGCTGGGAAGACCTGCCCGAGGACATCAAGAACACCTACGACCGCCTGGGCATCCCGGAGGCCGAGAAGCAGCGCCTCGTGGCGGGTGTCGCGGCGCAGTACGAGTCCGAGGTCGTCTACCACCAGATCCGCGAGGACCTGGAGGAGCAGGGCGTCATCTTCGTCGACACCGACACCGGCCTGCGCGAGCACGAGGAGCTCTTCAAGGAGTACTTCGGCTCGGTCATCCCCTCCGGCGACAACAAGTTCTCCGCGCTGAACACCGCGGTCTGGTCCGGCGGCTCCTTCATCTACGTCCCCAAGGGCGTCAAGGTGGAGATCCCGCTGCAGGCCTACTTCCGGATCAACACCGAGAACATGGGCCAGTTCGAGCGGACGCTGATCATCGCCGACGAAGGCTCCTACGTGCACTACGTCGAGGGCTGCACCGCCCCGATCTACAAGACCGACAGCCTGCACAGCGCCGTCGTCGAGATCATCGTCAAGAAGGACGCCCGCGTCCGCTACACGACGATCCAGAACTGGTCCAACAACGTCTACAACCTGGTCACCAAGCGCGCGACCTGCGCCGAGGGCGCGACCATGGAGTGGATCGACGGCAACATCGGCTCCAAGGTGACGATGAAGTATCCCGCTGTCTTCCTCCTGGGCGAGCATGCCAAGGGCGAGACCCTGTCCGTCGCCTTCGCCGGCGAGGGCCAGCACCAGGACGCCGGCTCCAAGATGGTGCACGCCGCGCCGCACACCTCCTCGACCATCGTGAGCAAGTCGGTGGCCCGCGGCGGTGGGCGTTCGTCCTACCGCGGCCTCGTCCAGATCCTCGAGGGCGCCAGCCACAGCAAGTCCTCGGTGGTCTGCGACGCGCTCCTGGTCGACCAGATCTCCCGGTCCGACACCTATCCCTACGTCGACGTCCGCGAGGACGACGTCCAGATGGGCCACGAGGCCACGGTCTCCAAGGTGTCCGAGGACCAGATGTTCTACCTCATGTCCCGAGGCCTGTCCGAGACCGAGGCCATGGCGATGATCGTGCGCGGGTTCGTCGAGCCCATCGCGCGCGAGCTGCCCATGGAGTACGCCCTCGAGCTGAACCGCCTCATCGAGCTGCAGATGGAAGGAGCCGTCGGCTGATGTCGCTTCTGATCGACGAGAAGACCCACCAGGATCCCCAGGCCCAGATCGGGGGCGACCACCGCATACCTGACGAGTCGCGCGCGGCACGCCACCGCTCCTTCGACGTCGAGACCTTCGAGGTCCCGACCGGTCGTGAGGAGGAGTGGCGCTTCACCCCGGTCGACCGGCTCGGCAACGTCTTCTCCGACGCGCCGACCGACGACCGTGGCGAGGACTATGCGGCCGACTTCGCCGTGGACGTCCCCGAGGGTGTGACCATCTCGACCCTGGCCCCCGGCCAGGCCCCGCGCGGCACCGTGCTGGTGCCCGAGGACCGCGGCGCGGTCGTGGCGAGCAAGAACACCGAGCAGGCCCTGCACGTGCAGATCCCGGCCGAGGCGGAGTTCGACCAGCCGCTGCGCGAGACCGTCACCGGCCGTGGCGCCGGTCGCCGCTCCAACGCCCACTACGTGATCGAGGCCGGCGCCCACTCCAAGGCGGTCTACATCCTCGACCACGTCGGCTCGGCCGACCACACCGGCAACCTGGAGGTCATCGTCGGCGACGGCGCGGACCTGACGGTCGTCAGCCTGCAGCGCTGGGACGACGACGCGGTGCACCTGGGCCAGCACGAGGCGCTCGTGGGTCGCGACGCGACCTACAAGCACATCGCGGTCACCCTCGGTGGCGGCATCGTGCGGATGAACTCCAACGTGCGCTACGCCGGCCCCGGCGGCGACGCCACCCTGCTGGGCGTCTACTTCGCCGACGCGGGCCAGCACTTCGAGCACCGCTCCTTCGTGGACCACAACGCGCCGCGCTGCGAGTCGCTGGTCACCTACAAGGGTGCGCTGCAGGGCGACACCGCCCGCACGGTCTGGGTCGGCGACGTCCTCATCCGCAAGGAGGCCGAGGGCATCGAGACCTACGAGCTGAACCGCAACCTGGTCCTCACCGACGGCGCCCGCGCCGACTCGGTGCCCAACCTGGAGATCGAGACCGGCGACATCGCCGGCGCCGGCCACGCCAGCTCCACCGGTCGCTTCGACGACGAGCAGCTCTTCTACCTGATGTCCCGCGGCGTCGACGAGGAGAGCGCCCGCAAGCTCGTGGTGCGCGGCTTCTTCGCCGACATCATCGCCAAGATCGGCGTGCCGGAGGTCCAGGAGATGCTGATGGCCGCCATCGAGGCCGAGCTCGAGCTCACCCTGGAGCAGCAGGACGCATGAGCACCAGCCCCGTCCGCATCTGCTCGGTCGACGAGCTCCCCGGCCCTGCCGGGGCGGTCGTGGCCGACATCGAGGGTCGCCGGGTGACCATCGCCCGCGAGTCCTCCGGACGCCTCCACGCCTTCGACGACACCTGCACCCACGCCAACGTCTCGTTGGCCGAGGGGGAGATCGAGGGCGACCGGATCGAGTGCTGGCTGCACGGCTCCCAGTTCGAGATGAGCACCGGGATCCCCAAGCAGCTGCCCGCCACCGCGCCGGTGGCCGTCCACACCCTCACCATCGACGAGACCGACGGGTCCGTCTACCTGACCCTCGCCGACTGACCCGGCGCTACCGCATACCCATCGAGGAGAACACCCACATGACCACCCTGGAGATCCGCAACCTGCAGGTCAGCGTCGAGACCGAGGCCGGTGAGAAGGAGATCCTTCGCGGCGTCGACCTGACCGTCAACTCCGGCGAGACCCACGCCATCATGGGCCCCAACGGCTCGGGCAAGTCCACCCTGGCCTACGCGGTCGCCGGCCACCCCAAGTACGTCGTCACCGGCGGCGAGGTCCTGCTGGACGGCGAGAACGTCCTGGACATGGCCGTGGACGAGCGCGCCCACGCCGGCCTGTTCCTGGCCATGCAGTACCCCATCGAGGTTCCGGGCGTGACCGTGTCCAACTTCCTGCGCACCGCCAAGACCGCCATCGACGGGGAGGCCCCCAAGCTGCGCCACTGGGTCAAGGACGTCAAGACCGCGATGGAGGCGCTGCGGATGGACTCCTCCTTCGCCGAGCGCAACGTCAACGAGGGCTTCTCCGGCGGTGAGAAGAAGCGCCACGAGATCCTCCAGATGGAACTGCTCCAGCCCAAGATCGCCATCCTGGACGAGACCGACTCCGGCCTGGACGTCGACGCCCTCAAGGTCGTCTCCGAGGGCGTCAACCGCGTCAAGGAGAACACCGGCCTGGGCGTCATGCTCATCACCCACTACACCCGCATCCTGCGCTACATCAAGCCCGACCACGTGCACGTCTTCGTGGGCGGTCGCGTGGCCGAGTCCGGCGGCGCCGACCTGGCCGAGCGCCTGGAGGCGGAGGGCTACGACCGCTTCCTCACCTCTGCGGTCTGAGAGAAGAGGAAGCACACGGTATGACGATGGGCCGGCTCCACGCCTCTGTCCCGGCCGAGGGCCTCACCGGGGAGGAGCTCGCCGCCGTGCGCGGCGACTTCCCCCTGCTCTCCCGGACCGTGCGTGAGGGCCGGCCCCTCGTCTACCTGGACAGCGGCGCCACCTCCCAGAAGCCCCGGGTCGTCCTCGACGCCGAGCGGGAGTTCTACGAGCGCCACAACGCCGCGGTCCACCGCGGCGCGCACCAGCTGGCCGAGGAGGCCACCGAGGCGTTCGAGGGTGCCCGCGAGACCGTCGCGCGCTTCCTGGGGGCGCAGTCCGGTGAGATCGTCTTCACCAAGAACGGCACCGAGGGCCTGAACCTGCTGGCCTACGCCTTCTCCAACGCCGCCGCGCCGGGTGCTCTGGACGGCGCTCCGCAGGAGTGGGCCGACCGGCTCCGGCTGGGCCCCGGGGATGAGGTCGTGGTGACCGAGATGGAGCACCACGCCAACCTGGTCCCGTGGCAGGAGGTGTGCCGCCGCACCGGCGCGACCCTGCGGTGGATCGGGGTCACCGACGACGGCTACCTGACCGACCCGGCCGAGGTCATCGGCGAGCGGACCAAGGTCGTCTCGGTCACCCACGTCTCCAACGTGCTCGGCACGCTGGTGGACCTGGAGCCGGTGGTCGCGGCGGCCCGCGCGGCCGGAGCCCTGGTCTTCGTCGACGCCTGCCAGTCGGCCCCGCACCTGGACATCTCGGCCCTGACCGCCCCCGACTCCGGCGTGGACGCACTGGTCTTCACCGGGCACAAGACGCTGGGCCCCTCGGGCATCGGCGTGCTGTGGGCCCGTCGCGGCCTGCTCGAGGCGATGCCGCCCTTCCTCACCGGCGGCTCGATGATCGAGATCGTCCGGATGGAGGGCTCGACCTGGGCGCCGCCGCCCCAGAAGTTCGAGGCCGGCGTCCCCATGGCCGCCCAGGCCGTGGGCCTGGCAGCAGCCCTGGACTACCTGACCGAGCTGGGTCTGGACCGGGTGCACGCGCACGACCAGGCGCTCATGCGGCATACCCTCCAGGTCCTCGCGGAGCGACCCTGGGTCCAGGTGATCGGCCCCGCCGAGCCCGCCGACCGCGTGGGCGCGGTGTCGTTCACCGTCGAGGGGGTGCACCCGCACGACGTGGGGCAGATCCTCGACGACTCCGGGATCGCGGTGCGCACCGGGCACCACTGCGCCTGGCCGCTGCACCGGCGGTTGCGGCTGGCGGCCACCACGCGCGCCAGCTTCGGCGTCTACACCACGCCGGAGGAGATCGACGCCTTCGCCACGGCGCTGGACCGCGTGCCCGACGTCTTCGGGGTGGCCGGCTGATGGACCTCTACCAGCAGCTCATCCTCGACCACGCCAAGGCGCCGCAGCACGCCGGTCTGCGCGAGCCCTACGACGCCGAGGTCAACCACGTCAACCCGACCTGCGGCGACGAGATCAGCCTGCGCGTCCACCTCGCCGAGGGGGAGGCCGGGCCGGTGCTGACCGACCTGTCCTACGACTCCCTCGGCTGCTCGATCTCGATCGCCTCGGCCTCGGTCCTGGCCGAGGAGTCCGTCGGCCGGCCGGTCGGCGAGACGCTCGAGACCTACCGTGCCGTGCGGGCCATGCTGACCAGCAAGGGCGCCGATCCCGGCGACCCCGAGCAGATCGGCGACGCCGTCGCCTTCGCCGGCGTCGCGAAGTATCCCGCCCGCGTCAAGTGCGCCCTGCTGGGCTGGACCGCCTACCTGGACGCCCTGGCCCGGGCCGGCGTCGACATCTCCGCCGTCAGCGACGACGCCGCCGGCCCCACCACCTGAAACCCTGACCGCCCCACCCGCTCCACCTGGAGGAAAGATGACCCAGACCACCCCGCCCAACGTCGCGGACGTCGAGGAGGCGCTGCGTGACGTGGTCGACCCCGAGCTCGGCATCAACGTCGTCGACCTCGGCCTCGTCTACGGCGTGACCGTGGACGCCGCCTCGCACGCCGTCATCGACATGACCCTCACCTCGGCAGCCTGCCCGCTGACCGACGTCATCGAGGACCAGGTCGCCCAGAGCCTGGAGGGCATGGTCTCCAGCCACCGGATCAACTGGGTCTGGATGCCGCCGTGGGGCCCGGACAAGATCACCGAGGACGGCCGCGAGCAGCTGCGCGCCCTCGGCTTCAACGTCTGACCGAGTCCTCACCCATGAGCCCGACCCGCCCGGTCGAGGTCGCCCCCGCGCGACTTCCCGGGTGGGTCGAGCGCTTTTCCGCCTCCCACGGGGAGGTCATCTGGCGAGCAGACCGTGTCGCCGGTGGGCAGCAGAGTGTGTCGCCGGTCGGGGAAGAAGGGGCCTACGCGGGCGAGTGCTGGGTGGGGACGGCTGCCGACGGGTCGTGGGCCAGGCTCGAGGGCTGGGGGAGCACCGTGGGGGAGTTCGACCCCGCGGGCGGCTGGGTGGCGCCGCCAGGTCCCCTTCTCGTGGTGCTGGTCCGGCGCGGAGGGTATGCGGTGGCCGTCACCTCGCCCTCGGGCGAACTCATCAGCCACAAGGTCGGCACCCGCCACGTGCAGTCCCGGACGGCGGCAGGGGGATGGAGCCAGCAGCGCTTCGCCCGACGGCGGGCCAACCAGGCCGACGCGCTGGTCGAGGCGGTGGTCGGGCATGCCGCCCGTGTGCTGGAGGCGGGGGAGAGCGCCGTGGGTGAGGTCGGCGCGCTCGTCCTCGGCGGCGACCGGACCCTCGCGCACGAGGTGGCCGAAGAGCTGGCGAGGGGCCCGCTCCAGCGGCTGCACCGCATACCGCGTCGCGAGCTGTGGGATCTCGCCGACCCGAGGCGGACGGTCCTGGACGACGCGATCCGCCGGGCGCTGGCCGTGCGGGTCCTCGTCCACAACGCCGGTGGACGAGGACCCGCGGGCTGAGCTCAGGAGGTGCTGGCCGCGAGCTCGCCGTCGCGGCTGGTCTCCTCCGCGCGCCACGGGGTGCCGCGGCGGGGGGAGTTGTAGGCCTCCTCGTCCAGGATCCCCTGGCGCTTGGCCACGATGGTGGGGACCAGCGCCTGACCGGTGACATTGGTCGCGGTGCGCCCCATGTCCAGGATCGGGTCGACGGCCAGCAGGAGACCGACGCCCTCCAGCGGGAGCCCCAGGGTGGACAGGGTCAGGGTGAGCATGACGGTCGCGCCGGTCACGCCCGCGGTGGCGGCCGAGCCGATCACCGCGACGAAGGCGATGAGCAGGTAGTCGGTCAGCCCCAGGCTCATGCCGAAGAACTCGGCCACGAAGATCGCGGCGACGGCGGGGTAGATCGCGGCGCAGCCGTCCATCTTGGTCGTCGACCCCAGCGGGACCGCGAAGGAGGCGTAGGCACGGGGCACGCCGAGGTTCTTCTCGGTCACGGACTGGGTGACGGGCAGGGTGCCGATCGAGGAGCGGGAGACGAAGCCGAGCTGCATCGCCGGCCACACCCCGGAGAAGAACTGCCTGATCGACAGGCCGTGCATCCGCAGGAGGGCGGGGTAGAGGACGCCGACCACGATCAGCAGCCCGACGTAGACGGCCAGCGTGAAGCGTCCCAGGGAGCCGATCGTCTCCCACCCGTAGGCGACGATCGCGTTGCCCAGCAGCCCGACGGTGGCGATGGGCGCCAGGAGGATGATCCACCACAGCACCTTCTGGACGACGGCCAGGGCGGAGCGGGTGAAGGCGAGGAAGGGCTCGGCCTCCTTGCCGGTCTTGACCACGGCGATGCCGACGGCGATCGCCAGGACCAGGATCTGCAGGACGTTGAAGGACAACGAGACCTCGCCGTCCTCCCCGCCGCGGGCACTGAGGCCCAGCACGTTGGTGGGGATGATGCCGACCAGGAAGTCGAGCCAGCCACCGGTGCGGCTGGGTGCGGCGGCGTCGGCGGCCGTGACGCCGGCCCCGCGGGCGGGGTCGACGATCATCGCGGTGACGATGCCGATGGACACCGAGACGAGGGCCGTGATGGCGAACCAGAGCAAGGTGTTCCACGCCAGGCGGGCCGCGTTGGAGACCTCGCGCAGGTTGGCGATCGAGGACACGATCGCCAGGAAGACCAGCGGCGGGACGATGGCTCGCAGCAGGGTGACGAAAGAGGATCCGATGATCCTCAAGGTCTCCGAGAGCCAGGTGGGGTTGTCGGCCGAGGCCCCGGTGCTCCGGGCGACCAGGCCCAGGACGACGCCGAGGGCCAGACCGATGAGGACCTGGTTCCCGAAGGAGATGCGGGGGAGGGAGAGTCTGTTCAGCACGAGGGCGGCAACGGGGGTGCTGCGTCGAGCATTCCGCCCACTTATGGTGATCTGCACCACACGTTATGCCAGATCATCTGTTGCCCGCTGGAAAGGCGGACCGGCCGGGTGCGGTGCACCCGGCCGGTCACGTCGAAGGCGTGATGGACGCCGTCAGTTGTAGTCCTCGACGCTGTTGGCGCGCAGGACGTCGCACTGGCGGGGGTCGCCGGTCTCGTAGCCCTTCATGAACCAGCCCATGCGCTGCTCGGAGGAGCCGTGGGTCCACTTGTGCGGCTGCACCTGGCCGGTCATCTTCTCCTGGATGGAGTCGTCGCCGACCGAGGACGCCGCCGACAGGGCCGACTCGATGTCCTCACGGGTCAGCTTCTCCAGGAGGGCGCCGCCCTCGGAGTCCTTGGTCTTGGCGGCGTTGCCGGCCCACGCGCCGGCGAAGCAGTCGGCCTGGAGCTCGACGCGGACCGCGTTGGACTCGGGGCCGGTCCCGCCCTGCTGGGAGGCCTTCAGCGCGCCGGTGTAGTTCTGGATGTGGTGGCCGTACTCGTGGGCCAGGACGTACATCTCGCCGAAGTTGCCGCCCTTGGCGCCCAGCTGGCCCTCCAGCTGGTCGAAGAAGGCGGAGTCGAGGTAGATGCCCTCGTCGACCGGGCAGTAGAACGGGCCGACCTGGCTGCTGGCCTGGCCGCAACCGGTGTTGACGGCGCCGGTGAAGATGGTTGCGGTAGTCGGCTGGGCGTCGGGGAGCACCTGGGTCCAGTAGTCCTCGAGCGAGAGCATCGTGGCCTGGATGCGGCAGTCGACGTTCTCGTTGGCATCGGCACCGGTCTTGCACTCGTCGAGGTCTTCGTACTGACCCTGGCTGGGGGCCTGGCCCCCGCCGCCGCCCAGGATCGCACCCGGGTCGCCGCCGAGCAGCATCACCACGAGCGCGAGCAGCAGCGCGCCGAGCCCACCTCCGACGGCCATGCCGCCACCGCCGCCACCGCGCCGAGCCCTGCCCGTGCTGATGTTGGCGTTCTCCCTGAAGGTCATGCGTGCACCTCTGCCTTGCGCTTCGCGGCCGGTCGGACGACCTGGCTCTAGCACGTAGACTAATGACCTGCTCCCACGTGCGCATTCCCCGGGCGCCCCCGGCGCGCCGTGAGCCCGAGCTGACCACCCCGACCCACCGCAGCCCCCCGCGCTGCGGCACGCCTGCGAGGAGACCGGCATGATCACCGCCACCGGTGTCGAGATCCGCGTCGGGTCCCGACTCCTCATGGACGACGTGACCTTCCGCGTGGCCGCCGGCGACCGCGTCGGTCTGGTCGGCCGCAACGGGGCCGGCAAGACGACGCTGACCAAGGTCCTGGCCGGGGCCGGGGAGCCTGCGGACGGCACCATCACCCGGGTCGGCGAGGTCGGCTACCTGCCCCAGGACCCACGCACCGGCGACCTGCACGTGCTCGGCCGCGACCGGATCCTGTCGGCCCGCGGGCTGGACGAGGTCATCCGCGGGATGCGCGACGCCGAGGAGGTCATGGCCACCGGCGAGGGCGAGGTCCGGGACCGAGCCATGAAGCGCTACGGCCGCCTGGAGACCGAGTTCATCAGCCGGGGCGGGTATGCGGCGGAGTCCGAGGCGGCCTCGATCGCCGGCTCCCTCGGCCTGCCCGAGCGCGTGCTGGCGCAGGAGCTGCATACCCTCTCCGGAGGGCAGCGGCGCCGGATCGAGCTGGCGCGCATCCTCTTCTCCGGCGCCCAGACGCTGCTGCTGGACGAGCCGACCAACCACCTGGACGCGGACTCCGTCGTCTGGCTCCGCGACCACCTCAAGGCCTACTCCGGTGGGCTGCTGGTGATCTCCCACGACGTCGACCTGGTCGAGACGGTCGTCAACAAGGTCTTCTACCTGGACGCCAACCGGCAGGTCCTGGACGTCTACAACATGGGCTGGAAGAACTACCTGGCCCAGCGCGAGGCGGACGAGCGGCGCCGCAGGCGGGAGCGCGCCAACACCGAGAAGAAGGCCGCGGCGCTGCTGTCCCAGGCCGACAAGATGCGGGCCAAGGCCACCAAGGCGGTGGCCGCGCAGAACATGGCCCGCCGGGCCGAGCGGATGCTGGCCGGGCTCGAGGGTGAGCGGGTCGTGGACCGGGTGGCCAAGCTGCGCTTCCCGACGCCGGCCCCGTGCGGGAAGACGCCGCTCATGGCCGAGGGGCTCTCGCGCTCCTACGGGTCGCTGGAGATCTTCACCGACGTGGACCTGGCCATCGACAAGGGCTCCAAGGTCGTCGTGCTGGGCCTCAACGGCGCCGGCAAGACCACCCTGCTGCGCCTGCTGGCCGGGATCGACGAGCCGGACACCGGGGAGGTCGTGCCGGGCCACGGGCTCAAGCTGGGCTACTACGCCCAGGAGCACGAGACGCTCGACGTGGACCGCACCGTCCTGGAGAACATGAAGTCCGCGGCGCCCGACCTGGACGAGACCGAGACCCGCAAGGTGCTGGGCTCCTTCCTCTTCTCCGGCGACGACGTGGACAAGCCGGCCGGCGTGCTCTCCGGCGGCGAGAAGACCCGGCTGGCGTTGGCCACGCTGGTCGTCTCGGCCGCCAACGTGCTGCTGCTGGACGAGCCCACCAACAACCTGGACCCGGCCTCCCGGGAAGAGATCCTGGCCGCGCTGCGCTCCTACGAGGGTGCGGTCGTCCTCGTCAGCCACGACGAGGGGGCCGTGCGGGCCCTGGAGCCGGAGCGGGTGCTCCTGCTCCCCGACGGGGTCGAGGACCTGTGGGGTCGTGACTACGAGGACCTGATCGCCCTGGCGTGACGGCGCCGACCGGAGAGGAGCTGGCTGGATGAGCATGCACGGCGCGATGAGGGGCAGCTCGATCCGCAGCTTCGCCAAGGACCCCAGCGTCCGCTCGCACAGGGTCGGCCGGCAGACGGCCCGGCGCGTGCTGGGCTACGGCCGCCCGTTCGTCAGGGACATGGCCGTCTATCTGCTGCTGGCGGTGCTCTCCGGCCTGGTCGTGACCGTCGTCCCGCTGCTGCTGCAGCGGATCATCGACGACGGCGTCGTCCCGCAGGTGCGCGAGGTCGTGGTCCGCCTCGGGATCGTCGTGGCGGTGCTGGCCGTGGCCGACACCGTCCTCACCGTGCTGATCCGCTGGGTCAGTTCCCGGATCGGTGAGGGCCTCATCCTCAACCTGCGCCGCGAGGTCTTCGGGCACGTGCTGCGCCAGCCGATCGCCTTCTTCACCCGTGCCCAGACCGGCGCCCTGGTCAGCCGGCTCAACAACGACGTCATCGGCGCCCAGGCCGCCTTCACCTCGGTCCTGTCCGGGCTGGTCAGCAATGTCGTGCAGATCGTGCTCATCCTGGTGGCGCTCTTCTCCATGAGCTGGCAGATCACCGCCCTGGCGCTGCTGCTCCTGCCCCTCTTCCTGGTCCCGGCCCGGCTCATGGGCCCGCGCCTCTCCGCCCTCACGCGGGAGCAGATGAACCTCAACGCGGCGATGCAGACCCGGATGACCGAGCGCTTCAACGTCGGCGGGGCCCTGCTCGTGCGCCTCTTCGGGCGCCCGGCCCAGGAGGACGAGGAGTATGCGGTCTCCGCCCGCGGGGTGCGCGACGCCGGCGTCGCCATCGCGGTCAACAGGGTGATCTTCCTGGCCGGGCTCGGCCTGGTCGCGGCCCTGGCCACCGCCCTGGTCTACGGCGTCGGCGGCCTGATGGCCGTCGCCGGGCACCTGACGGTCGGGACCCTGGTCGCGATGGCGGCGCTGCTCGCCCGGCTCTACGCCCCGCTGACCGCGCTGTCCAACGTCCGGGTCGACATCATGACCGCCCTCGTCTCCTTCGAGCGGCTCTTCGAGGTGCTCGACCTGCGCCCGTTGGTGAGGGAGGCCGAGCGGCCGATCTCCATACCCTCCGGAGCCGTGGGCGTGGAGCTGGACGGGGTGTCCTTCGCCTACCCGAGCGCCGAGGACGTGAGCATCGCCTCCCTGGACCAGCGGACCAACGGGGAGACCCTCGACGGCCACGAGGTCGTCTCGGGGGTCGACGTAGACATCCCGGCCGGCTCGATGGTCGCCCTCGTCGGGCCCTCGGGCGCCGGCAAGACGACCCTGACGACGCTGGTCGCGCGGCTCTACGACCCGACCGCCGGCACCGTCCGGATCGGTGGGGTCGACCTGCGGGAGGCATCGCTCGACTCGCTGCGCGACACCGTGGGGGTGGTGACGCAGGAGGCGCACATGTTCAACGACACGGTGCGCGCCAACCTGCTCTACGCCCGTCCCGACGCGTCCGAGGAGCAGATCTGGAGCGCCCTGGAGGGTGCACGGATCGCCGAGCTCGTGCGGCGCCTGCCGGACGGTCTCGAGACGGTCGTGGGGGACCGGGGCCATCGGCTCTCCGGCGGGGAGAAGCAGCGCCTGGCGATCGCCCGCCTGCTGCTGAAGTCGCCCGCCGTCGTCGTCCTGGACGAGGCCACCGCCCACCTGGACAGTGAGTCCGAGGCGGCCGTCCAGCGGGCCCTGGACGAGGCGCTGTCGGGCCGGACCTCCATCGTCATCGCCCACCGCCTCTCGACCGTGCGCGACGCCGATCTCATCCTCGTGCTCGACCGTGGGCGCGTGGTGCAGCGTGGGACCCACGAGGAGCTGCTGGCGGCCGGCGGGCTCTACAAGGCGCTGCACGACACGCAGTTCCGCGACTAGGTCCTCGAGGACACCACCTGTCCGCCGGCGGTGGGAGGCTGGGCCCATGAGCACGGACATGGACCTGGTGCGACGCCTCCACGAGCAGCTGGACTGGCACTGGCGGGGCCAGGCCCGGCCCCGCATGGACGGCCTGACCGACGACGAATATCTCTGGGAGCCGGCCCCCGGCGCCTGGAGCCTGCGCCGGCGCGAGGAGCCCTCGCCCCCGAGCGCCAACCACCGGGTCGGTGAGGGGGAGTGGGTGTGCGACTACGGCTTCCCCGAGCCCACGCCCGCGCCGTTCACGACCATCGCCTGGCGGCTCGCCCACGTCATCGTCGGGGTCTTCGGCGCCCGCAACCACTCCCACTTCGGCGGCCCGGTCGCCGACTATCCGACGTGGGACTACGCGGGCAGCGCCGAGGAGGCGCTGCGGCAGCTGGACGAGGGTTATGCGGCGTGGTCTGCCGGGGTGCTCGCCCTCACCGAGAAGGACCTCCTCCGGCCGGTCGGGGAGGCGGAGGGGCCGTGGGCCGCCGAGCCGATGCTCACCCTGGTGCTGCACATCAACCGGGAGGCGATCCACCACCTGGCCGAGGTCGCGCTGCTGCGGGACCTCTGGGCTCACAAGGACCGGGTGGCGCCTCCGTCGACCGTGATGACCGAGCCGCTCACGTAGGACGCCATCGGCGAGGCGACGAAGGCCGTGACCGCGCCGAACTCCTCGGGCTGCCCGTAGCGCCCCAGCGGGATGCCCGCGATGGCCTTCTCCCGGACCGCCGCCGGGTCGGAGGCGCCGGACTCCAGCTCCTTGATGCGGTCGGTGTCGATCCGTCCCGGCAGGACGACGTTGACGCGGTGGCCCCGTGGGCCGTGCTCGTCGGCCAGGGTCTTGGCGACCATCGCCAGCCCAGGCCGCAGACCGTTGGAGATGCCCAGTCCGGCGATGGGGGAGCGGACCGAGGTGCTGAGCACGAAGGTCACCGAGATGGGGGCCTCGGCGCGCTCCAGGGCGGTGCGGGCCAGCCGCACGGCGCCGAGGAAGACGCTCTCGAAGGCCGCGCGCCACTGCTCGTCGGTGGCGTCGGTGGCCGAGGACCCGGGCGGGCCTCCCACGGAGATGACGACGCCGTCGAGGCGTCCGAACTGCTCGGCGGCCGCATCGAGCAGCCGCTCGGCACTGTCCTCCTCGGCCAGGTCGGCCGCGACGCCGACCGCGTGGCCGGTGCCGTTGGCGGTCAGGGTGGCCGCGGACTCCTCGACCGAGGCCTGGGAGCGGGAGGCGACCACGACATCGGCGCCGTCGGCGACGAGGTGCTCGGCGGTGGCGTAGCCCAGGCCGCGCGAGGCCCCGGTCACCACGTAGCACCGTCCGGCAAGTCCAAGATCCATCAGTAGTCCTCCTCGTCCCAGATGCGGGTCTTCTTCGGTCTCGGGGGCCTGGCTGCCTTCCCCCCGGTCGCGTCGTCTTCGTCGCGCGCGGTCTGGCGGGCCATGACCAGGACCAGGATGAGGCCGACCGGCACGGTCAGCCACCACTGGATGGCGTAGGCGAAGTGCGAGCCCAGCCCGGTGTCGGGGGGCTCCAGGGCTGCAGGGCGCTCGGCCGCGGGATCCTCGGTCTCGAGCACGAGGAAGGCCCGGTGCACGTCGGCCCCGATCGCCGACGCGACGCGGGGCAGGTCGATGGAGGCCAGCTGACCCTCGGGCAGGTCGCGGCCCAGGTCGCGCTCGGAGGGGCGCAGCCACCCGGTGACGGTGATCTCCCCCTCCGGGGCGGGCGGCACGTCCGGCAGGGTCGCGGCGTCCTCGGCGTTGCGCACCCAGCCCCGGTCCACGGTCAGCACCGACCCGTCGGGCAGGTGGAGGGGCACGAGCACCTCATACCCGAAGACACCCTGGTGCGGACGGTTGCGGACGAGGAGCTGGTCCTGCGGCGCATAGGTGCCGGTGGCGCTGACCCGGGTCCACTGGCGCTCGGTGCCGAGCGTGTCCTCGGGGCCGGCGAGGACGTCCTCGAGGGGAACCGGGTCGCCGAAGTAGTTGGCCTCGACGACCTCGCGGCGCTCCACCTTCTCCTCGTGGCGGGTCCACTGCCACAGGCCCAGGAGGGTCGCGACGATGCCGAAGACCACGGCGAGCACGAGGTAGAGGAGCCAGCGGGGGCGGCGCAGGACGGAGAACACCTAGCCGTCCGCCTCCGTCAGCTCGCCCACGCCGACGACCTCGATGAGGAAGCCGCGCAGCTGGACGAAGTCGCGCAGGTGGTCGCGGTGGTCGGGGCAGGCCAGCCAGACCTTGCGGCGGCCTTCCGCGTGCAGCCGGGGGTTGCGCCACACGACGGCGTCCGTGGCGTCGGCCCGGCAGCCCTTGGCGCTGCACTGGAGCTGCTCGGCGGGGCTGGTCATGAGGCCTTCTTCGGGAGCACCACGCGGGACGCCACGACGACTCCCTCGACGACGTGCCCCTCGGCGACGTGCGTGTCCGCCTCGGGCGTCCGGGCCTCGCCCGCGCCGAGGCCCTGGACGGGGGAGACGGGGCGCTCGAGGGTGGACTCGCCGCGGTGGTCGACGGCGTTGGCCAGCCCCACGGCCACCGACGGGATGAGCACGGCGGCGAGCATCAGCACGAAGCCCAGCACGACCTGGTCGGAGAGGAAGGCCCACACGGCCAGCGGGAAGGAGACGGTCCGGATCGCCATCGCGATCACGTAGACCTTCATCCGCTTGCGGCGGTCGGCATCACGGGACCGCGGTGCCGTCGTGACCCCCTGAGGTGCACGACGCGCCGGGTCCGGACGCGCTGGGTGGGTGGGCACCGCTCCACGATACGACTACGGTGTTCGCGTGAGCGACACCACCATGACACCTGAGCAGCCCAAGGCGGTCCTGGTCACCGGGGGAAACCGCGGCATCGGCCTGGCCATCGCCACAAACCTCGTCGAGGCCGGCCACGACGTGGTCATCACCCACCGCAGCGGCACCCCGCCCGAGGGCCTGCGGGGCGTGATCTGCGACGTCACCGACACCGACTCGGTCGACCGCGCCTTCACCGAGGCCGAGGAGCTCCTGGGCCGTCCCGTCGAGGTCCTCGTGGCCAACGCCGGGATCACCAAGGACACCCTCCTGATGCGGATGAGCGACGAGGACTTCGACGCCGTCATCGACACCAACCTCACCGGCGTCTTCCGCTGTGCGCGGCGGGCCGCCAAGGGCATGATCCGGGCCCGCGCGGGGCGGATCATCCTCATCTCCTCGGTCGTGGGGCTCTACGGCTCGCCGGGGCAGACCAACTACGCCGCGTCCAAGGCCGCGCTCGTCGGCCTGGCCCGCTCGATCACCCGCGAGCTGGGCGGCCGCGGCATCACCGCCAATGTCGTCGCGCCGGGCTTCATCGAGACCGAGATGACCGAGCAGCTCTCGGAGGACCTGCGCAAGAGCTATCTGGCCGGGATCCCCGCCGGGCGGTTCGCCAGCCCCGACGAGGTCGCCGGAGCCGTCCGCTTCCTGGCGGGACCCGACGCCGCCTACATCAGCGGCGCCGTGATCCCGGTCGACGGCGGCCTCGGCATGGGTCACTGACCCGGCCCGCCCGAGGCACTAGAGTTCCGGCCATGCTCCTCGACGGCAAGAAGCTCCTCATCACCGGTGTCCTGATGGACTCCTCCATCGCCTTCCACGTGGCCCGGCTGGCCCAGGAGCAGGGCGCGGAGGTGGTCCTGACCTCGTTCGGGCGCACCTTCAAGATCACCCAGGCCATCTCGCGCCGCCTGCCCCAGGAGGCGCCGGTCATCGAGCTGGACGTCTCCAAGGACGAGGACCTCGACAGCCTCGCCGACCGGCTCGGCGAGCACGTCGACCACCTCGACGGGGTCCTGCACTCGATCGGCTTCGCGCCGCAGGGGGCCTTCAACTTCCTGGAGGCGCAGTGGTCCGACGTGGC
Source organism: Ornithinimicrobium panacihumi (assembly GCF_052073805.1). Taxonomy (NCBI): domain Bacteria; kingdom Bacillati; phylum Actinomycetota; class Actinomycetes; order Micrococcales; family Ornithinimicrobiaceae; genus Ornithinimicrobium; species Ornithinimicrobium panacihumi. Next base: position 39,246 of record NZ_JBQGWG010000005.1, on the reverse strand, counting down.
CACCGCGATGCAGATCAGCGCCTACTCCCTGAAGTCCCTGGCCGTCGCCTGCCTGCCGCGCATGCGCGAGGGCGGCTCGGTCGTGGGCCTGACCTTCGACGCGCAGTACGCCTGGCCCGTCTACGACTGGATGGGTGTCTCCAAGGCGGCCTTCGAGGCCACGAGCCGCTACCTGGCCCGCGACCTCGGCCCCAAGGGCATCCGCTCCAATCTCGTCTCCGCCGGCCCGATCGCCACCACCGCGGCCAAGTCGATCCCCGACTTCGAGCAGTTCGCCAGGTGGGGCGAGCACAGCCCGCTCGGCTGGGACGTCAAGGACCCGGTGCCCGCCGCGCAGGCCTGCGTCGCGCTGCTGTCCGACTGGTTCCCCGCCACCACCGGCGAGATCGTGCACGTCGACGGCGGCTACCACGCGATGGGCTTCTGAGAACCCCCTGCACAGGTATGGGGTGACGCACCCGCCCGGGTGCGTCACCCCATACCTGTGTCTGGTCTGTTGCGGACCGCGGTCAGTGCGAGATGACTGAGCCCTTCCCGACCACGACGATGCCGGAGTCGGTGACCGTGAAGCCGCGGGCGCGGTCGTGCTCGTGGTCGACGCCGATGTGCACGCCGGCCGGGATGAACACGCCCTTGTCGATGATGGCGCGGTGGATCTGGCAGGAGCGGCCCACCTGGACCCGGTCCATCAGCACCGACTTGGTGACGTGGCTGAAGCTGTGCACCGTCACGCGCGGGGAGAGCACCGAGTCGGAGACGGTCGAGCCGGAGATGACGCAGCCGGGGGAGACGGCCGAGTTGACGGCGTGCCCGATGCGGTCGCCGGAGCCGTGGACGAACTTGGCCGGCGGGTGCGGGCCGTAGTTGGTGTAGATCGGCCAGGCCTCGTTGTAGAGGTTGAAGACCGGGTGGACCGAGATCAGGTCCATGTGGGCGTCGTAGTAGGAGTCGATCGTCCCGACGTCGCGCCAGTAGCCGCGGTCGCGGTCGGTCGCGCCGGGGACCTCGTTGTTCTTGAAGTCGTAGACCCAGGCGTCGTTGTCGCGCACGAAGGCCGGCACGATGTCGCCGCCCATGTCGTGGCTGGTGTCCTCGGCGTTGGCGTCCGCGGTGACGGCGGCCTCGAGCGCGTCGGCGGAGAAGACGTAGTTGCCCATCGAGGCCAGGACCTCATCGGGGGAGTCGGGCAGGCCCTGCGGGTGCTCCGGCTTCTCCAGGAACTCGCGGATGCGGCGGGGCTCCTCGGGGTCGACGTCGATGACGCCGAACTGGTTGGCCAGGCTGATCGGCTGGCGGATCGCCGCGACGGTGCAGGCGGCCCCGGTCTCGATGTGCTGCTGGACCATCTGGGAGAAGTCCATGCGGTAGACGTGGTCGGCGCCGACCACCACGACGATGTCTGGCCGCTCGTCGTGGATGAGGTTGAGGCTCTGGTAGATGGCGTCGGCCGAGCCGGCGAACCAGCTCTTGCCGAGGCGCTGCTGGGCCGGGACCGAGGCGACGTAGTTGCCCAGCAGGGTCGACATGCGCCACGTCTTGGTGATGTGGGCGTCTAGGGAGTGCGACTTGTACTGGGTCAGCACGACGACCTTGAGGAAGCCGGAGTTGACCACGTTGGACAGGGCGAAGTCGATCAGGCGGTAGATGCCCCCGAAGGGCACAGCGGGCTTGGCCCGGTCGGCCGTCAGCGGCATGAGGCGCTTGCCCTCACCACCAGCCAGGACGATCGCCAGGACCTTGAGACGGGAGCTACGCGAGGCGGCCATGACACCAACCTATTGCCCCGCCGGGGTCGATGGCGAGGGGGATGGCACCGCACTAGGTTGGGCTTGTGCGCATCGACATCCTGACCCGTGAGTACCCGCCCAACATCTACGGAGGCGCGGGGGTGCACGTCGCCGAGCTGACCCGGGCCCTGAGGGAGGTGGATGGTGTCGAGGTGCAGATCCGGGCCTTCGACGAGCCGGTCGCCGAGGAGCAGACCCAGGGGTATGCGGTGCCCGCGGGCCTCGAGGACGCCAACGGCGCCCTGAAGACCCTCGGGGTCGACCTGCTCATGGCCAGGGATGTCGCCGAGGGCGGGGCGGACCTGGTGCACTCGCACACCTGGTACGCCAACATGGGCGGCCACCTGGGTGGCCTGCTGGCCGGGATCCCGCACGTGATCAGCGCCCACTCGCTGGAGCCGCTGCGGCCCTGGAAGGCCGAGCAGCTGGGGGGTGGCTACGGCATCTCCTCGATGGCCGAGAAGGTGGCCTACGAGGGGGCGGCGGGGATCATCGCCGTGTCCGCGGGCATGCGCGAGGACATCCTGCGCTCCTACCCGTCGGTGGATCCCGACAAGGTGCACGTCGTGCACAACGGCATCGACTCCGGGCTGTGGCAGCGCGACACCTCGCCGGAGGCGGCCGAGTTCGTCTGCTCCCAGGGCCTGGACCCGGACGCCCGCACCGCGGTCTTCCTGGGCCGCATCACCCGGCAGAAGGGGCTGCCCTACCTGCTCAAGGCGCTGCGCTCGGTCGACGACGACGTGCAGATCGTGCTGCTCGCCGGTGCCCCCGACACCAAGGAGATCGAGCAGGAGGTCATCGGCCTCGTCGACCAGCTGCGCTCCGACCGCGGCGAGGGTGCGGCGCCGGTCGTCTGGATCGGGGAGATGCTGCCGCGCACGAAGGTCATCGCGATCCTGTCGCACGCCACCGTCTTCCTGTGCCCGTCGGTCTACGAGCCGCTGGGGATCGTCAACCTCGAGGCGATGGCGTGCGGCGCGCCGGTGGTCGCGACGGCGACCGGCGGCATCCCGGAGGTCGTGGTGGACGGGGAGACCGGGTGGCTCGTCCCGATCGAGCAGGTCGGCGACGGCACCGGCACGCCGGTCGACGAGGAGAAGTTCGTCGCCGATCTCGGCGCGGCCCTGGTCGCGGCGCTGTCCGACCCGGAGGAGGCCGCCCGGCGCGGTGACGAGGGGCGTCTTCGGGCCGTCGACTCGTTCAGCTGGACCACGATCGCCGAGCGGACGCTGGAGGTCTACCGAGCGGTCCTGGAGGGCCGAGCCCCCGACCTGTCCCACTGACCTGGTGATCCACTGACCCGGTGAACCACGCTGTTCCGTCAGCCGGAAAGTGATCCTTCGTCCGGAAACAACCGGACGACGGTTCACTTTCCGGCCGATGGATTGTGGGGAGGTCAGGCCCGGAAGGTCTGGCGCGGGGGTCAGATCCGGAAGGCCAGGTGCAGGGCGGCGACGTTGGTGGCGTCCGAGAGCGCCGCGGCGGCCTGGGACTGGACGCGCCTGAGCAGCGTGCCCCGACGCTGGACCGTCGTGGCGTCCAGGGAGGCGTCGACCGTGTCGAGGCCGGCGTCTGCCAGGGCGAGGACCGTGCCGGCCAGCTCGATGACGCGGACCGCCCGTGGCGGCATCCCCTCCGGCAGCCCCCACGTGCGGGACGTCTGGGTGGCCATCCGGGCCCGCGCGGCCCGGCCGTCGGCCGCAGCACCGAAGGGCGTCGGCCCGGCCGTGGTCAGGGCCTCGGTGAGCTCGATGAGCTCCGAGCGCAGGAGCCGCTCGGTCTGGCCCAGGTCGAGCGCCTCCACGCGGTGCGTCGGGACCGGGTCGGCCGGGTGGGCGGTCCAGGTGGACATCCACCCCTGGTCCCCGGCGGGGCCGAAGGGCTCCAGGGTCGGGACCAGTGCACCGCCGAGGCTGGGGGCGTAGACGCACTCCTGGGCCTGCACCGCGGCGTCGATGAAGGAGGAGCCGCCGCGCGGCATACCTGTGAGGTCTCCCGGGCGGGGCAGGGCGACGAGCACCGCCCGCTCGCCGAGGCCCCGCCACAGCGCGATCCCCTCGACCAGACCGCGGCACTCGTCGAGGTCGGGCAGCGCCCGCGAGGCCAGCTCGGCGTCGGCCACCCGGCCGCCGAGCGCGAGGGTGCCCCACAGGGCGACGCGGACGCTGGCCGGGAGCTCGTGGTCGGACATGTCGACGATGGTAGGCACCGCTCGGCTCGCTAGAGTGATCCACCATGAGTGACGTCCTCGAATTTGCCGGTGTCGGCGTGCGCCGCGGCACCTCCGACCTGCTGCGCGACGTCACCTGGTCGGTCGAGGAGGGCGAGCGCTGGGTGGTCATCGGGCCCAACGGCGCGGGCAAGACGACCCTGCTCCAGCTGGCCGCCGCGCGCATGCACCCCACCACGGGTGTGGCGGGTGTGCTCGGCGAGGTCCTGGGCACCGTCGACGTCTTCGAGCTGCGGCCCCGGATCGGCGTCTCCAGCGCCGCCGTCGCGGACCGCATCCCCGACGAGGAGCGGGTCAGCGACGTGGTGGTCACGGCGGCCTACGGCGTGCTGGGACGCTGGCGCGAGGAGTACGACGAGTTCGACGAGCAGCGTGCCACCGAGCTCCTCGAGGCCCTGGGCGTCTCGCACCTGGCCGGCCGTCGTTTCGGGACGCTCTCGGAGGGGGAGCGCAAGCGCGTCCAGATCGCCCGGGCGCTGATGACCGACCCTGAGCTGATGCTGCTGGACGAGCCGGCCGCGGGGCTGGACCTGCGGGGCAGGGAGGACCTGGTCGGCCGGCTGAGCCTGCTCGCCGAGGACCTCGACGCCCCCGCGATGGTGCTGGTCACCCACCACGTCGAGGAGATCCCGCCGGGCTTCACCGACATCCTCATGCTCCGCGACGGCGAGGTCGTGGCCGCCGGGCCGATCGAGGTGACCCTCACCGCCGAGAACCTCAGCCGCACCTTCGACATCCCGCTGGTCGTGGAGCGCCACGGCCCCCGCTGGGCCGCCCGCGCCGCACAGCCCGCCGACGGCAGCGACGCGTGAGCCTGCTCGAGGTCGTCGCCATCATCCTCGCGGGGCTGGCGGCGGGCACGATCAACACCATCGTCGGCTCGGGGACGCTCGTGACCTTCCCGACCCTGCTCTTCTTCGGCTATCCGCCGGTCTCGGCCAACATCTCCAACAGCCTCGGCCTCGTGCCGGGTGGCATCACCGGGGCGTGGGGCTACCGGCACGAGCTGAAGGCCCTCGGCCCGATGCTCAAGAAGCTCGCGCCGGCCAGCTTCCTCGGCTCGGTGATCGGTGCGCTCCTGCTGCTGTGGCTGCCGCCGGAGGCCTTCGAGGCCATCGTGCCGATCCTGATCGCCCTGGCCCTGCTGCTCGTCATCTTCGGCCCCCGGCTGTCGAAGTGGGCGACGAGGCACCACGCAGACCACATCACGCCGCTGCGCTGGGGGATGCTGCTGCTCGGCATCCTGGTGGCGGGCATGTACGGCGGCTACTTCGGGGCCGCCCAGGGTGTGCTGCTGCTCGGGCTGATGAGCATCCTGCTGCCGCTGGGCATCCAGCAGATCAACGGCATCAAGAACGTCCTGGGGATGATCGTCAACTTCGTCGCCGCGATGGTCTTCCTCATCGTCGACCCGGCCCAGGTCAACTGGACGATCGTGCTCCTCATCTCGATCGGGTCGCTGCTCGGCGGCGTGATCGGCGCCAAGGTCGGGCGGGCCATGCCGCCCTGGCTGCTGCGCTCGGTGATCGTCGTCATCGGCGTCGTCGCCATCGTCTACCTCCTGGTCACCTGATGACGGGGTATGCGGACACCCCGGACCTGCCCGCAGGGTGCACCTGGGTGCAGGACGCTTCCGACGAACGGTTGCGCGACTACTTCTCGCTGACCGACGTCGCCCTGCGGCGCGTCATCGAGCCCGAGCGCGGCCTCTACATGGCCGAGTCGGAGAAGGTCATCCGGCGGGCGCTGTCCGTGGGGCACCGGCTCAGGTCGCTGCTCATGACGCCGCGCTGGGTGGACGAGTGGCCCGACCTCATCGAGGCGGCCCGGGCCCAGGGCGCTCCGGTCTACGTCGCGGCCCCGCCGGTGGCGCAGGAGATGACGGGGTTCCACCTGCACCGCGGGGTGCTCGCGGCGATGCACCGCCCGGAGCTGCCGCCGCTGGACCAGGTCCTGGACGGTGCCCGGCGGGTGGCGGTGCTGGAGGACATCGTCGACCACACCAACGTCGGTGCGGCCTTCCGGTCGGCCGCAGCCCTGGGCGTCGACGCCGTCCTCGTGACCCCACGCTGCGCCGACCCGCTCTACCGCCGCAGCGTTCGGGTGTCGATGGGTACGGTCTTCCAGGTGCCGTGGACCCGGGTCGAGCCCTGGCCTGGCGGCATCGAGGTCCTGCAGGAGATGGGCTTCACCGTCGCGGCGCTGGCCCTGGCGGAGGATGCGGTGAGCCTGGCCGACCTCGAGCGTGACCAGCCGGAGCGGCTCGCGCTGGTCCTGGGGACCGAGGGCGACGGCCTGTCCCACCGCACCGTCGAGGCGGCCGACCTCGTCGTGACCATCCCGATGGCCGGCGGAGTCGACTCGCTCAACGTCGCTGCGGCCTCCGCGGTCGCCTTCTGGGCCGTGCGCCCTCGTGCCGACACTCTTAACGACACCGTGTAGCAGCGCCTTCTTGTTCTTCCCCCACGGATACATCCGGCTGGAAGTGGAAGAAGGCGCTGCTACAGGGGGGAGGGGGCTACAGGGAATAGGCGAGGTCCGGCACGACCTCCGCGCCGGGCAGGTGGGCCGCCAGGGCACCGGGCAGCCGCAGCTTGGAGCGCCGCAGCCCCGACCCGATGATGATCTGGTCCCGCTCGAGGACGCGGGAGTCCACCAGCACCGGCCAGTGGGTGGGCAGCCCGACCGGGGTGATGCCGCCGTACTCCATGCCGGTCCGCTCCACCGCCTCGTCCATGGCCATAAAGGAGCACTTGCGCACGTCCAGGCGCTTGCGGATCGCCTTGTTGACGTCGGCGCGGGTGTGGCCCAGGACCAGAGCGGCGCAGACACGCTCCTCACCTGCCCGGGCACCGGCAACGACGATGCAGTTGGCCATGTCCTGCAGGTCGCCGCCGATCGCCTCGGTCAGGACGGCCGTGTCGGCCAGCTCGGGATCGATCTCGGCGACCCCGACCTGTCCGACGTCCAGCGGTGACCCGCCCGCGGCGGCGAGCTGCTGCATACCCTCCAGCGCGGAGCGCACCGGGGCAGCCAGCAACTCAGGCCGGCTCAGCGCTGGCACCCACTGCAGGATCACTGGGCGTAGGTCCCGGTGATCGACCCGCGCGCCAGGACGTTGCCGAGCGTCGCGAACTGGGCCTTGGCCACGGAGGTGTCGGCGTCCAGGCCGGTGTCCTCGGTGTCGAGCGCCCACACGGTGAAGACGTAGCGGTGCTCCGGGTCGCCCTCGGGCGGGGCGGCGCCACCGAAGTCCGCGGTGCCGTAGTCGTTGGTCAGGGTGGTCGCTCCCGGCGCGACCTCCTCGCCCTCGCCCCCGGCTCCCGCGTCCAGGGAGGTGACGTCGGCGGGGATGCCGTGGACGGCCCAGTGCGTGAAGCCGCCGATGACCGGCGCGTCCGAGTCGTGGCAGACCAGCAGGAAGGACTTGGTGCCCTCCGGGGCGCCCGTCCAGCTCAGCTGCGGCGAGCGGTTGCCCTGGGCGTAGCCGGCGTCCTGCGGCAGCGAGCCGCCGTCGCTGAAATCGGCGCTGGTCACGACCAGCTCGGCCGGGGCGGCCGGCAGGTGCTCGAGGGGGTGCGGGGGATAGGTGCGCTCGAGGTTCATGCTCCGACCTTAACCAGATCGGCCGCATGGCACAGTGTGAGCATGGCGGCGAGCGGGACGACGGTTGATGCCTCGCCCCGCTGTATCCTGCACCTGGACCTCGACGCCTTCTTCGCGGCGGTCGAGCAGCGCGACAAGCCCTCGCTCCGGGGCCGGCCGGTCGTCGTGGGCGGCACCGGGCACCGCGGCGTCGTCTCCACCGCCTCCTACGAGGCCCGCCGCTACGGCGCCCGCTCGGCGATGCCGACGGTCGAGGCGCGGCGTCGCTGCCCGGCCGACACCGCCTTCCTGTCGACGCGGTTCGAGGCCTACCGCGCGAGCTCGGTCATCGTCATGGACATCCTGCGGCGCCGCTCACCTCTGGTGGAGCAGGTCTCGGTCGACGAGGCGTATGTGGACCTGTCGGCCGCCACCGACCCGCCCGGGTGGGAGGAGGGTCAGCTGGAGCGGTTCTGCGAGGAGATCGGGGCGGAGATTCGCCGGGCCACCGGCGGCCTGACGGCCTCGATGGGGGTGGCGACCTCGAAGATGATGGCCAAGCTGGCCAGCGAGATGGACAAGCCGGACGGGGTGACCATCCTGCGCCCCGGGACCGAGGTGGAGGTCCTGCACCCCATGCCGGTGCGGGCAGTGGCGGGCGTGGGGCCGGCGACCGCGGCCCGGCTGCGGACCTTCGGGGTGGAGACCGTCGGGGACCTGGCGCGCGTCTCGGAGTCGGACCTGGTGGCGATCTTCGGGACGGCGCACGGTGCTGGCCTGTTCCGGCTGGCGCGGGCCGAGGACGAACGTCCGGTGGTCGTCGAGCGTGAGGCCAAGAGCATCTCGGTGGAGGAGACCTTCGAGACCGACATCCCCGACCGCGCCGTGCTCGAGCGGGAGCTCGCGACCATGGCCGATCAGCTCGCCGGGCGGCTGGAGTCGGCCGGGCTCTTCGCCCGCACCATCACGGTCAAGGCGCGGCAGCACGACTTCTCCACCCAGACCCGTTCGGCGTCCCTGCCCTTCGCGACCGGGGACGCGACCGTGGTGCTGCGGGAGGGGCGTCGCCTGCTCTCGGGCCTGGACGTCAGCGGAGGCCTGCGGCTGCTCGGGCTCGGGGTCTCCGGTCTGACCGCGCATGCCCAGGAGGAGCTGGACCTGCAGGCCGGCACGGTCTACCAGCTGGACCTCGTCGACCTGCCCGACGCCGCGGGGGCTCTGCCGGAGAAGGCCGCGGCGTTGGAGGCGTCTGACGTCGAGGACGGGACCAGCAGCACATCTGTCGGCCTGATCAGCCGGTCCCGCGCCGGCTGGCGCACCGGCCAGGACGTGGTCCACGCCGAGCACGGCGCCGGCTGGGTCTGTGGGAGCGGGCTGGGTCGCGTGACCGTCCGGTTCGAGGGGCCGCTCACCGCGCCCGGCCCGATCCGGACCTTCGCCGCCGACGACCCGGACCTTTCTGCGGGGCCACCTCCGGACTGGCGGACCGACGGCGAGTCTCGATGACGGAGCACCGCCTCCGGCGTGCTAATCTTGTCCGTCGTTGCCCGCTCCCCACGAGCGCGGTGACACACCCCTGTCCGGGTGGCGGAATGGCAGACGCGCTAGCTTGAGGTGCTAGTGCCCTTAACGGGCGTGGGGGTTCAAGTCCCCCTCCGGACACGTTTGTCCTGTCTCAGGACATAGGAAAGCCCCGAGCCCCCGGCTCGGGGTTTTTCTGTGGGTTCAGTGGTTGGTATCGCCTGGTGGGGTCGATGGTGAGCTCGCGTAGGAGTTCGCCGGTGGTGGCGTGGGCGATGCGGACGTGGTGGTTCTGGACGAGCATGATGACGGGGGTTCGGGCGTGGGTTCGGCCGACGGCGATCTTGTGGAGTTGGCCGGCGATGCGCAGGGTGACTTTGCCTGCGGTGTCGATCTTGTCGTGGCGGACTCGTTCGTGGGGTGTGGTCGTGGCGGCGGGGCTGGCTTTGGGGCGGGTCGTGTAGGCGGCGGCGGGGGTGCGTCCTGACAGGGCCCGGTGGGGGCGGTGCTGGTTGTACTCGGTGGCGAAGCGGGCCAGGAGGGCGTTGAGGTCGGCGAGGGTGGCGGGCTGGTCGGGTTGGGCGCGCAGCCATTTCTTCATCGTCTGCTGGAAGCGTTCGACCTTGCCGCAGGTGGTGGGGTGGTTGGGTCGGGAGTTCTTCTGGGTGATGCCGGTGATGGCCAGGTGGCGTTCCAGGGCGGTCCGGCCGCCGGTGCGGCCGCGGCCGGCGAGGCGGACGGTGTAGACCATGCCGTTGTCGGTCAGGGTGGAGGCGGGGCGTCCGTGCTGGTCACAGGTCTGGATGAAGGTGGTCAGGACGATCTTGGCGGTGACCGGGGCGTGGGCGGAGATGTGTAGGGCGTAGCGGGAGTGGTCATCGAGCCAGGTCAGGATCTCGGCGTCGGTGCCGTCGGTGAGGGGGTAGTGGGTGAAGTCGGACTGCCAGCACTCGTTGGGTTGGTCGGCCTCGAACCGGGTCCAGGACGACTTGGGGCGTTTGCGTGGCTGGGGACTGACCTGGGCGTGGCGGGTCAGGATCCGGTGGATCGTGGCCCGGGAAGGCATGGGGCTGGCACCAGCCTGCTTCAGGTGCCAGGCGATGGTTTCCGCGCCGGCGTCCAGGCCGCGTGCGGTCAGCTGCTCGCGGGTGTCCAGGACCAGCTGGACGATGTCGGGCGGGATGGCGTGGGGGTTGTTGCGCGGTCGTCGGCTGCGGGGTGTGAACGCTGCCTCGCCTTCTTCCCGGTAGCGGGTCAGCAGCTTGGACACCCACCCCGGGGAGACCCCGTAGGCCCGGGCGACCTCGGCCTGGGTCCGGTTCTCCAGGATGACGGCAGTGATGATCAGGCGCGGGTTGGTCACCTATGCAGGTTGCCGATGTCCTGAGACAGCACTCCAGCACGGGTTTCCGATGACGTGAGACAGGTGTTTCCTATGTCGTGAGATCACACACCCCTCCGGACACGTTGGTCCTGTCTCAGGACCGCGGAAGGCCCCCGAGCCAGGTGCTCGGGGGCCTTCCGCCGTCTGGGCGCGGGTGGGGGACTCAGTCCTGGGCCGCGTGGGCGCGGTCGAGAGCAGCGAGTCCGTCGAGTCCCCGCCGGACGACGTCCGGGTTGCCGGAGCGCAGCTGGGCGACGTGCCGCTTGACCGCTCCCGGGGATACCCCGGCCTCCTGCGCGGCGTCGAGGTTGGCGGGGGAGTCCAGGTGCATCGCGAGCACGACGTCGGCCTCGGCGCGCAGCTGCTGGGCGGTCGTGGCGGGGCGCATGGCCGTGGTGCTCGAGGTCGTGGTCGCCGCGGTGGCACCGGCTCCCGAGGTGCCGGGCCAGAAGACGTCGGCATAGCCCACGTTGCCGGCCCGGTTGGGGTGGTAGGACTCGTTGATCGGCCAGCTCAGCCCGTTGATCCACTCGGGGGAGTCGCAGACGGCGTGGCCCATGAAGGCGGGTCGGGAGTCGACGAAGGTGAAGCCGGCGGCGGCCGTGCGTCCCTCGATCAGCGTCGAGAGCTCGTCGACGGCGGCGTTGAGGCGGGACATCTCCGCCGCGCTGAAGAAGGTGCCGGCGTTGCAGTCGGTGCCGTTGAACAGGCGCGGGTAGTTGCCGATGACGACCTCGGCCGACGGCGCGCGGCTGGCGATGTCGGCGAACAGCGTGTCGTAGCGGCCGGCCATCTGGGTCCGCAGGGTGTTCAGGCCCTCGTCGATCTTGCCGTTGCAGTTGGACATCCACCCGGGCAGGGCGCACTGGGTGATGGTGGAGGCGAAGCCTAGGTCGTTGCCGCCGATCGTCATCGTCACGTAGTCGGTGCCGGCGGACAGGGCCTGCACCTGGTTGGCGTGGACATCGGCAGACACCGCGCCCGAGCAGGCCTGGTAGTCCAGCTCCAGACCGTGGGCGTCGGCGAGCAGCTGGGGATAGCCGTAGGGAGAGCGGTAGCACGTCGAGTCCGTGCTGGCGCGGGTGCCGGTGCCGGACGAGAAGGAGTCGCCCAGGGCGACGTAGGAGGACCCGGCCGGGACGGAACGGGACTCGGGGGCCGGCTGCGCGCCCGCAGCGGCTGCGCCCGAGAGTCCGGCGAGCACGGTGCCGGCCAGGGCGGTGGAGAGAGTGATGGACAGGGGGACAGGGGAGACACGTCGTCGGGTCATGACCCGATCCTTGGGCCAGTCGTCGCCCGACGACAAGGGAGGACGCCGCTTCTTGACGGGATCTTGAACGAGTCTTGACCCGCCCTTGACCCGTCCTTGACCGAGGGCCCTACCCGACGTCCTCGACCACGGCCCCCAGCGACTCCGCGAGCGCCATCGCCCCGGCGAGGTCGACCGTCGTGCCCCGGACGCGGACCGATGCCAGGTCTGCCCCGAGCAGGGTGGCGCCCCTCAGGTCCGCGCCGTCGAGGCGGGTGGAGCGCAAGGTGGCCCCGGACAGGTCGGCGCCTCGAAGATCTGCCCGGCGCAGGTCGGCCTCGGACAGGTCCGCCTCACGCAGCCGCGCGTCGCGCAGCACCAGCCCCTCCAGCTCGGCGCCCACGAGCGTCACGCCCCACCACGATCCACCCTCGACCCGCATCGGCCGGAGCGTGCAGCGCACGAAGCTGCTGCCGTCCAGCTTGCAGCCGCGCAGGGTCGCGTCGAAGAAGCTCGTCAGCGAGAAGGAGCACGCCGTGAAGGCGGTCTGCTCGTGGACCGTGGAGTTGAAGCGGCAGCGCTCGAAGGTGCACTCCTCGAAGCGGCAACCCTGCAGGGTCGCCTCGGTGAGATCCACCTCGACGAAGGTGCAGCGTTGCCACACGCGATCGGTGAGGTGTGCCGCATACCAGTCCTCGTCGACCAGACGCGCCCCGACGACGGGCGGCTCGCCCGTGGTCACCCGCCGATGGGGCGGCAGTCGCCACCGCAGTCGGACTCGTGCTGCGGCCCATGCGCCGCCGACCGGTGCAGGACGGCGTGCTGGGGCAGGATCCGCAGCTGGCCCTGGTCGTCGATGCGGCCGTCGCCGTCGATGATGAGGGTGTAGCCGGCCTTCTCCTTCGGCGGCAGCATCACCGTCAGCGCCGGGCGCTCGGGCAGGACGCGGCGGGCGGTCCCGGTCGGCTCGGCCACGACGATGATGCCGTCGATGAGCCGCGGGAAGATCTCGGAGACGTGGGGGCGCTCCTCGCCGGACAGCAGGAGGTATGCGGTGTCGTGGCGGCTCAGCGCCTCACCGAGGGCAGCGAGATCGACCGGGATGCTCATGGGGCCATCATGTCCGACAGACTGGGGGGATGTCTGCCCCTCCCGACCCCAGGACCACCGGACTGCTGCTCGCCGCCGGTGCCGGACGACGCTTCGGCGGACCCAAGGGCCTGGTGGTGCAGGACGGGGTCCCGTGGGTGGTGCGTGCCGCGCAGGCGCTCCTCGACGGCGGGTGCGGGGACGTGCTCGTGGTGACGGGTGCGGAGGCCGAGGCGGTCGAGGAACTGCTTGCGGGGTATGCGGCTCCTCAGGTGACGTCCGTACGCTGCGGCACGTGGGAGGAGGGGATGGGGGAGTCCCTGCGGGCGGGCCTGACCTCTCTCGTCACCCGTGGACGGACGGTCCCGAGGCAGGCTCTCGTGCACCTCGTCGACCTTCCCGACGTGGGCGCCGACGTGGTCGCGCGGGTCCTCGCCGCCGGGGGTCCTGGAGGGGGCGCGCTCGTGCGCGCGGGCTACCTCGGCGTGCCGGGGCATCCCGTCCTGATCGGTCAGGACCACTGGGACGGTGTGCTGGCGCGGGCGGTGGGGGACTCGGGGGCCAAGGCCTACCTGCGTCGGGCGCGGCCCGAGCTCGTCGAGTGCGGCGATCTCGCCACCGGCCAGGACGTGGACGTGCCGACGGCCTGAGGGGAGTCGGTCGGCCTCGCCCTAGACTCGATCCATGCAGGCCGACGCCGTCTTCGCCAGCCCACAGTCCCTGACCGAGGCCCTGTCCGGGACGGGCTACCTCGCCGACGAGGGGCTCGCGACCGTGGCCTGGCTCGCCCACGCGCTCGACCGGCCGCTGCTGCTGGAGGGTGAGCCCGGCACCGGGAAGACGGCCTTGGCCGAGGCGCTGAGCGAGCTGCTCGAGATCCCGCTGATCCGGCTCCAGTGCTACGAGGGGATCGAGGCCAGCCAGGCGCTCTACGACTGGGACTTTCCCCGGCAGATCCTGCACCTGCGGGCGGTCGAGGCCCTGGGGCGGGAGGGTGCCGATCCTGACGCGCTCGAGGCCGAGCTCTTCGACGAGCGATTCCTGCAGGCCCGGCCGGTCCTGCAGGCCCTGCGCGAGGCTCCCTGCGTGCTGCTCGTCGACGAGGTCGACCGGGCCGACGACGAGTTCGAGGCCTTCCTCCTCGAGGTGCTGTCGACGTGGGCGGTGACCATCCCCGAGCTGGGGACCGTCCGCGCCCAGACGCCGCCGATCGCGGTGCTGACCTCCAACCGCACCCGCGAGCTGCACGACGCACTGAAGCGGCGCTGCCTCTACCACTGGATCGAGCACCCCGGGCTGGAGCGTGAGCTGGCGATCCTCCGCGCCCGTCTGCCCGAGGTCGAGGAGGCGCTGGCCGCCGACGTCGTCGGGGTCGTGCAGCGGCTCCGTGCCGAGGAGGACCTGGTCAAGCCGCCCGGCGTCGCGGAGACCCTCGACTGGGCCCGGTCGCTGGAGGCGCTCGGGGTTAGCCGCCTCGACCCCGAGGTGGCCGCCGCCACGCTGGGCGCCGCGGTCAAGTACCGCGAGGACGCCGAGCGCGTCCGCGTCGCCCTCGACCGGATGCTCACCCGGTGACCTCACGCGACCCCACTCCGGTCGCGGGCTGGGGGATCACGCAGACCCTCGGGGGGTTCGCCCGCGCCTGCCGCGCTGCGGGTCTGCCGGTCACGGCGGACCGGGAACGCACCTTCCTCACCGCGTGCGCGGCCGTCGGGCTGGGGGAGCGGACGCACGTCTACTGGGCCGGGCGGGCCACCCTCACGGCCTCGCACGCGGACGTCGAGCCCTACGACCGGGTGTTCGCCAGCTGGTTCGGCGGTCGTCCCATGCACGCCGTCTCGCACCAGGACACGCCACGGCCCACCACGACGCAGGCGTCGCTGGACGAGCCGGACAGAGGTGACGGCCAGGATGGTGGCGAGGCGGATCTCGTGCGTGCGGCGGCCAGCAGCGCCGAGGTGCTGCGCCACCGGGACGTGGCCGGTCTGTCGCCGGAGGACAGGGCGGCGCTGCGGCGGCAGTTCGCCACGCTGCGCCCCCGGGTCCCCACCCGACGTGCGAGACGGCATACCCGAAGTCATCGGGGAGAGGTGGACGGGCGCGCGACGGTGCGCGCGCACCTGCTCAACCTCGGGGAGCCGGTGCGGATCCGCTTCCGGGACAGGGACGTCCGCACCAGGCGGGTGGTCCTTCTCGTCGACGTGAGCGGGTCGATGAGCGCCTATGCCGACGCCCTACTGCGGCTAGCGCACACCATGGTCCAGGCGGCGCCGAGGAGCACGGAGGCCTTCACGATCGGGACCCGGTTGACGCACATCACCGTGGCCCTGCGCGAGCGTGACCCCGACCGGGCGCTCCTGGCGGCCGGCGAGGTCGTGCCGGACTGGTCGGGCGGGACCAGGCTGGGCCAGTCGATCGGGGTGTTCCTGCAGCGCTGGGGGCGCCGGGGGATGGCGAGGGGAGCGGTCGTGGTCGTCTTCAGCGACGGGTGGGAACGCGAGGCCCCCGAACAGCTCGGCGAGCAGATGCGGCGTCTGCGTGCGCTGGCCCACCGGGTCGTCTGGGTCAATCCTCACCGGGGCAAGGTCGGCTATCTGCCGGTGCAGGCCGGGATCGTCGCGTGCCATCCCCACGTCGACGCGTTCGTGGCAGGGCACTCCCTGGCGGCCTTCGAGCAGGTGCTGGAGATCGTGGGCGACGCGGTGATCTAGGTCTCCGCACGACCTGGGTGCTGTCTCGGGCTGGGCAAGGACGAGGCCAGGACGGCGCGCGGGCGGGGCCATTTCCCGTCGGCACGACACGCTGTGGAAAAGCGGAGGCGTGTCGGACGTATGTTCTATAGTGGAGGCAGATCGACGAACACACCTCGAACATCTGACCTACGCGTTCGGTGCGGGTGGAGTCTGGGTGCGGGGCAGCGGAAGGCAGGGACGAGGAGGGGTCATGGGACTGTCATCGGCGCAGATGCTCAGTAGGCCCTTGCTGGCCAGTCCTCACGAGGCCGCGCTGGACCTGTTCGTCAGGGCGGCGACCTGGCGCTCGGCCATGGAGCTCGCCCACGAGCTCTGGTCGCACAGGTGGCGAGAGGATGGGGCCACCGACGCCGGCGGTGCAGCTGGACTTGATGAGGGGGCCGTGGTCGGGGCTGGCGGCCGCGTTGACGCACAGGGCTCCGTGTCGAGCCTCGATGCCGTCCGGGACGTCGGTGCCAACCGGTCCTACCAGGATGCCGAACTGCTGGAGGCGGTTGCCGCCCTGGTCGCTGAGACACAGGACGCGCTGGTGGAGAGGAAGGGGCTCGTCGGGGTCGAGCTGGGGGCAGGCCAGAAGCGTGACCTCGCGGGCCAGGTCAAGAAGGCAGCGGCGGCCGAGGTCGAGGTCGCCCTCGGGTTCAGTCCGCTCGAGGCCGGGCAGGTGGTGGCGGTCGCCACGTGCGCAGCCGACCTGCTCGAGGTCTTCCTCGGCGCGCTGCGCCGTGGTGCCGCCTCCTGGGCGATGGTTCGGCACTTCTGGGCGAGCTCGCACCGGCTCACCGGTCCCCAGCGCCTTCTGTGCGCACTGGCCCTGTTCGGGGACGAGGTCGGCCTCGCGCACGAGTCGCGGCTCGACCCGGAAGGGGAGTTGCTGGACAGGCCGTGGCCCCAGAGCGGGTTCCGCGCGGCCTGCGAGCAGGAGATCGCCGCCGCCGAGGGCACCGACCCCGAGGGTGAGCGGGCGCGTCGGCGCAGGGCCTACGACCGGCGGCGTGTCTCCGTCAAAGTGCACGACGACGGCACGGCAACTCTGATCAACACCGGTCCGGCCGCGACCATCCTGGCCGGCCTGGCCCGCCTCGACAAGGCTGCGCGCGCCCTTCGGCGGGCTGGTGACGAGCGCACCCTCGACCAGCTCAGGTCGGACCTCGACAGCGCGAACCGCATCTACAGCCGGCTGCGCCTGCCCGAGAGCATCGATCCTCCGCGCGCTGAGGCAGCGGCTGGCAGGTCGGGCCAGGATCAGCACGGCCAGGACCAGCACGGGCAGCACCGGCAGGAGCCGGCCCAGGAGGCCACCGGGCGCCAGAAGCAGGCGAGCCTGGATGACCAGGCCAAGCCAGGAGAGCTGGGCGAGCCGGGGGCGGAGCTGACGCTGTTCGAGCGCGCCATCGCTCCCGACGACATGGAGATGCTGGCACGGGTGATCAACGCCCAACCACCGGTCTCTCTGCAGGTGATCGTGCCCCATTCAGCGCTCATGGTCGGTGCCCCGGTCTGCGGTGAATGCGCCACCAGCATCACGGGGGAGAGCTCTGCCTCGGCGGTGCGAGGGGCAGGCCCACCGTCAGCACCAGCGACACAGACCCAGACACAGGCACACACGCAGGCACAGCCAGAGTCACTGCATCCACCGTCCCTGCATCCACCGACCTTGCACTCCCCGCCAGACAGCCCTGGCCGCGGTCAGGTGGCCGAGATCCTGGGGCCGCACCCGATGTCCATCACGCCCGGGCATGCACGGGAGCTTGCCCTCGTCCCGGGGACCGAGCTCTTCCGCCTCATGACCGATGCCGCGGACGGCAGGCTCGTCGAGCGCACCATCGACGGATATCGCCCCGACACCGACATGCGGCGCCAGGTCATCGCGGCCGACGTCTACAGCCGGGCGCCCGGCCGGCGGGTCGGGGCGCACGCGGGAGAGCTCGACCACGTCACCCCCTACGGGTGGGGAGGCGGCGCGACCAACGAGCTCAACCTCGCTCTCTTGGCCAAGACGCCCCACGACCTCAAGACCCAAGGCCTGTGGGAAGCCATCATCGGCCCGCTGCGGGACCTCACCTTCACCACCCTGCTCGGGCAGGTGGCCAGGACCCGGACGCACGACTACCGGCAGTACACCCGTGACCTCGACCCTGAGGACATCGACGAGATCCGCGACCGGGCCAACCGTGCCGCCTACGCAGCACTCGCCGCCGACCCGGCCCAGCGTTACCGCCCTCGACCAGGACCCGATGGGCGCCGGATCACCCTGACCCACACCACGAAGTCCGGGGAGACCAGGCACGGTCCTCCGCCCGACATGTCATCCTGAGCGCATGCGTGAGGTCCTGGACCGGCTCCTGCACTGGTGGGAGGCCGGCGACGAGGTGGCGATGGGCACCGTCATCGGCACCTGGAAGTCCGCCCCCCGCCCGGCAGGGGCAGCGATGCTCGTCGGAGCCGACGGTGAGGCGGTCGGCTCGGTGTCGGGCGGCTGCGTGGAGGGCGCGGTCTACGAGCTCGGTCACGAGGTGATCGCTTCCGGCGACCCCGTGCTGCGCCGCTACGGTGTCTCCGACGACGAGGCCATGGGGGTCGGCCTGACCTGCGGCGGGATCCTCGACATCTACGTCGAGAAGGTGAGCAGAGCCGCATACCCGGAGCTGGGGGAGGTCGCGGCCGACATCGAGGCGGGGCGGCCGGTCGCGGTCGCCACCGTCGTGGCCCATCCGGACCCGCAACGGGTGGGGGCCAGACGGGTCATTCGTCCGGAGGGGGAGCCCGCCACGGGGTCCCTGGGCAGCAGCCGCGCCGACGACGCCGTGACCGACGATGCCCGAGGGATGCTCGCCCAGGGGCGGACGGCGACGCTGGAGTACGGCCCGGACGGGGAACGACGCGGGGAGGGTATGCGGGTCTTCGTCGCCTCGTTCGCGCCCCGGCCCCGGATGCTCGTCTTCGGCGCCATCGACTTCGCCGCCGCGGTGGCCAGGGTGGGGACCTTCCTGGGCTACCGGGTCACGGTCTGCGACGCCCGACCGGTCTTCGCGACGAAGAGTCGCTTCCCGGATGCCGACGAGGTGGTGGTGTCCTGGCCGCACCGCTACGTCGAGGCCGAGATCGCCAAGGGGGCCTTGGACTCACGCACCGTGGCCTGCGTCCTCACCCACGACCCGAAGTTCGACGTGCCGCTGCTGCAGGTGCTGCTCGGAGAGGGCGCGCCGCCGCTGGCCTACGTGGGCGCGATGGGGTCGCGGCGGACCCACGAGGACCGGATGGCTCGGCTGCGCGAGGCAGGGCTGACCGAGGAGCAGCTGGCCGTGCTGCGCAGCCCTATCGGTCTCGACCTGGGGGCGAGGACTCCGGAGGAGACGGCCGTGAGCGTGGCCGCCGAGATCATCTCCGACCGCTGGGGCGGCCGCGGAGAGCCGTTGCGCGAGACTCAGGGCCCTATCCACCCGCACGGCTGAACGACCTTCGGGACGGGCAGGTCGGGTGCGAAACCGCTGATCAAGGTAAAGAATTGGCAAAGAATCCCCGGTATCAGCGGGTCCAGAATTTAAAGGAATGCCAAACCTCTTCCACTGACTCCCGCATGGGTCTACTCTCGCCCGTACGGCCCATTTGTTTGGGTCGACTGTTGTAGCAAATCCGAGTGCTGCAGCACCGACCGGCGGAGGGTGGTTGCCCATGGTGATGATCGACGACAGGCGTGGGCAGCAACCGCAGCCCCGCAAAGAGCTGGCGATCTCGAAGGGGTGGGTGCAGGGCGTCGCGCTCGTCTTCATCTTCGGGTTCTTCGTCATGGGGGTCCTGGCCTACCGGACCTACACGGCCTCGATGCCGCAACCGCAGGAGGTGGTGAGCGAACAGGGGGAGGTCCTCTACACCGGTGAGGAGATCACCAGCGGCCAGAACATCTTCCTGACCCGCGGCCTGCAGCAGTACGGCTCGATCGTCGGCCACGGCGCCTACCTCGGCCCCGACTACACGGCCGAGTACCTGCGGCTCAGCAGCGAGAACATCCTCGAGCAACTCACGACCGAGGGCGTCCAGGACCCCAAGGCCGCCGTCGCCGAGATGCTGCGCACCAACCGCTACGACGCCGACACCGGGACGCTGGTCTTCACCCAGGAACAGGTCGCGGCGTTCGAGGAGATCACCCAGCACTATGCGGAGTTCTTCGGCGACCCCACCACCAGTCACGGGCTCGTGCCGAACAAGATCACCGATCCCCAGGAGATCCACGAGCTGACCGCCTTCTTCAGCTGGACGGCCTGGGCCAGCGCCGCCGAGCGGCCAGGACTGGAGTACTCCTACACCAACAACTGGCCTCCCGAGCCGCGGGTCAACAACCACCCCACGGCCGACATCCTCGTGTGGTCCCGAATATCCCTGGTCGCCCTGCTGGCCGGCCTGGGCATCCTCTTCGCTCTCTACGGTCGGTGGAGCGCCAACCTGGGATGGAAGGGCAACGGCACCACCAGCCTGCGTTTCCTCCAGCCGGGCGAGGTCGGGATCACCAAGGCGCAGAAGTCCACCGCCTGGTTCTTCCTCGTGGTCTCGATCCTCTTCCTCATCCAGGCCACCGTCGGCGCCTCGGTCGAGCACTACCGCGTGGAGCTCGAGGGCTTCTTCGGCTTCGACCTGGCGCAGATCTTCCCGTTCAACCTCGCCCGGACCTGGCACGTGCAGCTCTCGCTGCTGTGGACGGCCGCCACCTTCCTGGCCGCGGCCATCTTCCTGGCGCCGATCATCTCCGGCCGCGAGCCCAAGGGGCAGCACTACCTGTCCTACGGCCTGCTGGGCGCCCTGGCGCTGGTGGTCGTCGGGATGCTCGGCGGGACTGCCGTCAGCATCTACGGCCTGGACTGGGCCAAGGACTCGATCTTCTTCTCCCAGCAGTGGGAGTACCTCGACCTGCCCAGGTTCTTCCAGATCCTGCTGACCATCGGACTGTTCCTGTGGTTCCTCATCATCGTGCGGGCGATCCGCTCGCGGCTGCGGACCGAGTCGAAGTTCAACATGCCGTGGCTGTTCACCTACGCGGCGCTGGCGATCCCGGCCTTCTACGCAGTGGGCCTGCTGGCGATGAACACCGTCCACCTGACGGTCGCCGAGTTCTGGCGCTTCTGGGTCGTCCACCTGTGGGTGGAGGACTTCCTGGAGCTGTTCACCACGGTGATGGTGGCCTACCTGTTCGTGATGCTCGGCGTCGTGCGCCGCAAGATCGCGATCCAGATCATCTTCCTGGACGTGATCCTCTACTCGGCCGGTGGCGTGATCGGCACGATGCACCACCTCTACTTCTCGGGCACACCGGTCGAGCACATGGCCCTGGGCGCGGTCTTCTCGGCGCTCGAGGTCATCCCGCTGACCTTCCTGACGATCGAGGCCTGGACCTTCCTGCAGCTCGGTGCTCGACAGGAGTCGCGCTCCAGCGCGCCCTTCCCGCACCGCTGGGCTGTCATGTTCCTGGTCGCCGTCGGCTTCTGGAACTTCCTCGGCGCCGGTGTCTTCGGCTTCCTCGTCAACCTGCCGATCGTGTCCTACTACCAGATCGGCACGGCGCTGACGGCCAACCATGCCCACGGGGCCATGATGGGTGTCTACGGGATGCTCGCGGTCGGCCTGGCGCTCTTCGCGCTGCGCTACATCATCCCGCCGGACCGGTGGCCCGACAAGCTCGCTCGTCTCTCCTTCTGGTCCCTGAACATCGGCCTGGGCTGGATGATGTTCGCCACCCTGCTGCCCCTGGGGACCCTCCAGCTGTGGGCGTCGGTCAGCCAGGGCTACTACGAGGCGCGCACCCTGGCCTACATCACCCAGCCCGGCAACGTGGCGCTGGAGTGGATGCGGATGCCTGGTGACGTCCTCTTCCTCGTGCCCGGCATCCTGCCCTTCATCTGGATCACCTGGCTCGGCGTGCGGCACGGCATCAAGCCGACCGTCACCCGGATGGAGCCCGAGACCCTCTTCGTCGTCGAGAGCGCCGCGGCGCATGCCGACCGCACCGGCCGGGTGGCCGAGCCGGTCGGGGCACCCGTCGTCGAGGAGGCCGGGAGCCTGCCCCCGAGCCGCTACGCCTCGGACCGGCGCGACGGTGAGGAGGGGTCGACGTCGTGAGCGCGATCGAGCTCCCCGCGTGGTTGGGGAGCGGCTACGCACTCGTCCTGCTGGTCATCGCCTACGGCATCGACCTGCTGGCCAGGCGCGCGCACACGGCCAACGAGGAGCACCAGACGCGCGGGTTCACCTACCACGAGGACCACGACGCGTGGCTGTGCCCCGAGGACCAGTGGCTGTGGCCGCAGTCCTTCGACCCCGACAACCGCGTGATGCGCTATCGCGGTCGCCCCAGCGTCTGCAACTCCTGCCCGGTGAAGGACAGCTGCACCAGCACCGACGACGGGCGTGAGCTGGGGCGGGCCGTGGATGCCTGGCCCTCCTCGGAGTCGGCGCGCTTCCATCGCGGCATCGCCTGCTCCGTCGCAGTCCTGGCCGTCGTCTTCCCCGTGGTCGTGGCCCTCACCGTGGACCGCTGGACAAGCCAGGTGCTGCTCCTGGGTGCCGCCCTGCTCGTAGGTCTGGGTGGAGTGCCGCTGTGGTCGCACCTGCGGCACAGCCCCGTGGACCCCGAAGGGGTGCTCTTCAAGTCGCTGGACGAGAACCTCGAGGAGCGCACCGCGGCGCTGGAGGCGCTGCAGCGGCGCCGGACCACCTACGGATCGGACCGGCGGGCGGAGCTGGAGACGCCGGGTGGGCCCGTGCCGCTCGCGCTGGGCCGGACCCGCTATGCCTCCGACCGCTATGCCTCCGAGCGCTTTGCCTCCGACCGCTATCCCTCCGACCAGAGAGAGGTGCAGGAGAATGCCTAGCTGGATGATCATCACCATCGTCGTCGCGGTGCTGCTCGTCGCGCTGCTCATCGCCTCGCTCAAGGTGGTGCGCGAGTACGAACGTCTCGTCGTCTTCCGGCTCGGGCGGCTGCGGGGAGCGCTGGGACCGGGCCTGGTCTTCATGCTCCCCTTCTTCGACCGGTCGGTCCGGGTGGACCAGCGGGTCGTCACCCTGACGATCCCTCCCCAGGAGGTCATCACCCGGGACAACGTCACCGCCAGGGTCAACGCCGTGGTGATGTTCAAGGTGTCGGACCCGGTGCGCTCGGTCATGGCCGTGGAGAACCACGCCGTCGCGACCTCGCAGTTCGCCCAGACGACGCTGCGCTCGGTCGTGGGCCGCGCCGACCTCGACACCCTGCTGGCCCACCGCGCCGACCTCAACGAGGACCTCTACCAGTCGATCGCCCAGCAGGCCGTGCCGTGGGGCGTCAACGTCGACGTGGTGGAGATCAAGGACGTCGAGATCCCCGAGATGATGCAACGGGCGATGGCCCGCCAGGCCGAGGCGGAGCGCGAGCGCCGCGCCAAGGTCATCAGCGCCCACGGCGAGCTCGAGGCCTCCGAGGAGCTCCGCGACGCGGCCAAGACGCTCAGCGAGGCACCCGCGGCGCTGCAGCTGCGCTACCTGCAGACCCTGCTCGAGCTGGGCGCGGACCAGAACTCCACGGTCGTCTTCCCGCTGCCGATGGACATCGTCGGCCCGCTGATGGGCGCCCTGGACCGCGTCTCCTCCGGCAAGCAGGCCGAGCAGCCCACATCCCCGATCTCTCCCTCCCGCAACGGCATGTCCGTCGTCGACGACCGCGTAGAAGGGCACACCCGATGACCAACACCCAGCCCCTGACCGAGCAGGACGACAGCCCGGCAGCTCCCGGCCGACCCGTGCGCCTGGTACCCACGCCTTCCGGCTTCTGGTTCGTCGCGGGCGGCATCGTGGTGGCGCTGCTCGCGCCCCTCTTCGGGATCCTCATCGGCAGCTCGATGGGCGCGGAGGATCCCAAGGCGCGGATGGTCCCTCTCTACTGGGGCTTCTTCATCGGATCGGCGATCGGGGCGCTCGGCCTGCTGTCGGCCGCGATCGGTGCGCTACGCCTCTTCCGCGGCGCACGCGGGGCAGGCGACCCCGAGGTAGGCGTCCACGAGGAAGACCTCCACGAGGTAGACGTCCACGAGGCGGACGGCCGCGAGGAAGAGGTGGGCCGGTGACCGCAGCGAGCGAGGTGAACGAGGTCAGCGAGGTGAGGACCGTCCCCGCGGCCACCGTCGGCGGCTTCCGCTCCGACGCCACCGCGGACCGGGCCATGCGGCGGGTGCTGGGGATCGACGGGGTCGACCGCAGGTCCAGCCAGGGGGCCCATCACGCCTTCCGGATCTCGGTGGTGGTCTCGGCCGTCCGGTGCATCATCACCTATGTCGCCGTCCCGATCCTGGTCCCGCTGCTGAGCCTGTCCGGCTGGGTGGCCGCTCCCGTCGGGCTGGCCCTGTGCCTCTTCGCCGCCGTCAACGGGGTGATCAGCCTGCGACGCTTCTGGAAGGCCGACCACCCCAGGCGCTGGACCTACACCATCTTCATCACCATCGTCTTCGCGATCCTCACGGTCGCGACCGTCACCGAGCTCAACCGGATCGGAGCAGCGCTATGAGCAGCATCCACGACGCGCGTCACACCGCCGCGCCCGCCCCGCCCGCACCCGCCGGGGTGGACGACTGGGTGCCCGAGGACCGCGCCCCCAGCGACGCGGAGAACAACTTCATGAGCTTCGCGCTGTTCGCCTTTCTCATCCTCTTCGGCCTGGGGTGCATGATCCTGCTCTGACCTGCCGATCTTTCGGTGCGCAACCCTTGCGGCGTGACCTGGGTCACGGCAGGATGACGAGGGACAGTGACGTCCAGCATCCCGTGATGGAGGAGCCGCATGACGAAGATCTCGGTGAAGGTCGACGGTGTGACCTACCAGGACGAGGTGGAGCCTCGCACCCTCCTGGTCCACTACCTTCGAGAACAGCTCGGCAAGACCGGCACGGTGGTCGGCTGCGACACCAGCAGCTGCGGGGCGTGCACGGTCCACCTGGACGGGCGCAGCGTGAAGTCCTGCAACGTCTTGGCCGTCCAGGCCGACGGCCGCGAGGTCACCACGATCGAGGGCCTGGCCGACGGCGACCAGCTGACCGACGTCCAGGAGGCCTTCCGCGACTGCCACGCGCTCCAGTGCGGCTTCTGCACCCCGGGGATGATCATGCAGGCCACCGACCTCCTCGCCGAGAACCCCGACCCGACCGAGGAGGAGGTCCGCCTCGGCCTAGAGGGCAACCTGTGCCGGTGCACCGGCTACCACAACATCGTCAAGGCCGTCCTCCAGGCGGCCGGCGGGCGCGCGGGCAGCACCGCGACCAGCACGAGCGGAGGTGACCAGTCATGACGATCAGCCCCGACGCCGTCGAGGACCTGGTGGAGGAGCGGGTCGACACCGACTCCTCCGACGAGCTCAGCGGCCGCGAGGTCGGCAAGGACCGCCGCCGCAAGGAGGACCAGCGCCTCATCACGGGTCGCACGAAGTGGACCGACAACCTGCAGCTGCCCGGGATGCTCCACCTGGCCATGGTGCGCAGCCCCTACGCCCACGCCCGGATCACCGGCATCGACAGCTCGGCGGCCACGGAGTCGCCCGGCGTCCACGCCGTGCTGACCGGCGAGGACGTCAAGGACCTGCAGGGCAGCCTGCCCTGCGCCTGGCCGATCACCGAGGACCAGAAGGCGCCGCCGCACCCGGCCATCGCCGTCGACCGCGTGGCCTTCTCCGGCGAGGTCGTCGCGGTCGTCATCGCCCGCAGCGCCGCGGCCGCCCGTGACGCCGCGGAGCTGGTGGACGTCGACTACGAGGAGCTGCCGGCAGCCCTGGAGCTCAAGGCCGCCGGCGCGGACGAGACCCTGGCCCACCCCGACCTGGGCACCAACAGGAGCGCCACCTGGATCTTCGACTCGGCCGAGGCCGGCACCGGCGAGAGCGCCGACGCCGCGATCGAGGCCGCCCGCGCCGACGGGATCGTCATCGAGCGCGAGTACCGCCAGCAGCGCCTCATACCCTCCTTCATGGAGCCGCGCTCCACGGTCGTCGACCCCACCGGCGAGCAGCTGGTCATGTGGTCCGCGACCCAGGTGCCGCACATCCTGCGCCTGATGCTGGCGATGACCCTCGGCATACCGGAGTCGAAGGTGCGCGTCATCGCACCCGACGTCGGCGGTGGCTTCGGCGGCAAGCTCCAGGTCACCCCCGAGGAGATCATCACCACGCTGGCGGCCCGGCACACCGGCAAGCCGTGCAAGTGGACCGAGACGCGCAGCGAGTCCTTGCTGGCCGCCCACCACGGCCGCGACCAGTGGCAGAAGCTCACGCTCGCCGCCACCAAGGACGGCACCGTCACCGGCCTCAAGGTCGAGCTGCTCGCCGACATGGGCGCCTACCTGGGCCTGGTCACGCCGGGCGTGCCGATCCTGGGCGCCTTCATGTTCAACTCGATCTACAAGTTCCCCGCCTACCACTTCGCCTGCACCAACGTCTTCACCAACAAGACCTGGACCGACGCCTACCGCGGCGCCGGGCGGCCGGAGGCGACCTTCGCCATCGAGCGGCTCATGGACGAGCTCGCGGCCGAGCTCGGCCGCGACCCGATGGAGGTGCGGGAGCAGAACTGGATCAAGAACGAGGAGTTCCCGTTCACCACGGTCTGCGGGCTCGAGTACGACTCGGGCAACTACGAGGCCGCCACCGACCGCGCCAAGGAGCTCTTCGGGTATGAGGAGCTGCGGGCCGAGCAGACCCGTCGCCGGGAGAGCAACGACCGGGTGCAGCTGGGCCTGGGCATCTCGACCTTCACCGAGATGTGCGGGCTGGCACCGAGCCGGGTGCTGGGCTCGCTGAGCTATGGCGCCGGCGGGTGGGAGCACGCCTCGGTGCGGATGCTGCCCACCGGCAAGGTCGAGGTCATCACCGGCTCCTCCGCGCACGGCCAGGGCCACGAGACGGCCTGGAGCCAGATCGTGGCCGACCAGCTGGGCGTGCCCTTCGAGGACGTCGAGGTGCTGCACGGCGACACCCAGATCAGCCACAAGGGTCTGGACACCTACGGCTCCCGCTCGCTGGTCGTCGGTGGACAGGCGGTCATCAAGGCGGCGCAGAAGGTCGTCGAGAAGGCCAAGCCACTCGCCGCCCACGTGCTGGAGGCCAACGAGGACGACCTCGAGTTCGCCGAGGGACGCTTCACCGTCAAGGGAGCGGGGGAGGACCAGGAGGGCATCGCGCTCTCGCAGCTGGCCCTGACCGTCTTCGCCGCGCACGACCTGCCCGACGGCATGGAGCCCAGCCTGGACGCCGACGCCACCTTCGACCCGGTCAACTTCTCCTTCCCGCACGGCACCCATCTGTGCGCGATGG
This sequence comes from Ornithinimicrobium panacihumi, assembly GCF_052073805.1. Classification (NCBI taxonomy): domain Bacteria; kingdom Bacillati; phylum Actinomycetota; class Actinomycetes; order Micrococcales; family Ornithinimicrobiaceae; genus Ornithinimicrobium; species Ornithinimicrobium panacihumi. The sequence goes on along the minus strand of NZ_JBQGWG010000005.1, from coordinate 12,329 downwards.
AGGTCGACACCGAGACCGGTGAGAGCACGATGCGCTCCTACGTCTGCGTCGACGACATCGGCAACGTGGTCAACCCGCTCATCGTCGAGGGCCAGGTGCACGGCGGCCTGGTCCAGGGCATCGCCCAGGCGCTGTGGGAGGAGGCGGTCTACGACGACCAGGGCACGCTGGTGTCCGGCTCGTTCGTCGACTACACCCTGCCCAGCTCGGCCGACACGATCAGCTTCGTCACCGACCGCACCGTCTCACCCGCGACCTCCAACGACCTGGGCGCCAAGGGTGTCGGTGAGGCAGGCTGCATCGCCTCCACGCCCGCAGTGGTCAACGCCATCGTCGACGCGCTCCGCCCGATGGGCATCAACGACATCCTGATGCCGTGCACGCCCGAGCGGGTCTGGCGCGCCATCAACGACGCCGGCGCCGGCGGTCACACCCAGACCGAGGACGCGGCACAACCCCACTTCGACGAGGGCGCCGGCAACCAGGACTCCCTCACGACCTCGGAAGGCGGCAACGCATGATCCCCGCACAGTTCGACTACGCCGCCCCCAGCTCGGTCGAGGAGGCCCTCGGCCTGCTCGCCGAGCACGGTGACGACGCCAAGGTGCTCTCCGGCGGCCAGTCCCTCCTGCCCGTCCTCCGTATGCGGCTCAACGCACCCGGGATCATCGTCGACATCTCCCGGATCGAGTCCCTCAAGGGGATCACCGAGGAAGGTGACGCGATCCGGATCGGCGCGGGCGCCACATACCAGGACGTGCTGGGTTCCGATCTGGTCCAGGAGCACCTCGGGCTGCTGCACAAGGCGGTCCAGGAGATCGCCGACCCCCAGATCCGCCACCGCGGCACGATCTGCGGAGCCCTGGTCCATGCCGACCCGGCCGGGGACGTGGGTGCTCCGGTGCTCGCGCTGGAGGGCCAGATGGTCATCCAGGGACCCGACGGTGAGCGCACCGTGCCCGCCTCGGAGTTCTTCGTGGACCTCTTCGAGACGGCCGTGCAGGACGGTGAGCTGCTGACCGCGGTGGTGATCCCCAAGCACACCGGATGGGGGAGCCACTACGAGAAGTTCGTCCGCGTCTCCCACCAGTGGGCCATCATCGGCATCGCCGCGGCGGTCCGCGCCGAGGGCGGGACGATCGCCGAGGCCAAGGTCGGGCTGACCAACATGGGCAACACCCCGCTGCGCGCGAGCGCCGTGGAGGAGGCGCTGGTCGGCCAGGCCGCGACCGAGGAGGCGATCGGCGAGATCTGCGCCAAGGTCGGCGAGGGCACCGATCCGCCCTCCGACCTGAACGGTCAGGCCGACTACCGACGGCACGTGGCCGGCGTCCTCACCCGGCGGGCCGTGCTGGCCGCGGCGGGGGCGTGATCCCATGGCGATGGAGCTCAACCACAGCTTCACCGTGCCCGCCACGCCGGCGGACACCTGGGCGCTGCTGACCGACCTCAAGACCGTGGGTGGCTGCTTCCCCGGTGCGACGGTCACCGAGGCTGACGAGGAGACCTTCGCCGGCAACGTCAAGGTCAAGCTGGGGCCGATCGCGGTCACCTACGACGGCACCGGCAAGTTCCTCGAGCGTGACGACGAGGCACACCGGGCCGTCATCGAAGGCACCGGCAAGGGGCTGCGAGGCCTCGGCAACGCCGGTGCGACCGCAACCATGCAGCTGGCACCCGAGGGTGAGGGCACGCGCGTGGACGTCATCACCGAGCTGCACATCACCGGCAAGCCGGCGCAGTTCGGCCGTGGCGTGATGCAGACGGTCTCGGACAAGCTGCTGGGCCAGTTCGTGGCCTGCGTCGAGTCCAAGCTGGCCGGCGGGGGCCAGGAGGCCTGATGACCGAGGAGCCGACGGTCCCGCCCACCTCCGACGGTGGGCGGGACGGCTATCTGCGCGTGGGCGGGGACACCGGCGTCGATGGCGCCGGGGCGGGTGGCGCTGCCGGGTGGGAGAAGGCGCGCTCCACCTGCTCCGCCTGCGGCGCGGTCGGCATGCTGACCGAGGGCTTCCTGGACGACACCGGTGAGTCCTCGAGGGGCTATGTGCGCTGGGTGGACGGGCCGCGCGACACCAGCTTCTTCGGCGGCTTCTCCAGCATGGGCGCCACCCGCCTGCTCGTGCGGGCCTTCCGGTGCCGCGAGTGCAACCACCTGGATCTCTACGCCGAGCCCAACAGCTGAACCGGACGTCATACCCTGAGGTGCATGACTGACGCGGAACTGTCCCTGTCCACGACGCCGAGCTCGTCCACGCCCGAGGACGAGGCGGTGCGGATCTGCAAGGAGCTCATCCGCATCGACACGAGCAACTACGGCGACGGCAGCGGGCCGGGTGAGCGGGCTGCCGCCGAGTACGTCATGGGCCTGCTCCAGGAGGTGGGCCTGGACCCGCAGCTGACCGAGTCGGACCCCGGGCGGGCCAGCGTGGTCGTGCGCACCGAGGGCCGGGACAGCTCACGTCCCGGTCTGGTGCTCCACGGTCACCTGGACGTCGTGCCGGCCGAGGCCAAGGACTGGTCCGTCGACCCCTTCGAGGCGGTCGAGAAGGACGGCATGATCTGGGGCCGTGGCGCGGTGGACATGAAGGACATGGACGCGATGCTGCTGGCGAACCTGCGCCAGCTGGCCCGGTCGGGGGAGAAGCCGCCGCGCGACATCGTGTGGGCCTTCTTCGCCGACGAGGAGGCCGGCGGCAAGAAGGGCGCGGGCCACGTCGTCGCCGAGCACCCGGAATGGTTCGAGGGCTGCTCCGAGGCGATCAGCGAGGTGGGCGGCTTCTCGATCACGGTGCCGGACAAGATCACCGGCGCAGACACCCGCGCCTACCTGCTGCAGACCGCGGAGAAGGGCATCGCCTGGCTCCGGCTGCACGCACGTGGGCGGGCCGGCCACGGATCGGTCCCCAACGACGAGAACGCCATCGTGCGGCTCGCCGGGGCGATCGCCCGGATCGACGCCCACCGCTGGCCGCGGACCTACATCGCCTCGGTCCGAGAGCTCTTCGACGGCGTGGCCGACATCACCGGCGCCTCGTGGAGCTCGGACAGCGGCGAGTCGGTCGAGGAGATGCTCACCCGGCTCGGTGGCGCCCGCAGGTTCGTCGAGGGCACCCTCAGCGACACCTCGAACTTCTCCATGCTCTCCTCGGGCTACAAGATGAACGTCATCCCCCAGGCTGCCTCGGCCTCGCTGGACTGCCGTTTCCTGCCCGGCCACGAGGAGGAGCTCCTGGCCACCATCCGTGAGCTGGCGGGGGAGCACGTCGAGGTCGAGATCGAGCACAAGGACGTGGCTCTCGAGGCACCCAGCAGCGGCGAGCTCGTCGACTCGATGAAGCGGGCCCTGCTCAAGGAGGACCCCGGGGCCCGCGTGCTGCCCTACTGCCTCTCCGGCGGCACCGACAACAAGCACCTGTCCCGCCTGGGGATCACCGGCTACGGCTTCGCGCCGCTGCGCCTGCCGGCCGACCTGGACTTCGTGGGGATGTTCCACGGCGTCGACGAGCGGGTGCCGGTGGACTCGATCCGGTTCGGCACCAGGGTCCTGGCGCAGCTGGTCACCGACTGCTGAGCACGGACCGCCGAGGTCAGGCCGTCCTGCGCACGCGGATGATCTTGCGCCTGAGCACGACCTTGCGGACTCCACCCCAGAAGACACGCACCCGCGCCAGCTCCCAGTGGCCGTACTCGGCGTGCTCGGTCAGGGCCTGACGCACCTCCGACCGGCTCTGGTCACGGTGGAAGGTGAGCTCCTTGAACTCGTACTCGACCATGGTGAGGCACAGCATAGGCACGGACGGCACCGCGGTGCGATAACACCTGCCACGGAGGACGATTTCGCGCTACGGTCAGGCCATGACCGCTGACCCGCGCGCCGCCCTGTCCGACTTCGTCGCTGCCCTCGAGCGTCACCTGGAGATCGCAGCGGTCAAGCATGGGGACGAGGACCCCAACCTCGTCGAGGCCTACGAGCACGTCGCCGAGACCTTCTCGGCCTATGACGACGCCCTCATGGACGCCTACGGAGAGGTCACCCCCCTCGACGTCTACGACGAGGACCTCACCGAGGACGACCTCGACGACGAGGCGGACGACTCCGACTACGACGACGATCTGGACGACGACCTCGACGACGATGACGAGGACGATGACGACGACCTCGACGATGACGACGAGGATGACGACTACGACGATGAGGACGGCGAGGACGAGGACGACGAGGTTGCCGACCCCGAGTCCTCCCGGGGCTGAGCGGTGCGCCTGGGCCTGAGCTGCGGCTTCTTCGGGCAGGGGCGGGACGCCGACAACCTGGCGCTGGTCAGGCGCGCCGACGAGCTCGGCGTCGACGTCTTCTGGGCGGCGGAGGCCTACGGCCCGGACGTGGTCACGGTCCTGTCCTGGGTCGGGGCGCAGACCGAGCGGATCGGTCTCGGCGCGGGGGTCATGCAGATCCCGGCGCGGACGCCGGCCGCCACCGCCATGACCGCCGTCAGCCTCGACAGCCTGTCCGGGGGACGCTTCCGGCTCGGACTCGGGGTCAGCGGACCCCAGGTCTCCGAGGGCTGGCACGGGGTCCGGTTCGCCCGACCCTTGGGCCGCACGCGCGAGTACGTCGACGTCGTGCGCACCGCGCTGTCGCACCGTCCCCTCAGCTACGAGGGTGAGCACTTCACCCTGCCGCTGCCCGACGGCGCCGGCAAGGCCCTGCGGCTGACCCACACCCACCGCCGTCAGATCCCGATCTACCTGGCCGCGGTCGGGCCGAAGAATCTCGAGCTCGCCGGCGAGATCGCCGACGGCTGGCTCGGGGTGTTCGTGGCACCGGACTACTTCGCCGAGCAGCGCCGGCACCTCGAGGCAGGCCTGGCCCGCCGCGAACCGCCTCCCGCCGACCTCGACGATGTCACCTTCGACACCAGCGCGACGGTCGCCATGGCCACCGGCGACGACCTGGAGGCCTGCGTCCGCACCGTCAGCCCCTATCCGGCCCTCTACGTCGGTGGCATGGGCAGCCGGGAGCAGAACTTCTACCACCAGCTCGCCTGCCGGATGGGCTACGAGAAGGAGGCCGACCGGGTGCAGGACCTCTACCTCGACAAGCGCTGGGGGGAGGCCGCCGAGGCCCTCCCCGCGCAGTTCGTCGACGACACCTCCCTGCTCGGCGACGTCGACCGGATCACCGAACGGATGCGCCGCTACCAGGACGCAGGCATCACCACCCTCACCGTCGCACCGTGGGGCAGGGACCTCACCGCCCGCATGGACGCGCTGGAGATCGCCGTCGCCGCGCACGCCCGGCTGACCTGATGGCGATCTGCCTGCTGCTGCGCCACGGGCGCACCACCTCCAACGCCACGGGGGTCCTGGCCGGATGGACCTCCGGTGTGGCCCTCGACGACCTGGGGCGGGAGCAGGCGGCCGGCGTCGGGCGACGTCTGGCGGACACGGGCGTGGTCGCCGTGGTGGCCAGCCCGCTGCAGCGGTGCCAGGAGACCGCCGAGCTCGTCCTCGCCGGTCTCCCCGAGGACCGGCGTCCCGACCTCACCACCGAGGAGGGCCTGGGGGAGGCACGGTATGGGGCATGGACCGGTCGGTCGTTGAACGACCTCGCGAAGGAGCCGCTCTGGAAGGACGTCCAGGACCGCCCCTCCCAGGTGGTCTTTCCCGCCCACCCGGAGCACGAGCACGAGGGCCTGGCCCAGATGCAGGAGCGGGCGGTCCGCGCGGTGCGGGAGCACGACGCCCGGATCGAGGCCGAGCACGGGCCGGGCGCCGTCTGGCTGGCGGTCAGCCACGGCGACGTCATCAAGGCGGTCCTGGCCGAGGCCCTGGCCACGCCCCTGGACCACTTCCAGCGGATCGTGGTCGATCCCGCCTCGTTGAGCATCGTGCACCGGACCCCCTCGCGTCCCTTCGTCCTGCGGATGAACGACACCGGGACGGGCGCGGTCGACCTTGCCGCCCTGGTGGGACGGTTGGCCGCGGACGAGGCGAGCGGCGACGGGCCCAGCGGTGACGGGGCGGTCGGCGGAGGCGCCGGGACGTAGGGTGGGAGGCATGGTCGACCACGTCTACGACCCGCCCGAGCGCTGCGTCGCCGGGAGCGTCGGACCGCCCGGGCAGCGCACCTTCTTCGTGCAGGCCACCGACGGTGCCCGCCGCACGACCGTCTCCCTGGAGAAGGAGCAGGTCCGTCTGCTGGGCACCTCCCTCGTCCAGCTCATCGACGAGGTCGCCCCGAGGGAAGGGTCGGAGGAGGCCGCCGCGGCCTATCTGGACAACGCGCCGCTGGACGCACCCTTCGACGACGACTTCCGGGTGCAGCGTCTCTCGATCGCCTGGCAGCCCGAGCGGGAGCGGGTGGTCATCGAGGCCTACGACCGCCCCGACATCGAGGACCTCATGGGCCTGGACCCCGAGGGCGACTACCCGTGGGACGGCCTGCCTCCCCAGTCGCTGGCCATCGTCCTGGACGCGCCCCGGGCCCGCGCCTTCGCCAGCCGGTGCACCGCCTCCCTGGAGGGTGGCCGCCCGGGTTGCCCCTTCTGCGGGCAACCGCTCGACCCCTCCGGACACATCTGCCCCCGTGCCAACGGCTACCGGCGCTGACGGCGAGCTCGGTCTGCTGAGCACGGCCGGGCTGGCCCCGCTCGGCGTGCTCAGCGAGGCCTCCAACGTCACCGTCCTGGCCGACCTGCTCGGGCCGGACGACGGCCCGGGCGGGCGCAGGGCCGTCTACAAGCCGATCCGGGGAGAGCGCCCCCTGCGCGACTTCGCCGGCGGCACGCTCGCGCTCAGGGAGGTGGCCGCATACCTGATCAGCGAGCTTGGCGGCTGGCACCTCGTGCCGCCCACGGTGCTGCGGGACGGTCCGCTGGGGCCCGGCTCGGTCCAGCTGTGGGTGGAGGCCGACGACGTCGCCCGGCCGGCGAGCGGCCTCGTCGACGTGCTGCGGCCCGACGACGTCACCGAGGGCTGGCTGACCATCGTGGAGGCCCAGGACGAGACGGGTGCGCCGCTGGTGGTCGTGCACGCCGACGACCCCCGGCTCCGGTCCCTGGCGCTGCTGGACGTGGTGCTGGACAACGCCGACCGCAAGGCGGCACACATCGGGCAGGTGGGGGAGCGGCTGTGGGCCTTCGACCACGGGCTGTGCCTCAACGAGCACCCGAAGCTGCGCACCGTCCTGTGGGGCTGGGCCGGGCAGCCGCTGACCGAGGAGGAGCAGGGGCAGGTGGCCGCGGTGCTCGGTGCCGCCACCGACGACGGACCGCTGGCCGAGCTGCTGTCCCGCACCGAGCTGGACGTCCTGCGGCAGCGGTGCACCGACCTGCTCGCCGACCCACGCCTGCCGCTGCCCCCGGCGGATCGTTACCCCCTGCCCTGGCCACTGTGGTGAAGGGCCGTGGCGAACGACCTGTGATGAATGACTTGTCACCGACTGGGGCTAGGCTCCTCCCGTGAAGTCCTGGTCCTCCCCGTCCGTGCCCCGACTCTCCGGCTCCGGCGAGCCGCTGACGGTGCACGACACAGCCTCGGGCGGTCTGCGCACGGTGCACCCTGCGGAGCAGGCGCGGCTCTACGTCTGCGGCATCACGCCCTACGACGCCACCCACCTGGGGCACGCCGCCACCTACCTGACCTTCGACCTGGTCCAGCGCGTCTGGCTCGATGCCGGCCTGGAGGTCCGCTACGTCCAGAACGTCACCGACATCGACGAGCCGCTCCTGGAGCGGGCCCAGCGCGACGGCGTCCACTGGGAGGACCTCGCCGAGGGCGAGATCGACCTCTTCCGTGAGGACATGGAGGCGCTGCGGATCCTGGCACCGGACCACTACGTCGGGGCCGTCGAGGGCATCCCCGACGACGTCCACGCGGTGCAGAAGGTGGTGGCGAGCGGAGCCGCATACCGGATCCCCGTCTCCCAGGAGGAAGGCGCCGTCGAGACCGACGCGCACGACGTCTACCTCGACCTGTCCCTGCAGCCCAGCTTCGGCGAGGTCTCCGGGTGGACGCGGGAGCAGATGATGGAGGTCTTCGCCGAGCGCGGCGGCGACCCCGACCGCGAGGGCAAGCGGGACCCGCTCGACCCGCTGCTGTGGCGGGCTGCCCGCGAGGGGGAGCCCCACTGGCCGGGGGAGTCGCTGGGGGAGGGGCGGCCGGGCTGGCACATCGAGTGCTCGACGATCGCGCTGCAGCATCTCGGGCCCGGTTTCGACATCCAGGGCGGGGGCTCCGACCTGATCTTCCCGCACCACGAGATGAGTGCCGTCGAGGCGGCCGCGGTGGCCGGGCCGGACTCGTTCGCGCGGGCCTACGTCCACCAGGCGATGGTCGGCTACGAGGGCGAGAAGATGAGCAAGTCCAAGGGCAACCTGGTGCTGGTCTCCACGCTGCGCCGGGAGGGCGTGCACCCCATGGTCATCCGGCTGGCGCTGCTGGCGCGGCACTACCGCACGCCCTGGGAGTGGACCGATGCCGACCTGGCCGGGGCGCAGCAGCGCTGGGAGACCTGGCGGGCGGCCACGGCGCTGATCGACGACGCCCTCGAGGTCGGCGAGCGGGAGACCCGCACGGTGCAGGAGGTGCGGGCCCGTCTGGCCCAGGACCTCGACGCTCCCGGTGCGCTGGCCGCCGTCGACGCGTGGGCGAGCGAGGCGGTGCGGGTCGGCTCGGTCTCACCCGCCGTGCCGGCCGCCGTGGACGCGCTGCTCGGGGTCGACCTGGCCGGCTGACCTGGCCAGCTGAACTCCGGCCCGGCTCGTCAGCCCCGGGGGGAACCTTCCTCGCCGCGACGCCGCAGATAGCGCTCGAACTCGCGGGCGATCGCATCGCCGCTGGCCTCGGGCAGCTCGGCGGTGTCCTGGGCCTCCTCGAGGGAGGCGACGTATTCGGCCACCTCGTCGTCGGAGGAGGCCAGCTCGTCCACGCCCCGCTCCCAGGCCCGGGCCGCCTCGGTGACGTCGGTGTCGTCGATCACGCAGCCGAGGAGGTCCTCCAGGGCACCCAGCAGCGCCAGGGTGGCCTTCGGGGAGGGCGGACCGCCGGCGTAGTGGGGGACCGCGGCCCACGCCGACATCGTGGGCAGACCACGACGCTGGGCCAGCTCGGAGATCACCCCGATGATGCCGGTGGGGCCTTCGTAGGTGCTGCGCTCGGCCAGCCCCTGCTCGCGCAGGCCGTCGTCCTCGCTGGAGACGCTGACCGGGATGGGCCGGGTGTGGGGGACGTCGGCGAGGAGCCCGCCGAGGGTGATGAGCAGGCTGGGGTTGTGGGAGAAGCAGAAGTCGAGGATCTCGCTGCTGAAGCTGCGCCACCGGATCGAGGGCTCGATGCCCTGGATGAGCAGCACGTCCCGCCCGAGCGGGCTGTTGCGCGCGAGGTAGAGCCGGGTCGAGGGCCAGCGCAGCGACCGCTGCCCGTCGACGGTGACGACGGTGGGCCGGTTGACCTGCATGTCGTAGTAGTCCTCGGGGTCCACCGAGGCGATGAGCTCGGCGTCCCAGACAGTGCGCAGGTGCTCCAGCGCGCTCGAGGCGGACTCGCCCGCGTCGTTCCATCCCTCGAACGCCGCGATCACCACCAGGTCCCGCAGCTCGGGGACGTCAGCGAACTCCAACATGCTCCAGGCCTCCTGCTCGTCCGTCGGACCGGTGTGGCCACCCTACGTGTCTCCTACGATGGATCCGTGACTCCCACCCCGATGTCCCCCCAGCTCCCTGCGGCGGTCCTGTGGGACATGGACGGCACCATCATCGACACCGAGCCCTACTGGATGGCGGCCGAGACCGACCTGGTGGAGTCCTTCGGCGGGACGTGGACCCACGAGCAGGGCCTGCAGCTGGTCGGCAACCCCCTGGTGGTCTCGGCGGAGATCATCCTGGCGCAGACGCCCGTGACCGGGACGCCGGAGGAGATCGTCGACCTGATCCAGGGCCGGGTGCGCGCCAGGATGGCCGAGCAGATGCCTTGGCGGCCCGGCGCCCTCGAGCTCCTCACCGGGCTGAAGGAGCGCGGGGTGCCGTGCGCGCTGGTCACCATGTCCTGCACCGTCCTGGCCGAGGTCCTGCAGGAGGCGCTGCCCGAGGGCACCTTCGACGCGGTCATCACCGGAGACGTCGTCGCGCACGGCAAGCCGCACCCCGAGCCCTACCTGACGGCGGCCGCGCACCTCGGGGTCGACCCTGAGGACTGCGTGGCGCTGGAGGACTCGCCCACCGGCACCGCCTCGGCCGTGGCCGCCGGGGTGCCGACGATCGGGATCCCGCACATGGTCTCGATCGACGCCCGACCGGGCCTGCGGCTGGTGGACAGTCTCAAGGGGGTCGGGCCGGAGGACCTCTGGGGGCTCGCGACGGCGAGGACCTAGTTGTACTACGCCGCGAGGTTGGTGACAGTGTTCGGGACGCGGCTGACTGGGGGTCTGCCCTTGAGTGCGGTGTGCGGTCGAGTGTAGTTGTAGCGGTCCAGGAAGGCTTGGAGAGCGGCTGCTCGTTCGGCGTTGCTGGACCAGGCACGGCTGCGGGCCCATTCTCGGGACAGGGTGCGGTGGTACCGCTCGACCTTGCCGTTGGTCTGGGGACGGTAGGGCCGGGTCCACTTGTGGCGGGTACGGCTGACGGTCAGGGCCGCGTTGAACAGGAACGACCGGTAGCAGGAGCCGTTGTCGGTCAGGACCCGCCGGATCCGCTTGATCCCGTGCCGACGGAAGAACTTGACAGCACGCTCCCAGAACCCGGCCGCGGTCGCGCCCTTTTCATCGATGAGCTCCTCGGTGTAGGCCAGCCGGGAGTGGTCATCGACCGCGGAGTGCAGGTAGACGTACCCGGCACGGGCACCGGCGGCCTTGGAGGTGTCAGATGGTCTGTGTAAGTGCCGGGTCTCCGACCGAGAAGGAGATTGATTGTGAGCATGACGCACGACGAGATGAGGGCCGAGGACCTGGACCAGGTCGAGGTGGACCAGCGGGCCGAGGCTGCCCGGCTGCGTGAGGAGTTCTTCGACGACGAGCTGGTCGACAAGCTGCTCGCGGCGACCGGTGAGCGCGGGGTGTCCCTGACCGGGGCCGGTGGCTTCCTGCCCGAGATGATCAAGACCGTCCTGGAGCGCGGCATGGGAGCCGAGCTGACCGACCACCTCGGGTACGCCAAGGGCGACGCGGCCGGCCGACGTTCGGGGAACTCCCGCAACGGCACCACCCCCAAGACGGTGAGCACCGAGGTCGGCGACATCGCCCTGGACCAGCCCCGGGACCGCAACTCCACGTTCTCCTCGGCGCTGGTGCCCAAGGGCGCCCGCCGCCTGGGCGGGCTGGAGGACATGATCATCTCTCTGTACGCCGGCGGGATGACGGTGCGCGACATCCAGCATCATCTGGCCGCGACGCTGGGCACCGAGCTGTCCCACGAGACGATCAGCAACGTCACCGACGCCGTGCTCGAGGAGGTCAAGGCCTGGCAGTCCCGCCCGCTGGAGGCGTTCTACCCGGTGATCTACCTCGACGCCCTGGTGGTCAAGGTCCGCGACGGCGCGCACGTGACCAACCGCTCGGCGCACATCGCCGTCGGTGTCGACATGGACGGCATCAAGCACGTCCTGGGTATCTGGGTCCAGGCCACCGAGGGCGCGAAGTTCTGGGCCGGCGTGTGCGCCCAGCTGGCCAACCGCGGCGTCAAGGACGTGCTCATCGTCTGCTGCGACGGGCTGGCCGGCCTGGCCGAGGCCATCGAGGCGACCTGGCCGCACGCGATGGTGCAGACCTGCGTGGTGCACCTGATCCGGGCCTCGATGCGGTTCGTGTCCTACACCGACCGCAAGGCCGTCGCGGCGATGCTGCGCCCGATCTACACCGCCCCCGACGAGGACGCCGCGCTGATGGCGCTGACCACCTTCGCCGACTCCAACCTGGGCAAGAAGTACCCGGCCGCGGTCGCGACCTGGGAGAACGCCTGGGACCGGTTCACCCCGTTCCTGGCGTTCGGGCCCGCGCTGCGCAAGGTCATCTACACCACCAACTCCATCGAGTCGCTGAACTACCAGCTGCGCAAGATCATCAAGAACCGCGGCCACTTCCCCAGCGACGAAGCCGTGATCAAGCTGCTCTGGCTGGCGATCATGAACATCGAGGACAAACGAGCCCGCGAACGAGCCAAGCAGGCCGGCAAAGGCAAAGACCGAAAGTCCGTGCCCCGCCTGGTCGAAGGCGCCACCGTCACCGGCTGGAAAGCCGCCCTCGGCGAGCTCGCCCTCGTCTACCCCGACCGCGTAAACGCCTACCTCTAACCCAATGTGACCCACATCACTTACACAAACATCTTGACAAGCTC